>NZ_LNRB01000001.1:0-532254 GCF_001557945.1 Vibrio sp. CUB2 | reverse complement strand
TGGGGAGCTTACGTCCGCCACGCACAACGTCGATGTAAGGTCGCCAACTCCAGGGATAGTTTTCAGCAATTGTGCACTTTCGTTGTTGTTAACAACTGTCTGAAGCTTACTATCTTGAGCTTTGACTCGTTCATTAAGGTATTTGTAGTGCTCGTGGATTGACACTAATTCACCGAGTAAGCTTTCTGGCAGTGGCACTTTTTGCTCTGCTAGCCATTGGAATAGAGACTTCATCTTTGCGTGTCCTTTTGGAAAACTCAGGCCGAACTCAAGCAAGATAGCCCCAATTCGAGACATCGCCGCGGTTCTCTCCTTGATATAACCATCTCTGACACGATGAATCGCTGCGATGACTTGGGCCTCTTCACTTTTTACTGCGACAAACCTCATTGTTGGTCGACCAGCGGCTTCTGCAATTGCTGATGCATCTATGAAATCATTTTTGTTGCCTTTGACATAAGGCTTAACGTACTGGGGAGGAATAAGTCGAGCTTGATGGCCGTATTCACCACACTTACGAGCAAGCCAATGAGCACCGCCACAAGCTTCGAAAGCAATGGTGGTTGGCTCTATTTTACAAAGGAAATGTTGGAGTTGGTTTCGATTAAACTTACGACGCAATACTTCCGCACCTGAACGGTTATGAGCGATTGCGTGGAAACAGTGCTTGCCTAGGTCGATACCTAAGATGTGGATAGTAGACATATGGTTCACCTCATTCTGAGAACGTACTCTAAGCTTAAGGGCTTGAGAGTGGGGCGGACCATATAATTAAGCCAGTCAGAAACCTTCTGGCTGGCTTGCTACTCAAAGCGAGTGGCAGGGGGATTATGCCCCACAACCCCACCTTACTGTTCGATACTACTGAGCCCCCGATATCGAACAAGCAAGATGAGACTGTGTTGAATGGGCAAGGAGTTAAAACTTCTTATGCTGTCGCTGTCTTTGCTTGTTTTGCTTTATCACGCATGCCCAATACGACGGTCAGAACAAACGCGGTTGCGAACGCGATAACCATGCCGACAATGTAGTAGCCAATTTTATCTGGTGCGATAGAAATAATGCCTGGCAGACCAGCAGCTCCTAGTGCTTGCGCTTTAACGTTAAATAGCGTGATGAATGCACTCGCGACAGCTGAACCGATGATCGCAGCGATAAATGGGTAGCGTAGCTTCAAGTTCACACCAAACATGGCTGGTTCCGTGATCCCAAGTAGACCAGTCACACCCGATGGCACCGCGATGCCTTTCATCTTGGTATCTTTAGTAGTAAAGCCAACCGCCAGCGCTGCGGCACCTTGTGCAACGTTAGACATTGCCGCGATAGGGAAAATGAAGGTACCGCCAGTGGTTGCGATATCAGCCAATAGTTGGGTTTCAATTGCGATAAAGCTGTGATGCATACCAGTGATAACGAACGGTGCGTAGATAAAGCCAAACAGTGCGCCACCCACAAAACCGGCTGAATCGTAAAGCCAGTTCAGACCATCACCTAGCATAAAGCCAAGGTCACGCGTAAACGGACCAACTAGAGTAAACGTTACGAAACCCGTAATGAAGATCGCCAGCATCGGTGTGAGCAAGTTGTCCAATACGGATGGGATGACTTTACGTAAACCAAGTTCAACCTTAGCCAAAATGAATGCAGAAACCAGAACAGGCAGCACCGAACCTTGATAGCCAACCTTTTGGATTTCCAGACCCATGATATTCCATGTCGGTACTGTGCCAGATACAGAGGCGCTACCAAAACCCCAGCCGTTAAGCAGATCGGGGTGAACCATTAACATACCCAGCGCAGCGCCCAAGAATGGGTTACCGCCGAACTTCTTCGAAGCTGAGAACGCTAATAAAACAGGAAGGTAAACAAATGGTGCGTTCGCGAAGGTGTTGATCATATTGGCTAAATCGGTCAGCCCAGGGTAGGCATCAATGATCGATTTACCTTCAATGAATAGACCTTGCGCGGTTAAGACATTGAACAGACCCATCAACAAACCACCTGCAACGATGGCTGGAATGATCGGAACGAAAATATCCGACAACCCTTTAACTGCGCGTTGAATTAGGTTTTGTTTATCCGCTCCGGCAGAAGCAACATCGTTGGTCGACATCTCTGCCAATCCAGTTTGTTTCGCCATCTCTGCGTAAACTTGGTTTACGATGCCAGAGCCGAAAATGATTTGGTATTGACCTGAAACTTTGAATTGGCCTTTTACGCCATCAAGGTTGCCGATCGCTTCTTCGTTGACCTTTTCTTCGTCTTTTAGCGCTAAACGTAAACGTGTTGCGCAGTGAGCAAGGGCTTGAATGTTTTCTTTACCGCCTAAATGCTCAAGTAGTTGTTTTGCTATGACTGGATAGTTCATTGCACACCCCGATTGGTATTACTTGTCTTTAATTGAAATAAATATTGTTTTGGTTATTTTTGGGAACGTTTGCAAGGCGGATTTTTGATGATTAATGGCAACGGGTCAAAAGATAAGGCCGAATTATGTGAGAATGATCGTTATATTGGGTGACAATGATCCGCTTAACGAGGGTAAAATCACGTAATCCTTCATGGGGAGTGGCAGATTTCTGCAAACAATCCCAATAATCAACAATGACAAAGATGGAATAGGGACAATATGGCGAGTTTGCACGATGTGGCGCGTTTGGCTGGCGTATCCAAATCTACAGTATCCCGTGTTATCAATAATGAATACGGGGTAAAAGAAGCGACGAAAATCAAGGTACGCAAAGCGGTGGGAGAGTGTGGCTATGTCGTCAACCAAGTCGCCAAAGACCTAAAATCGCAAAAGACCAATTTGATTGGTGTGATTGTGCCTCGAGTTTCATCCCATGCGATATCTCAGGGTGTGGACGGTTTAACCGCGATCATTGAGCAAGCAGGCAAACACGTCCTGTTAGCGAATACTCACCAAGTGTACGAAAAAGAAATCGAGTACATTCAGATCTTCAACCAGAAGCGTGTAGAGGGCATTATCCTTTACGCCACGCACTTTGATGCCGCGCTGAACAAGGCCATTCAACAATCCAATGTTCCTGTCGTATTGGTAGGGCAAGATGGGTCACTGCATAACGTACCAAGCGTGGTGCACGATGACGTTCGGGTTGGCTTTGAAGCTGGTAATCGCTTGGTCGCCGCGGGTTGCAAGCAGATTGGTTTTATTGGTGTGCAAGGTGAAGACATCGCTGTTGATGTGCAGCGCTCGCAAGGGTTAAAGCAATCTTTGGACTTTCATCAGCAAGCTTTATTGTTCCACGCGCGCGGTGATTTCTCGATTGAATCTGGCTATCAGCAAGCGAAAGAACAGATGGAAGCGTATCCTCATTTGGACGGACTTTTCTGTGCCACCGACCGTATTGCGGTAGGCGCGGTTAAAGCACTTCGTGAGATGGGTGTAAAAGTGGGAGAGCAAGTTCGTGTACTCGGTGTGGGTAACGATGAACTGGCAAGCATTAGCATTCCAAGCCTATCTACTTTCAACTATGCGTTTGATAAAGCGGGCGAAAACGCAGCGAAAATGTTGATTGAACGAATCGAAGGTCGAGGAAAAGAGATGAGTAAAGTTGTGCTTACTTTCCAAAACATTGAGCGTGAAAGCTGCTAAGTTGAGAATACTTTAGAGAACGTTCCCGAAAATGTGCTGAAATTGAACGTAGAGCCGATGTGGAGAAGACGCATCGGCTTTATTTTTGGGTTTCTTTCGAAGAGCGACAGGCGAGCTTTTAGGCTTATCGCAGCAAGAAATAAGGCGTATTTACGTAAGCATGCCCTGCGGAAATCGCGTAAGGCAATACCACCTTGCCAACAGAAACCGCCGTGTTAACCAGTGGTTGAACGTTGATGTTCGCGTTCATCAAGGTTGGGCGAACATTGGGGGCGAGGCGATAATGACCTGGTGTAGACACGCAACCAGAAAGTGTTGACGTGAATAGCAGTGTGATGATGATTGATTTGATGGCTTTCATGATGGTTACTCTCAATATTTTTATTTTGGCTCTGGTTTTGGTTTTCTGTATGAGCCTTGGTTGAGACGAAGATTGCCTGAGCGTGCACAGTACGGCCATCAATGCTGAACAAGTCACAGTTAAGAAGACTAAAAGTAACGATAGACGTTACTAAGTATGAGTAATTACGATGAAAGTCATTAAACCTGATGCTTTAGTCATGCCTTTTGAGACTTAAATAAGTAAAACGATAAGTTAGAAGCTCTCGATGGGGTAGGAGAGCGAAGTGGTGATTCAGAGCTGCTTTGAATTGTTATCAGAAATCGAATGTTATACAAATAAATCGAGTTAGCTTAGATACTCATATTATTGAGGTTTATTATAAAGACAAAAATAAATTACCAAGTTTGATTTATTGCATCTAAAATAAAAATAACTATTGAGAGTTGGATTAAATTACTTTTTAATAGTCTCAGATTCAATATCTAATAAATCATAACTGCGTGCGGATTTTACATATCAAGTAGTACGTTTTTAGAGTAATTATAGAAGGAGAGTAATATGAAGAAGTTTGTATTGGCTGTACTGATTATGCTCATCGCGCCTTTGTCTATTGCGAGTAGTGAACGCAATATGCCTGATTCTTCAAGGTATGAGGCGTGCCTGATTGATGGCAAGGTTGTCATGATGCAACCCAATATGTGTTATGCCATGGGTGGTCGCCGAGGCGGTTAATCAGCAAAACTCTGTTTTACGAAAAGTCGCGTAAGCGGCTTTTTTATTATCTATGTAAAACCTAAATAAAATAGATATGAAAAGTTAACTAAAAATATTTTCTTTGCTTCTTTCTAGAAAATATATTTTCGTTAAATTAAGTGTAATTAAGTAAATATTGAATTGTATTTACGAATGAAAGCGTAAATTCTTGTAATATATACCCAAGTAACCTCTCGCTAATGACAGGTTTTGAATCTTTCACATTGAAGTCACTTGGGTATAAAAAAAGCCAGAATGAAACCGCCCATTCTGGCTTGGAGCTAAACGAAGGTGCTCAAAACACAATCTGGAGGCAGATTGCTTACATGGAACGTACGGTTAGTGGTCGGCGGCGACCAATCTTAGTTAGGGCGAGCTGCCATAAACTCAAATCTCGTGAGCGAAAGGCGCCAGCACAGCTGAGTAAGTAGTATTTCCACATGCGGTAGAAATCTTCACTGTAATCGCCTTTGATCTGATTCCATGAGTGTTGGAAGTTGGAGAACCAGCACATCAGGGTTTTGTCGTAGTCTTCACCGAAGTTGTGCACATCTTCGATATTAAATCGATCTTCCATCGCCTCTGCGAGGTTCTTCATCGATGGAATAACACCATTTGGGAAGATGTATTTCGAGATCCACGGATCCGATGCGGTAGTGCTGTGGTGTGAACCAATGGTGTGTAGCAAGAACACGCCATCGTCTTTCATGAAGCGCTCTGCGCACTCGAAGTATTCTGCGTAGTTCTTCGGTCCCACGTGTTCGATCATACCAATCGACACTAGGCGATCGTATTGCACGGTGGGCTTGAACTCGCGGTAATCCTTCAAAATGAAGTTTGCGACTACGCCGTTTTCTATTGCCAGTTTGCTGCCGAGCTTCTTCTGCTCTTTGGATAGAGTCAGACCATCGCAAATTACGCCATACTTCTTCGCTGCGTAAATCATAAAGCTGCCCCAACCACAGCCAATATCGAGAATACGCATTCCCGGTTGTAGGTCGAGCTTACGACAAATCAAATCCATCTTGTGCTCTTGCGCTTCGTCCAGCGTTGCAGCTCGGTTCCAATACCCGCAGGTGTAGGTCATGCGTGAATCGAGCATCTTCTGGTAAAGCTTATTTCCGATGTCGTAATGGTGCGGTACATCGAATTTACAACGCTCAATGCTCTGTGGGTTAACCCAGCTTTTCAGTTTTAATTTCGCAGCGGAAGAGGCGAACTTGAGCTTTTCAGCCAGTCCTAGTTTGCCTTCAATATCGTTTAAAAGTACGCGTTCAAAGAACTGATCCAAGCGGCTGCAATCCCACATCTTGGACATGTACGCTTCCCCTAAACCCAAGGAGCCTGACTGCATCACAAGCTCATACACTTTTGGGTTAAACACTTGGATATCCCACGGTTTAGAACCATTGATGGTGATACCTGCTGGGGCTAACGCCTCTTTAAACATTTCTTCTAGTTTGTTCATACTATGCCTATTTCACGTGCATGTTCGCTACGTATTCATCTTCTGCCCAATACATACGTTCGGCGACTTTGGCTTCCGGATTTAGGCTAACGCCATCTAAGACGCGCTCTCTAAAACGCAAGTAGCCGCCTTTATCAATCAGATGCCCCATGTGGAGGTAAATCGGCTTACCGCCCAACATCTCTTTTTCAAATTCGAACAGATTGTCGATGACAGGGTGCAGGACGTCTTCCGTTACCCAATTGAGGAACATCTTGCCAACGCGAGGGGTCTTCTTCGAAGTTCGACCGCCCAGTTTGACCATATAGAATTGTTTTGGATCTCGACGCCAAGCCAGTGTCGGACAAGCAAGCACACATTCGCCGCAGCCAATGCATTTGCTTTCTTCCTTCACCGCTTTACCGTCTTTGAGTGACAAGCAATCTACTGCGTGGTGCGCACAAGCTTTGACGCAGGCGCCGCAACCAATACAGCGATGACTTTCGAAATTAATCTTGGCGATACCTAAGATGCCAAAATCCGCCATATTGGCTTTGGCACAGTCGTTCGGACAGCCTGCCATGACCATTTTTAAATGGTATTTGCTTGGATAAACGTGACGCTCCATTCGCTGCGCCAAGCCAGTGGTATCGGTATTGGCCTTCTGGCAGATTCGGCTGCCCTGACAAGCGACGATATTACGCCCACCAATCGACTGATAACCTGCTTGCGTGTCTTCGACATCAATGCCACATGTATCGACGGTGATGTCTTTGATGAAGGGCTCAAGCGCTTTGTTGACCTCTGGAATGTCTTCATAGCGAATGCCGGGCATCGCCAGTTTTTGTCGTGTGGTGAGGTGAATGACACCATTGCCCCACTTCTCGGCGATCTCTTGCGCGGCACCTAGCAAGTAAGCGGGCATAATGCCACCCGGAATGCGCACGCTGATCATGCACTCGCCACGCACTTTCGATAGGCGGTAATCGCCATTGGCGCGCATTTTGATGATATCTACGTCCATCGTCATTGTGATTCCCTCCTAATCGATCATGGTTCTGGCGTGGTCATAACGGAAAACCGGACCATCCAAGCACACGTATTTGTCGCCAATTCGGCAGTGGCCGCATTTACCAACTGAGCAGGCCATTCTGCGTTCGTAGTCGACCCAAATCTGATCTTCTTGAATGCCTCTGGATAAGAAGTCCTGCACGACGAACTTAATCATGACCGGCGGACCCACTACGATGACGCGGATGTTCTCTTTGTCTGAGAGATCGAGCTTGCTGATGTGCTCGGTGACCAGGCCGCTCTCATAGAAGTGCTCGTCGCCACCGTCATCCAAGGTGGTGATGACGTGATTGAAGTAAGACCAATTCAGCAAGTCGTTTTTGTATAACACGGCATCTTGGTTTTTGAATCCGAGGATCAAAGACATCTTCTTCACATCACTTGGGTTGTTGTGAAAGTAGTTAATCAGCCCTTTAACCGGAGCAACGCCAGTGCCGCCCGCGACCACAATGAGGTGTTTATCTTGGTATGCTTCCATCGGGTAGCCATTGCCCATTGCGCCGCGCATCATCACGCGATCACTGGCGTTTAATTGGAACAGCTCGCTGGTTACCTTGCCGACATTACGTATCAGCAAGTCGACGTAACCTAAGCCGTAATCGGAGACGGAAATAGGTGCTTCGCCCACAAGGGATAAACCCACTTCGACAAATTGTCCGTAGTGCACCGGAAAGTCACACGCAACGCGAAAATTCCATTCCAGTTCTGTGTGCTTTTCGATATGAATAATCGGGTAGCTTTGCGGCAGCATTTTGTTTTCACAATCGCACATTAGAGCGCCTCCTCTACAATCGATGTCATCTTGTTGATGATGTTGCTAAATGAGATGTAGTGAGGGCATCGGTCGTCGCAGCGTCCGCATCCAACACACATGTGGTGTTCGCCTTGGCGAGACTTAAAGTCGTTGACCTTGTGTAAGGCGCGATAACGTAAGCGCTCTCCAGTTTTATGACGGAAGCTGTGACCGCCTGCCATATCCGAGAAGCCATCAATCATGCAACTGGCGTGTTGGCGGCGACGCTCACCCACTTTGGCTTCTTGGTTGTAAACCACATCAAACACGTTGAAGCAGGCACAAGTCGGGCATGAAGAAGTGCAGCGACCGCAACCAATGCAGCGTGAGTTGTATTCTGACCACTCCGGATGGCTGAGTAACACTTCACGTATTTTCGTTGGGTCATCGCAAACCGAATCTGGCGTACGGACTTTGACTGGATTGGACTTGACGAAGCTGACGCTGTGTTCAACGTCTTTGCCTTGTGAAAAGTACGGTGTCAGCTCTGGATCTTTAATAGTGACAATGGCGCCGTGATCACTAAATTGCACTGAAGCGGCGAAGTTGTCGGTTTTGTTGGTACCCATAGAGACACAAAAGCAGTTTTCGAAACTTTCGCTGCACTCAATCAGTACAAGTTTGAGTTTCTGGCGCAGACGTTTGTAGTAGAAGTCTTCGTGACCGCCGTTTTCTAAAAACATGTAATCAAGGCTTTTGAGCGCATTGATGTCACAAGCTCTGAGAAACAGAAACACAGGGCGCGCATCGACACTGGATTCTCGCAACTCGTCGGCGTTAAACCAAAACAGGGTTTCGGTAATTGGGAAGACGATCTCTTTGGGTGAAAAGTGGCTTTTCTCTTTCCACTCCAGTTGGTCGTAACGTTCGAGTTCTTGGTAATCCAAATTTGGGGTATGGGCAAAACGACCCGCGTATTCTTCATAGACGGGCGCCATCACCTTATAGCTCTGACGTAACGCCTCGATCGCCGAACCCATTTGCTGAGTAGTTAAAAACTTAGGCATTGTTCTATCTCGTTATTTTCAAAAACTAGTGAATCGTGCGTTCTAAACAGGGCTCGGCGGTGGACTCAAACCATTCCAGTGACTGCGAAAGGGAAACCACGCCTCCGACCACTATGATTGCTGGCAGTGGTGGTTTTTGCGTTTTGCAGGTTTCATACAGTCCGGCTAAGGTAGTGACGATCTTGCTTTGATTTTCTCGTGTCCCATTGCTAACGATGGCGCAAGGTGTATCTGGCGCGAGACCGTGAGCAATGAGGTTGTCTGCGATCGCTTCTGCTTTGTGTAGCCCCATGTAGAAAATTAGGGTGTGGTCGATGGCGGCAAGTGCGCTCCAATTAGGTTCGCTAGCATCATTACAGTTTCGTCCCGTTACCAAGGTTACACCCCTCGAAACTTGTCTATGAGTGACCGGTATCCCCGCGTAAGCGCAGCATCCAAGTGCCGCAGTTACACCCGGTACAACCTCATAGTTGATGCCTTGCTGTGTTAAATAGGTCGCTTCCTCACCGCCTCGACCAAATACAAACGGGTCGCCCGCTTTTAAGCGACATACCGTAAGACCGGTGATTGCGTAGCCCTTCATCATTTCGTTGATTTCTGCCTGCGTTTGCGAACACTTACCGTAGTGTTTACCCACGCAGATTTTTAGGGTTTTTCGTGGGATGACGTCCAAGACTTCTTCCGAAACCAGATGGTCATAAAGCACGACATCAACACGATTAAGCAGACGAAATGCTTTAATGGTAAGCAGTGACGCATCGCCTGTGCCTGCTCCAACCAAATAAACCTGACCATAAGATGGATTGGATGCCTTCATGAGAAAATACCCCAAATCAATACAACGAATAGGATGGCGGCAATAACCCAATAAAGAACCTGATGGACGTTATCGCTGACCCAGCCTAGCTCTTCTAACATCTCGCTAGTCAGGTCTAAATTTATCTGCTCTACGTAATCGTCCAGTTCTTTCATTTTCAATTGGCTTCGTGCAATCCCCTGATGCATTTAAGGTTATTGATGAGAGCCGTTAAGTTAAATCAAAGAAAAATAAACACCTGTTCAGAACTGATTAACAAGAGGGTGTTTGAGAGCAGAATTTGAGTCGCTTAAAAGACGGAGGAAAGAGGGAAGTGTCGTGTCAGATCTTATGACTTAACTGACTGTAATAGAAATAAAAAAAGCCAGAGCGATATTTGCTCTGGCTTTGTCTTTTTTCGTAACAAATTCGCTATGCTGCTTTGAGATGGCAGACGCGATTCTTGCCCAATCTTTTTGCTTGATAAAGTGCTTTGTCAGCTTGCTCCACTACATGGTGATAGCTGGTTTCTAATGGTGTAAACCCAACACTTGCCGTAAATCGTACATCGCCACAGCCCAATGTGAGATGGCTTCTTTGCAACGCGGTTAGGAAGTTATCAAGCTGATGTTTGGCATCAAACTCGTCATTAGCTTGGAACATGATGGCAAACTCTTCACCACCATAACGCGCTAAACAAATCCCTTTTGGTTTAGGGAAGCAATCGCGCATCACTTCAGCGGTTTTTTGGATGACTAAATCACCGACTGGGTGGCCGAATTTATCGTTGATGTATTTGAAGTTATCAATATCGACCATCGCGATAAAACGGTTCTCTGAATGAAGCTCTCTCGACACTTTTGCTGCTAAGCACGCTTTGTTTTCGAGTTGCGTCATTGGATCTTGATGGCGCAAACGGTCATGCAATTTCAGGTTTGCCAACGCCACTTGGGAGTAGTTTTGAATCAAGCTCAGCACGCATTTGTAGGTTGGGAATCGACAACTGACATAAGTCACGCCAAGCAGAGCTCGTCCATCAAATAATGGAATGCAGTAGTGATTACTGTTGATCTTAAGCTTTTTCGTCAGCTCGTCGCCGTACTTCTTCGTTCTGTACGTTAAAGCGCTATGAGAAAAACGCGCCGCGAGTTCCGCGTCAGTTAGCACCAGCTTTTTATTGCCGTGATAATCGAGGGTGTAGAAGCTGTAATTCAAGCTGTCGTATAAACAGAACTGTATGCCTCTGTGGTAGCAAAAACGATCCAAGATATGTTTGAGTTGGGTTTTGAACTCACCAACGCTCTCCGTGCCATTTAGGCGTGCTAAAGACAAATGCAGTTGGTAAGTGAGGTAATTGATTCCGATGGCGAGTGCGAGTAGAGAGGCGATGACACCGGCCGTTAGCGTGAACGGATAACTGCTGTTGAGGATATCGGCACGGTCTGTTCCTGCTACAAACACCCAGTTTAAGCCGTTGTCTGCATCAAAGACTGAAATCTTAAAATTATCTTGGTAATAGTATTCGTGTTTACCGAACAGTAAGCCCGACGCAACTTTATCGCTGATACCGCCATGATAACTAACTGAATAGTCACCGATGCGGCTTGGATCTGGATGGAATACCAAGCGTTCTGTATCTCTGTCTACGACAAACACATAACCTTTATTCAATGTTTTTAGACCACGCAATTGTTGAGTGGTATGAAGAAGATCGAACTCAAGCCAAAGTTGATACTTTAGATTCGGATTGACGTGTTTGATGGCGAATACCCAGCGTTGTTGTGGGTTTTGGTACAGCGAAGAGATGGAGAATTTATCGCTGACGGTATTCAGTTTATGCCATTGAATTGCGCTGGTGTCTGCCTGTTTGATTTGACCAGATAGGCCATAAGCGACGCTGTTGTTGGATGTGGTATAGAGGATATTGGAGTATTGCGGGGAATAGTCGATGATGCCTTGGCTTAGTTCACGGAAGTCAGGATCATTGAGGTCTTGTTTGCTTGCTTTTAATGCGGTCTCTAGAAGATAGAATTTGCTGAAAGCCGCCTCGATTTGAGAGTGGATCAACCGCTCGGCGGTGATGATATTGGTCTGTGATTGCCGATAGACCATCGACTCGGAATCGACTAACTGAGCATAAGCCAGATAGACCATGAAACCTGCGAGTAATAGCAGGTAAGGCCGCAGAATGCGGATTAAGAATTTAGGTAAAGCCATATGCCAAATAACGTTGTATATATTATAAATGTGATTTGGCTAGCAATATTAGATTAGTTTCACTTGTGCATCAATGCGTATGGTGTGCTATTTGAGCTGATTGCTGTTTATGTATCCGAAACGTTGATAAAACAAACCCAGCGCATGGCTGGGCTTGTCAGTTCTTGTAGGAATACGCTTCGCTTTTGTCGGGTAAGGTTCTTACTCTGGTTGATAATGCAAAATTGCCATCGACGTAGGAGAAAGCAACACTTCGCCTTCCGCATGACCAGGATTGAGATTACGCACATTGGTATCACACACGGTCACCCACTCTTGACCACGTTCATTTGGCAGCTTAAATCGCGCAGGTGCGTTGGTTTGGTTGATCAGGTACACCAACTCTTGCCCTTCCTTGCCGATGCCTAAATGCAGCGCTACAGAGCTTAAACGGTTCCAATCGTCGTGCTCCATCAAGCTGCCATCAATACGACGCCAGAAGATACGGTTGTTGTTGCGATTCTCACCACTGAATGCTCGAATGAATGGCACCATATACTGATTACGATTAGCAACCATTTGTGACATCCACACTTTGAAGTGCTGTTTGCGTTCTGTGCTCGACCAATCTAGCCAGCTGGTTTCGTTATCCTGACAGTAGGCATTGTTGTTACCGCCTTGCGTGTGCGATAACACATCCGCAGTTAGGATATGAGGGATACCAAATGCAAACAACAAGCTTGCCATTAAGTTGCGCTTTTGTTTTTCACGCGTGGCGATGATCATCAGGTTTTCGGTTTCGCCTTCCACGCCATAGTTTTCAGAGCGGTTATCGCCGTGGCCGTCGCGGTTTTCTTCACCGTTTGCCTCGTTGTGCTTCTGTTTGTAAGACACCAAATCTTGCAGGGTGAAACCATCGTGATATGTGATGTAGTTAACCGTGAGTTTGTAAGGCCAGTTCGCTGCGCTGTAGATATCACGAGAGCCCATCAAACGGGTCGCAAATTCTTTTAGATAGCCCTGGTCACCACGCCAGAAGCTGCGGGAGATGTCGCGCAGTTTATCGTTACATTCGTTCCAACCGAACGGGAAGTTACCCACTTGGTAACCGTTAGGACCGATATCCCAAGGTTCAGCGATCAATTTGGTTTCGCGAAGAATAGGGTCTTGGGCGACGGCTTTAAAGAACGCTGCTTCTGGATTGTAATCATCGCCTTGGCGACCGAGTGTTGCTGCCAAGTCAAAACGGAAGCCATCGACTTTAAATTCGCTCACCCAGTATCGCAGCGTATCCATAACGAGATTCAGTGCTGGCTGGTAAGTTAAGTCGACTGTGTTGCCACAACCAGTAAAGTTCGCGAAGTTCTGACCATGTTTGATGTAAAAACGTGAGTCGAGCGCTTTTAGGTTGAAGATCGTTGAGCCTTCACCGCCTTCCGCCGTGTGGTTATACACCACATCAAGAATCACTTCGATGCCGTGTTTATGCAGCTCGCGGATGGTGGTTTTGAGTTCGGTTACCGCGTCTTTTTCCGCATAGCGAGGGTCCGGTACCATGAACAAGTATGGGTTGTAACCCCAGTAGTTCACTTTATCCATCTTAAGCAAATGCGGTTCATGCATACACGCTGCGACAGGTAGCAATTGCAACGTATTGATGTTTTGCTGTTTGTAGAACGCCAACATTTCAGGTGAAGACAAACCTAAATAACGGCCTTTTGTATCGCTTGGAACTTCAGGGTTCTGCTGAGTGAGCCCTTTAACATGAGTTTCAAACAACACCATCTCTTCTCGTGCTATGCGAGGATGATCGGTGTCTTGCCAATCAAAGTTGTCTTCTATGACGACACACTTTGGCATATCGAAGCTTTTTGCAGGAGAAAATGGAGGCTGGTAGTGAAGGGCTTTATCAATCGACTTTGCATAGGGATCGGAGATCAGCAAAGGTTCGTCTTTATGCGTCACTACATAGCCATACTTTTGCCCCGATTTGATGTCAGGGATAAAAGTATGGCGAATGCCTGCATATTCGCCTGGTAAGTCGTGCAGCTTGTAACTACCGTCTTCCGCAAATAGCGCAAGTTGAATGTTTTTACTACTCGGAGCGTGAATAGAGAAGTTACAACCTTCTTTATTTACGGTTGCGCCGAGTGGGTATGGGCGAGAGTGAAGTTGTGTCATCAGCGAATCTTTTTTTAATTTTATTGCTACCTTTAAGAAACTATAAGTAAAAAACTTTGTCTTACTAAGGTCAACCACCTTATATCGAAAATTATCACTGTAATTAAATTACTTTCTACGACCTATTTTTGACAAAAATATGAAATGGCTATCACTTTGTAGCGGCCATAAACTGAAGAAACTTACTAATTCCTCCCTAGATTGGTGATCTAACTCGAAAAAACACCATTCGGTATATTTTCTCATCCCTTCTCATCCCCCCTAAATTAGTTTGGGGCGGAGGAAGTCATCCTTGTACTCCTTGGGTAATCTGCAGACTGTTGAAACAAACGGGGACTTGTTCCCATCTTACCTCTCTTTCTTTAGGTGCATTTTTACTGCCTATATGTATCTAAAAGAGTGAGCAGGGAAGACAGAATTATAAATACCCTTAATGGAGTTAAGAATGAAAAAAGTAAGTGTAATTGCTGCTGCTGTTGCTGCAACTTTAGCTGCTGGTTCTGCTTTCGCAGTGGATTTTAATGGTTACATGCGCGCTGGTACTGGTATTAGTGCTGAAAGCGGTGGTGACGTATCATTTATGAAAAATGGTATTGGCCGTCTAGGTAACGAAGATGACAACTACTCTGAGTTTGGTTTTGCTGAGGATCTAAAAACTGGCGACCAAACATGGCGTCTAGAGTCTATGATCGCTTCAGGTGTTCAAGGCGCTAAAGGTTGGGAAGATGGCGACTTTAACGTTGCACAGTTTGCAGTTAAAGCTAAAGGTCTTATCGCATCTGATAAAGACGCAACTCTATGGGCTGGTAAAACTTACTACCAACGTAAAGATATCCACATCACTGACTTCTACTTCCTAAACACTTCTGGTACTGGTGGTGGTATCGAAAACCTTTCAGTAGGTAACCAAAAGCTATCTCTAGCAATCATTCAAGACGGTGAAGATGACAACGGTGCAGGGTACATTGCAGACGCTCGTTTAGCAAACATTGGTCTTTGGGAAGATGCGTCTCTTGAAGTTGCGCTAGCGTACAACTTCTCAACAGAAAGCAAAAATGGCAAATACGATGGTGATGATGGTCTGCTTGCAAGTGGTATCATTCACCAAAACATGAGTAATGGCTTCAACCAGACTGTAGTTCAAGTTGGTACCGCTGGCTATGGTATTCAGATGGCAAACTTCTGGGGTGCTGGTGCATATTACGACCGTTCTGGAGACCAAAATGATGGCTTCGGTTACCGTGTGATTAACTGGGGTGTCATGAACCTTGGTGAAAACTGGGAAATGGGCCACCAGTTGGCTTACCTAGCAGGCTCAGATCTAGGTACAGCTAAGTACGATTCTAGCCAGTACTCAATTGTCGCTCGTCCTATGTACAAATGGAACGATACTATGCGTACTATTTTTGAAGCTGGCTACAATGCTGGTGAAGTGGATGATGTTGATTTCGGTGGTGCTAAATTTACCGTAGCTCAAGCATGGGCAATGGGTGATAGCTTCTGGGCTCGTCCTGAAATTCGTGTATACGGTAGCTACCTAATGGATCTAGAAAACGATAGTTTTGGTGAAGTTAAAAATGACGCTGGTGTAGTTACAGCAGCTGGCACAGACAACGACTTTGTTGTTGGTATCCAAGTAGAAGCTTGGTGGTAATCGAGTAATCTCTTAGTTATCTAGCTGTCCTAGTCAAATAGCCGACATCTGTCGGCTATTTTTCTAAGGGTTTTCGAAAAGTTAGACGTTTCACCAAAGTCACTCTAAGATGCTTTAGTGCAAAAAACCTTTAGAAAAATAACTAGAAGGAAAAAGTATGTACTTCCGTGCCCTCATGTTAAGTGGATGTGTCGCGCTTGCTGGCTGTCAATCCACTGAAGTAATCGAACAAGTTCAAGTTGCTCAAGCACAGCAAGTTGATGTTATCTCTGAGCTTCAAGCTGTAAAAATGAAGCTTCCTAGTTCTGCAATTGTAGATATCAATACTCAGAGCCAAGTGCTGAAATATAAAGATATCGACAGTCGTGTTGCGGTGTTTGAGTTGCCTGCTGACCGTGGCGAGTTCGCCATTAAAATCACTAGTTTGATCGAAGACACTGCTTTCGTACCAAGAGCGATTATCGTAGATAAAAACGGTAAAGAAATTGAAAACTACGGCAAAGCGGAGTTTGAGTACACAAAACCTCGTCTTCATCTTGGAAACCGTCTAGTCGCTGAAAAAGACTTCTTCCCACCAGTGGGTTTAGATTCTGTTTACCTAATTGTTTACACTGATCAATCGGATCTGGGTGGATTTACGGATGTGATTCACCCTGCGCGGTTGGATGCCGAAGCTCGAGGTAACTACTTACCAGAAGTAAAAGATATTCCAGTACCAAATGGTGATACGGGTAAGATTGAAGTCTCGATTGACCGTGTGAGTTTCTTCTCAATCGGAACATCAAGTAGTGAACCAATAGCGGCTCCAGTTGCGGTTAAAGCGGTCGAATCAGTACAGCCTGAAACACAAACTTACTACCACAACGCAATTAAAGCGGCGGTAAAAGCAGATGATATCCCTAAAGCTCTGAGCTTACTTGATGAAGCAAAAGCGTTAGGAATTGAAGGTGCGCAAGAAGTATTTGTAAAAGCAGTGAATAGCAAATAGGTAATTTCAAAAAGCCGGCTGAGATAGTCGGCTTTTTTATTGCGCATTTAGTTATCTTTTTCACATATTATATTATTTCTATTTAAAGTTTATTTTATTTAGAGTCATAATATATATGTTCTAATTTAATTAGTACTTAGTCTAATAAAAATAAGGATATAACGTGAAAAAATTAATTATAAATACAGCATGTACTTTAGCTGCTGTGTCTATCTTGTCTGCTTGCTCGTCCACATCATCAGAAAATACAACCCAAGATGAAGTAAATAATACGGTTGCATTTACGAGCACTCAGATTGATATGATGACAAATTGTAGTTTGCCGGATTCAGCAGAATCAGGCCCATTGTCTAAAGACATTTTTGTTGTAGGTAGTTTCCCAAATGCAGATTGGAAGCACACTACCGAGCGCAAGCTGACCTATAAGGGGAATAATGTCTATCAAGTGATTACCGATGAGGTTTCAGGTAATTACAAAATGCAGTATGCCGCTGAACAATGGAAACCCCAGTTTACTGCCAAAGGTAAAAAACTATCGGTCGGACAATTAAATGAACTGACTTACGGTGGTTACGGTACAGATACAAAACTAGAAATTAAAGAGCCTGGTAAATATCTTTGGAGTTTAGAATTTAAAGATGATGGCTCACCTTATTCAATTATGGTAAATAAGTGCCAATAATATTCCATTCAGTTATTTAAAATTTATTTTTTATTTATTAACCCCTGCATGGGAAACATGTTGGGGTTAATTTTATTTGGGAGAGTTTAATGCGCAACGTACGATATAAAAAACTATTTGGCCAATCGCTTTTAGCCTTGAGTGTGGTTGGTGTTTTATCCGCGTGTAATTCCTCTGGCGGAAATGATAATGGCAGCACGCCACTTCCTGATGCAAGTTATGCTTGCCAAGCGAATGTAATGGAGAAAAGCAACCAACTTCGCACCTATCAAATCATGGTTGAGAGCTTTGTTGATGGCGATTCGAGTATCGGCCATGGCACAGGTTACGGCACTAGCCATCATAACGGTGATCTTCAAGGGATTATCGATTCGCTCGATTACATCCAAGACTTGGGCATGAATGCAATTTGGTTGACGCCAGTTTTTGAATCGGAAGCCATTGATGGGCAGGATCATTGGGCCGATCGTTTGGATGCAACGGGCTACTTTGCCACGGATTATTTTAAGATTGATCCTCGCTTTGGCGATTTAGAAACGGCGAGAACCTTAGTTGATGAAGCACACAAACGCGGTTTGTATGTTTTCTTTGATGGCGTGTTTGGTCATCACAAAGAAGGGTTGATTAAGCCGTCTCCATCGGGTTTATTACCTTCTGGTTCGAGCAATCCGGTCGACTACCCAGCAAGTTTGGATTTCTACAAAGAAGTCGCGACTTACTGGGTCAAAGAGCTAAAAATTGATGGTTGGCGTTTAGACCAAGCGTACCAAGTCCCAACCGACGCATGGACACAAATCCGCAAAGCGGTGGATGAAGCCTCACAGAGTGTGACTTACACCAACGCGGATGGTGATCAAGTGAATCCCCTGGGTTACATGGTTGCTGAGATCTGGAAAGGCGAGTCAGAAATCGCGAGTGATGCATATGGCGCGGCTGACGATCCTGCGCTGTGCTCGGCATTTGATTTCCCAATGCGCTATCGCGTGGTGGAAACTCTGGCTGTCAATGAGAGCGGTGTCGGCGGTCGTGGTGTGGATTGGCTAGACAATGGCTACCAAACACACAACCAATACCCGTCTCATGCTCAGCCAAACTTGATGATTGGCAACCACGATTTGGTTCGCTTTGGTGATTTGTTGCAACGAGGCGGATTAGCGGATGTGAACGATGCTGAATACTGGCAACGCCATAAAGCCGCGTTTGCATTCCAAGCGGCTTACACCGGACCAATCACTCTCTATTATGGAGATGAAATTGGTGACCAAGTAGATGGTTTTGCCGCAAAAGAAGACAACAATACGTGTGCGGTTCGTGGCGTGTGTGATGACCATGTCGCTCGCAGCAGCGCCAAGATCGAAGGCGTAACGGCAACCCTAGATGCTAACCAAGTTGACCTTAAAAACTATGTTAAGTCATTGATGACGATGCGCGCTGATCATCCTGCTTTGTATCAAGGCAGTCGCACTAACTTGGTAGCAAGCAATGGCAGTTATGTGGACTTGAAAGTATCTGGCGATGACCAAGTCTTATTTGCTTTGAATACCCTTGAGAGTGCCCGCAATATTGTGCTGACAGAAGCGCAAGTCGGTAGTAATCAAGCGCTGGTGGATTTAATCACTAACCAACAAATCACACCAAGTAACGGGCAATACCAGATACCGATGTCATCATTACAAGGACGCTTCTTCAAAGTGACGGCAAACACTCAATAAGTCATTCTCAATCAAGATAATCCATACCAAGCCAAGTGTTGTTCTCTACCCCCATAGAAACGCACTTGGCTTTTTTTATCGCTTTGTCTAAGATGCCGCTCATTTTAGTCATAGGTAGCGATATTCCACTTTGAGCTCCCGCCTTGTTTCTTTGCATCTCTTTGTTTTTATCGCACAACCGCCGTTGAACAAGTGGAAGAAACAGTACGCAGTTTGTGAGATGTGCTGCACGATAATGAGAATATTCACATTCATGCAACGTCAAACTGTGATTTATGACTTACTCATGTGTAATTGTTATGTTTATCTTTTTGGTGATTTATATAACTAATGGAAGATTATAATGAAATCCATAACGAAACCCCTCTGTCTCTTACCTCTCATTTGCTCTCCGATCGCCTATGCTGAGGTCTTGAATGGAGACTTTGAACAGTGGAATGGCAATGCACCAACGCAGTGGTCTGTGATTGATTCCGGCATTGCTGTTTCACCGACCAGTGACCCGCATCAATCTGGTGGTCTTGCGGCTCAAGTTATCGTAAATACAGGTACCCAAAGCAACACCGACTTTTTGCAAACCATTAATGTGGAGCAAGGGAAAACCTACCCATTTTCTGTCGCGGTTTATCATACGGAAGGTAATGTTAAAGCGCGTTTGGTGGTTGATGGATACCACAGCTACTCTAATCCTCAGCAAACCAATCAGTGGCAACAACTCACGCACAGTTACACTGCATCATCAAACAAAACGATCAATGTCGGGTTACGCTTTTATGATGAATCGGGCTTTGACGGCTCTGAAGTCGTTTATGTCGATAACTTTCAGCCAAACCAAAATGGTGGTACTCAGCCACCGGTAGAAAGCTGTAATGACAACGAAGTGTTACTTACATTGAACACCGATAGCTATGGCTCAGAAACCAGCTGGGAACTAAAGGATAGCCAGTCACAAGTGTTGTTTTCTGGCCAAGGTTTTGAATCTTCGAAAACTTACGAAAAAACCATGTGCCTAGCGAACGGCGATTACCAGTTTACGATCAGTGACAGTTATGGTGATGGCATTTGTTGCGGGAACGGCAGTGGCTCATACGCCTTAATGTTTGGCCAAACCACATTAGCGTCTGGTGGTGAATTCACGAAATCTCAAACCACAAGCTTTACTCTTGGTGGTTCAACGACACCTCCGCCTGTTGTGGGTGAGTACTATAAAGCCGCAGAAGGCAAAACAGGTTTTGAGTTGAAAACAGCGCTGTTTAACATCATCAAAGATCACACAGGACGCGGTTACTCAGCGATTTGGACCTTAGTGAAAGACGCGGACATAGACAACTATTACGATAAAGATGGCTCCATTCTCGATATGTATTCTGAAAAACCATCTGGCAGCGATACGGTGAGTTTTACCAAAGTCACTGACCAATGTGGCCAATACAAAACGGAAGGCGATTGCTACAACCGTGAACACTCATTCCCTAAGAGCTGGTTTGGTGGCAAGGTTGAGCCGATGAACTCGGATGGTCACCACTTGTTTGCAACCGATGGCTATGTGAATGCGAAGCGCAGCAACTGGCCATTTGGTGAAGTGGGTAACAGCACTTACGTATCAAGTAATGGCTCAAAAGTTGGTTCAGCAAGCTCTACTTTGGGCTATTCAGGAACGGTATTTGAGCCTATTGATGAGTTCAAAGGTGATTTTGCTCGTGCGTATTTCTACATGGCGACGCGCTATGAAAACGTCATCGGCAACTGGGAAAGCAACTCTAGCAATTCTGACGCGGTATTGAATGGCACGAAAACGACCGTCTTTGAACCATGGATGCTGAACATGTTGAAACGTTGGCACAAAAACGATCCAGTCAGCGCGAAAGAGATCAGCCGTAACCAAGCGGTGTTTGAATTCCAAGGTAACCGCAACCCGTTTGTGGATCACCCTGAGTTTGTAGAGATGGTTTGGGGTAACTAAATTGTCTTAAAGTGAAAAACTCATCAAGTAGTTGGGGCTGCTTAAGTTTGTACTGTTCAAAGTTATTGAAAAAATATGTTGAGGAAAGTTTAATTTAAGATTAGAAATAAATTAGATTGAGATAAAAAGTTCCACTATGTGGTTTGGGGACCACATAGTGGAAAAGGCGCTATGTGACTAACACCATCATGGAGTGTCTGAGCTTTTGCCCAGATGGGGTATACTACTTAACGGTTTTAAATAATAGTTATCATTCTAATATTAACAATTATTAATATGCTCTTTTTCTTTGAAAATATTTGAAACAACTTGTGAACCTATAACTCTTGAAGCGATTTTATCATGTTTATATTTTATTGAATCGATTTTTGACGGTTTACACGTTATGCGCCTAAATTCTTTCGTTAAACCTTTGTCGACTAACAGCTCTAATATTACGTTTTTTGATTTACGGTGTTGGTCTATTGACATTTTAATACCTCTGTAGTTGTAACGGATTTTCTTAATGGACAGCATCGAATACAACTTTTTTCCAAAAAAAAACCACTTCCAGTAACGGAAGTGGTCAAAAATATGAGTAGAAAATCATTTGCTATGCTTGCAAGGCTTAATGTAACGATAAATTAATGAATATATTGTGCATTTAAAAAATACTGCCAGACTATTTGCCTAGTCGTATAAAGCAAAGTAGTGAAATTGAATGTTCAATATGCTATTAAAAATTATTGTAAGGCATAGCAGACTCAGTACGTGGGTGTCTATCCTCTGTTTGTCACCCTTATCACTCCTACAAAAGCAGATTGCCCACTTCTAATCGAGTGGGCCTTTTTGATTCCACTCGATTGACAGACAGAAGTCGTATGTTGCTTTTTATTTATATCTTTGATTTTAATTGCACGGTAAATATACGACGCATCTCAAAAAATTCGCCGCTAACCCTAGGTAAAATATGGCAATATTAATTTAATTTATAAAATAAAGAGGGTGGTGAATGTCTAAGATGAGTGATAAAAAATTAAAGGAACGCATAGAACGAATCTTAAATAATCACCCTGGGGCTTCCTCCAGAGAAGTGCGTCGACGTCTTATGAAAGTGGTCAATACCCGTCACTTATACTCCCATTTAGCTCCGTTTTATGAACAAGGTAAGATAAATGATAGCGCAGAGATTGATTTTATCTTAAATAAGATGATGGATATGCATCTTGGGATGAGAGTTATTGCTCAAACGATTTCTAGTTCTGACTATAATTACATTCAAGTTGAAAAGGCACTTTTGTTGCTTTCAAATAACTTTCGTCATGTGGAGCAAGCTAGGCTTTGTAAAGAAGCGCGATTTGGTGCCGGCTCTCCTAAAGACGCAGATCATCAATCTACGATGGTGATGTATCTACAAAAACAAGGCCATCGTTTATTTGATATTTGGAAGGTGTTAGGAATTGAACGTGATGTAAACTCGGAAAAAATAGCAGCTACGAAGAAACCTAAATTAAATGTTGACGTTACTTAACATTGAAAGAGCTATCGAAAAGATAAGTAACTAATAACGTGCAGGAATCGTCATAGTTTGTTATCGATGTTTAGTATTTTTATTGATTATGTATCATAGGTCGAAGAAGAGAGATATTAAGCTTCCACTCAATTAACTTAATTCCCTTCTCTTGACTATACCATATAGTAGTTTGACCACCTCATTGGATTGAGGTGGTTTTTTTTGTTCTTTTGGAAGCCAAAGGGGCGTTTTAGCCTCACTCAGAACAAAAAAGGGGAGGTTTTACCCTCCCCAAGCTAGCACATGATTGCGCCTACTGTTTTTAGTTCTTAGTCACTGTCACGATTGGTGCTGCTTTATCTGCTGCGTTGAAGTGGAAGTTGTAGTTTCCTGCTTCTGCAATCGTGATTTTAAGGTTTGCACTTGAACCGCCTGCATCCATAGTAACGGCGGTGTCTAGCTCAACACTGCCTTCGCCACCAAAGTTGGTTGCATCAGCCCAATCTGCACTTGCGATCTTCATTTCGTAGCTGCCTGCTGCTAGGTCGATATCTAGCGAGTAAACATCTGCTGCAACGTAAGTGAATTTCGCACTTGAGGTCTCAGCTGGAGTATCCCAAGTCGTGATTGTGCCGCGTAGGAACAGTGAAGTTTCACCGAACGTTGGCGCGTCTGCTGACTTAGTCACTGAAACTACTGGTTTTGCAACGCTTTCATCCTGAACATGTAGTGCGTTCAGAGTAAAGTTGTACTTACCTGTTTCAGCAACTGACAACTTACAGTTATCGTCTGAGCCTAAATCTAGTGAACCAGAAGCTAGATCCGCAGCACCACAACCGATGTTTGGATTTGCCCAGCCAGAGTCCGCAAATTTGAACTCGTGCTCACCAGCTTCAAGAACGCCAGTTACAGAGTACATGCCGTTGCCGATGAAGCTCATTGCCCAATCGCTGTTGTCAGACCAATCGTTCATTGTGCCTTTAACGTAAACGACTGTTTCACCGTAAGGAGGAATGCTCGATACGTCTTTGTTGTCAGTGTTTACTGGTAGACCTGCACCTTGAGCGCCGTTTTGTGGTTGAACAAATACCGCTGTTGTTAGTGCTGGAACCGTAAAGGTCTCGCCTGAGAAGCTTGCGCCTTTCACACGGCTATCTGCAGAGTCTTTTTGAACTTCATGCAGTTCGAAGCCAGTTGCACCTTCAACTTTGAACGATTTCGTTTCTGATGTTGAGTTCACTACAGCCACGATTGCATCGTAGTTCGCGTCGAGATCTTTACCTGCTGATACACCGTCATCAATAGACATGACGATCAAGCCTTCCACTTGGTCTTTGCCTACGTTGCGGAAGTCAACGCGGTTCATGACTTCTTGAGCAGTATCTAAACGGAACAGTTCGCTTGAGCTACGAATAGTCAGTAGTTCTAGGAATTGTTGCTTAGTTAGCTCGATATCGTCAGTGTTTGGCATCGCAGTGCTGTCAGCAACGATAGTTTTGATCAGCTCCCAGTTTGCGCCGTCTTTGTCTTCACGAGGTAGACCGACGTTCCAGTTGTTGTCGCTACCGTCGAAGTAAACGCGGTTGAACCAGTCACCTGAATCGTAAGAGTCACGCTGCATTGATTTCGAACGCAGTAGCTCAGAACCCATGTGGATGAACGGGATACCTTGACCAAGCATTACCGTAGATAGAGACACGGTTTGCATACGTGCGCGGTCAGCAGATGAAGTGCCAGTCGCGATCTTGTACGCGTTGTTGTCCCATAGCGTTTGGTTATCGTGCTTAGATACGTAAGAGATGTTCTCAGAAGGGATCTTAGTGTAACCCGCTGGCGCACCGTTGTAGTCTACGTTCTTACCAAGTTTAGTTTCACCTTCGAAGTCTAGAAGAACGAATTCTGCTAGGTTACCTGCCATACCCAGACGTACTAAGTCTTGGTTGTGTAGACGACCGTTTACCGCTTCTGCATCTGTCTTCGTTTCTTCGTTCGGGTAACCTGCGTTACCAAAACCTTGGTTAAAGCGAAGTGGGTGCTTACCTTCAGAGTCCACACCGCCATCGAATGGGCTACCACCACGAACCGCGTCACGTAGACGGTCAGAGAAGGTACCGATGCCAGTGCCAGCCATGTTGATTTGTGTTGCTTGGTCGAAGCGAGCGTTGTTTGCTACTTCACCGAAGTCCCAACCTTCACCGTAGAATAGCGTGTTTTTATCGACTTGTTTAACGCGCTCCAGAGCGTATTCCATCAAGTCTTTTGGTTGGTGTGCCATCAAGTCAAAACGGAAGCCGTCAACTTTGTAGTCATCCGCCCACACAAGCAATGAGTCAACCATCAGTTTACCCATCATCAAGTTCTCAGTGGCTGTGTTGTCACAACAAGTTGAGTTCTCAACGCCACCCGTGTTCACATTCAGACGGTGGTAGTATCCTGGGACGATCTTATCTAGGACAGATTTTTCGTTTACGCCCGATGCGTTAGTGTGGTTGTACACCACGTCCATAACCAGCTTCAGATCCATTTTGTGTGTCGCTTGAACCATTTCACGGAATTCAAGGATACGTTTAGAACCGTTTGGATCGGTCGCGTAGCTGCCTTCTGGCACAGTGTAGTGGAATGGGTCGTAACCCCAGTTGAAGCTGTCTAGCATGCGTAGATCGTTCATCAGTGCTTGTGCAGCCCCCGTTGCTGGATCGTAGCTGTTTAGTACATCTTCAATGATTTTAGCGTCGTCTTCTGTTTCACAGATTGAAGCCGCTGGTTTGATGCCACATAGCTTGCCTACGGTATCGGTGATATCTACGCGGTTTTCTGCGTTTTCATCAACCGTTGCAATATCGAACGCTGGCAGAATGTGAAGCGTGGTTAGACCTGCGTCTTTCAGTGCTTGAAGGTGAGTAACCGACTCACGCTCTGCTTCTGTCAGTGCTAGGTACTTACCGTTTAGCGATTGCGTGCCTTTCGTATCGCTAAAGCTGAAGTCACGAAGATGTGATTCGTAAAGAACGTGGTCTTCATCTTTTGCAACCGTTGGGCGGTCGTAGTTATCCCACTCTGCTGGTTTCAACGCAGCGCTGTCTAGATCGACAACTTGTGAGTACATTGAGTTTTGCGACAAGCTTAGCGAGTAAGGGTCAGTCACTAGACGAGTTTCAACAACACCAGTCGTCGGGTGGTAAACCTTCACTTGGTAACGGTAGAACTTGTTCAGTACGTTGCCTTGCGCTTCTGATTCCCAGATACCTGTTTCTGGGTTCTCAGTCATTGCAACTGTTGCTTCTTCCGCAAAGTCCGCATCGTAGATGATTAGGTCAACGTCTTGCGCTGTTGGTGCCCAAAGTTTGAATGTTGCCGCGCTACCTTCAACAATTGCGCCCAACTCTTCACTGATTGCATTACCCGCATCTTCATCTGCAAATACGGCATCAAGCACGCCTGGTTTTTGTACTTCAGTAGCTGAAGTCACATCGCCATCGGCATTGTAAGCAACCATTACGATTTGTGATTTCAAAATCGTACGTAGTGTCTCGGCATTCACGTCGATACCCGCCGCTTGAAGACTAGCAAGGTGACGGAAACGCTCTTTTAGTTCATCAGACAAGTCGCCAGCTTTTGTCAGCTCAACCGCTGTACCGCCAGTGATTTGCTTGTCTTCATCCATCTTGATGTCATTGGTCAAGCTGTAGTAAAGCTTCATTGAGTCAGCACTACCTGCCGCTTCCCAAGCGATGGTTTCAGCGTCTAACCAATGGGCTTTTTGGCCATCGATGTCTACTGGACGTTCTTCGATTGGCTCGTAGTAAAGCTCGCTGCTGCCGTGGAAGCCGAATAGACCTTGTGATTCACCCAGCTTGGTCAGTTCCACTTTAGAGTTTGCGCTGCCGAAGGCTTTTTCGTCGCCTTTGTGCAGGATGAAGTTCATACAGTTGTGCGGGTCAGATGCATCTGGATCGACTTTAAGCACGTAGTACGCACCGTAAGTGTCGCTGATGCCATCGAATGGAAGTGGTGATGCCCAGTCTGTACCACCGTCAGCAATCCCCATTGCTTCTAGGTCAGTACTGGTACAGCCTTCACCATTCCAAAGGTGCAGACCCCAACCATCATAGTCGCTTGCTGTTGAAGCTGATGCTACGTCACGTTTGTAATAGATGACAACTTCGTTCTCTCCCGCAGGGTGTAGGCCAGAGCCCGGGTTCGTTGTGTCATCGCTAGAGCTATCACTGCCACAACCGCTGATAACCGCTACGGAAATCAAAGGCAGAACGGTTTTGGCGATCGCTGATAATTTAAATGTTTTATTGTCCACGTTTACAAATCCATTGTTATTGAATTGATAATAGATTGGCAAAATGCCGAAAAGGAAATGTTCAACTAGATGCTAATACACTGAACTATCAGCAAAATGTGAGAGCAGGCCGTTAAGTTTTTTACAAGTGAAAATTTTCTATCACAGTAGATTTTGTTCACAAATTAAATAATAAATCGGTCGCATAGTGAGATATCGAGCACAGCCTAATGATGTAAATTTTTATAGGAGGAGAAAGGGGGGATGATAGGGGATGAGAATGTCTAAGCCCCAAAACTGTGACTTATTTCTATAAAAATAAGGGAGATATTTATCGACTAAAAATAAGTTTGGTTGATATTGAATAAAAAGACGTTATTCATGACTTGTAAACTTCAGATTTTACTTACACGGTCGTTATATAATAGAGACGGTGTGCGCTTCATTGCGTGAGCGTATTGACACCCAAATTAGAATTTACAAGATTTTCCTATCGAAGGGGAAATCCTTATGGGCCCGATTTAAAAGAGGCGGTTTATGAGTAGTATGGGCATTGCTATTGCAGCAACTGGCCTTTCACTCATCCTGATATTTGTTTGGATGATCTCGTTGTCGATGCGAAAGCAACGTCTCGAGGCAGAGAGGAAAGCGCGCGAGGCGGCGTATCGCAAGGCGATGCAAAAAGCGCGAGAGCAAGAACGTAAAGAACGTGCGTTTAAGGCGGAAACGGGTCATGTGCCGACCATTCTTTATTTAGCAAAAGAAGCAGAACGAGAAAACATCAAGCAAGCACTGTATTGGTACGACAAAGCCGCCAAACTGGATAACGTTACCGGTATGTACGGTGTCGTTCGTTTGGCAGAGCGCATGCGTGAAGACGTAATCTTAAGAGAGCAAGCCAACTTTTGGCGCACGGCGATTGCGGGCTTAGAAGGGGATGTTGAGGCGAAGTTTGCCACTGGTAAAGCGCTCGTATTTGGGCGTGGTACAGAGAAAAACATTCCCAAAGGTCACCAATTAATCGAAGAAGCTGCTGATGAAGGCTGTATTCCAGCCATGCTGTATATGGGTGAGTGGCAACTGTCACCAGAAAATACATCAGGTCAGCGAGCAGACGCCTTATTTTGGTTTATGAAAGCTGCAGAACAAGACAGTGCGGATGGTAAAATCCAAGTTGGCCTTTGTTACCTCAATGGCATTGGTACTGAAAAGAGCATGGTAAAAGGCTGCTACTGGTTAGAACGAGCAGCAGAATGTGGCAGTGCAGAGGCCATGTATCATGCCGGTGAAGCTTGGAAAGACACGGGCAAAACAGGTAATGCGATTGCTTACGTTTGGTTGTTCCTGTCTGCGAACATGGGGTATGAGCCCGCGAAAGTTGTGCGTGATGAAGTTGCCAGCAACATCGGTGTAGATGTGGTGGTTGGCTTACAATCAATTGCTAAGCCGCTACAAAGAAAGTTAGCGTCAGGTGTTGTGAAGAAGCATTCCATCATTCGTGCATTGAACAAGGTCTACAAACGTGAAGTTTACTTCCCTGGTGAAGAGGAGCTAAACGAGCTGCTCAGTGAGGAACATCATGACGAAGCAAGCCTCCTCGGTGACACTCCAGAGTTGAACTTTGAAACGGAGATGCCTGTTCAACAAGAGTTTGCTCCTCCACCAAAACAACCTTCCAAAGAAGTGCTCGATTTTACGCAAAACTTTTTACAGCCACAGAATCTCAACAAGCCTCATTCGTGAGGCTTTTTTATCACTCAAATTCTTCTTTGTTCTATCGTTTGCATAATTGCTGAGTGATCTTTATGCAAAGCTTCAACAGAATTTTACTTGCCACCAATCTATTCCTATATAAATCGATAAATAGAGGGAAATCCCCCCTTGCTGCAAATACATGAATTAAGCTCCAATCCGTTATTATTGATTAGCTCGTACTATAGCTATGAAAATAATTTGTTAGCTTAAATTGTGTTTTTCTAATGACACTCATTACTTTAACTAATATTTGGTATTAAGTTTTATATTACTAAATCTTAATTTCTATTTTTGGTTTCAATTTGTGTCTGTTGATCTTTAACTAAATTAAGCGCAATATACCCAAAAATAAAAATAGCGCACACTCTGCGTATAAATACAGTAAGAAGCAACCTGTTATTATCCTTTTCAACATAAAGGGGCAACGTCATGCTCTTTTTATGTCCATTAGAGATTTGTGTATGTTGAGAATCATTAGTGCAGATAAGTTCATCTCTTCAAGGTTTATCTTGGAATACAGCAAAGTGGAATTTGCATCTTTGTTGGGTGTTTCCGTTGCTAAGATAACCAATATAGAGAACGGCAAAACATCGATTCCCCCGGTGTACGATTACGCCATCAATCACTTGCTCAGTGAGCACCCGTTTAAAGACAGTGCGATGGATGCCCTGTGCTCCCATGAAACGCTTAACTTTGCTCGCCGTGTCGATGTAAACAGTAAGGTGCAACGCTTATCGTGTAAGCGCTGTGACAGCCGAAGGCTACATGTGATGGCTGGCATGAGTGGCCTGTACTTTGTCGAATGTATGGACTGCAAGCACACCATGTATTCGTCAGGTAACGCGGTGAAACGGTATCAATTGTGGTCGAATAACGGCGTTAAACTCGATAGCCATTTGTTCGATTAGACTTGATCTCTACGTTTGTCGAAGAAAGCACCAAAGAACAAACAATAACGTAAAAAGCCATCAGCAGAAATGTTGATGGCTTTTTGTTTATGGTTTATAAATTGTTAAATATAAGCGTATTTATTGTGTTTATTATTGCTAATAAATCAATCTAGTTAAATATAGAGTGATGAAAATCGCAAAATTTTATTTTCTTTTGATTCCTTTTTTAATAATAACTGGTGAGGTCACATAATTCTTCACCTGAATTCAATTTAAACCAAAATTCAATATCATTGGCTTATCGAAAGGAAAGTGATAAAGATCGCGAAATTTTATTTCGAGAAAATAAGAGTTTTAATTATGAACGAATAATCACGAAATTTGTTTTTTGAATTTTAAATATTAATTTCAATTGTAATATCTGTGCTTGTCGTCTTTACAGAACAAATAAGAGATATTTCAAATGAAACGTTTAATTATCGGTGTTAGTAATTACATGCCAGAAGACTTCAGTTTATTATCTGAATCTTTGGATGAGCAATTTAACCGAACTTTAAAACCACTTGAGCACGTCGAATTAACTGACGTTGGCGCTGCAATTATTACTTCTGCAGATATTAAGGCTGGTCTACACAAAATTATTTCTGAAACGGGTTATGGCATTCCGGTTTTCTTAGTAACAGATGAAAACCCAGTTTCAGCAGAAGATTACGTATGGTTAACCGGCGTTATCGATTTGGAAAGACAGTCAATTGAATACTACGGTCGCCAAATCAATGAGGCTGTCACCAAATACGAATGTCGCCTACTTCCACCTTTCTTCAAACAATTGACTCACTACGTGGAAATGGGCAACTCTGCATTCGACTGTCCAGGACACCAAGGCGGTCAGTTCTTCAAAAAACACCCAGCGGGTAAACAGTTCTACGATTTCTTCGGTGAAAACCTATTCCGTAGTGACTTGTGTAACGCGGACGTTGATTTAGGTGACTTGCTGATCCACGAAGGTTCTGCTCACCAAGCTCAAGCCCACGCAGCAAAAGTGTTCAACTCAGACAAAACCTACTTCGTCCTCAACGGTACTTCGGCTTCAAACAAAGTGGTGTGTAACGCGTTAGTGACCGAAGGTGACTTGGTGATGTTTGACCGTAACAACCACAAATCAAACCACCACGGTGCATTGATCCAAGCGGGCGGTATGCCAGTTTACCTAGAAACGGCACGTAACCCTTGGGGCTTTATCGGTGGTATGGATGAGCACTGTTTTGATGAAGAATACATCCGTGCTCAAATCGCAAAAGTGTCACCAGAGCGTGCTCGTGATGAACGTCCTTTCCGTCTTGCGATCATCCAATTAGGTACTTACGACGGTACCATCTACAACGCACGTTACGTGATGGATAAGATTGGTCATCTCTGTGACTACATCCTATTTGACTCGGCATGGGTGGGCTACGAGCAGTTCATTCCTATGATGAAAGACTGTTCTCCACTGCTACTGGATCTGAAACCAGAAGATGCGGGTGTGATCGTGACTCAGTCTGTTCACAAGCAACAAGCAGGCTTCTCTCAAACCTCGCAAATCCACAAAAAAGACCACCATATCAAAGGTCAGGCTCGCTACTGTAACCACAAACGCTTCAACAACGCGTTTATGATGCACGCGTCAACTTCACCATTCTACGCGCTGTTCTCTGCATTGGATGTGAACGCGAAGATCCACGATGGTGAAGCGGGTCTACGCCTATGGCGTGATGCGGTTAAGACGGGTATCGAAGCACGTAAAGAAATCCTGAAAAGTTGTGAGCTGATTCGTCCGTTCATTCCTGACCAAGTGGATGGTCAACCATGGGGCAGTTACGACACCGATCTTATCGCAACCAATAAGAAGTTCTTCATGTTCGAGCCAGACGCAAGCTGGCATAAATTTGAAGGTTACGGCGAAGGTCAGTACTTCGTTGACCCATGTAAATTGCTACTCACTACCGCAGGTATTGCTGAAGATGGTAGCTATGCAGACTTTGGTATTCCTGCAACGTTATTGGCTAACTTCCTACGTGAGAACGGCATCATCCCTGAGAAGTGTGACTTGAACTCTATCTTGTTCCTTCTCACTCCAGCAGAGGACATGGGTAAGATCCGTCATCTTGTGGCGCAAATTAACCGCTTCGAGAAATTCATTCGTGATGATGCGCCGCTAAACATCGTGCTTCCTCGTGTTTACGAAGCGAACAAAGAACGTTACCGCGGCTACACCATCCGTCAGCTATGTCAGGAAATGCATGACATGTACAAAGAGCTGAACGTGAAACAGCTACAAAAAGCGATGTTCCGTAGCGAATACTTCCCAACTATGGTGCACAAACCAGATGTGGCAACACGCAAATACTTCCGCGGCGAGTGTGATTACTTGCCTCTGAAAGAAGCGGTAGGTCGTGTCGCTGCAGAAGGTGCGCTTCCTTACCCTCCAGGCATTATCTGTGTGATCACGGGCGAAATCTGGACTCAACAAGTAGTCGATTACTTCTTATCTCTAGAAGAAGGTATCAACCGATTCCCAGGCTTCGCACCAGAGATTCAAGGTGTATACCTAGAAGACGTCAATGGTCGCACCACCGCCCATTGCTACGCCCTTAAAGATTAATCTACCCCGTTCGCATCGTGACTTGGTTGTCGCGGTGCGAACCGTTTATTCGTGGAGAATAATTTATGAGTACTGAAACCAAAAAAATGTCGGTGGTGCAGCTAACCATTCTGACATTCATTAACATGGCTGGCTCGGGCATCATTATGCTGCCAAGTAAGTTGGCGCAAGTGGGCACGATTTCGATTCTATCTTGGCTGATTACTGCGGCGGGTTCATTGGCTCTTGCCTATGTATTTGCAAAATGTGGTCGCTTTAGCAAACGTGACGGTGGTATGAACGGTTATGCGTCGTACGCGTTTGGTAAATCGGGTGCGTTTATGGCGGGTTGGACCTACGGCTTGTCATTGTTGATTGCCAACATTGCGATTGCGATTACTTGTGTCGGTTATGGCTCGGCTTTCTTCGAAGTGACTTTGTCGCCAGTCGAAACCTGTCTGTACACCATCGCTATCCTTTGGATTTGTACCTTCGCTAACTTTGGTGGTGCGAAGATCACCGGTCAAATCGGCTCGTTTACGGTTTGGGGCGTTATCCTTCCTGTGTGTTCTTTGGGTATTGTTGGTTGGTTCTACTTTAGCCCAACCATGTACGTAGAAGCGTGGAACCCACACCACCTACCATTTGGTGAAGCGGTTAGTGCGTCGATCGCAATGACACTGTGGGCGTTCCTAGGTCTTGAATCGGCTTGTGCGAACTCAGAAGCGGTAGAGAACCCAGAAAAGAATGTACCAATCGCAGTATTGGGCGGTACGCTGATTGCGGCAGTGGTTTACATTGTTTCAACCAACATCTGTTCTGGTATCGTAGCGAACTCTGAGCTTGCTGCATCTACAGCGCCATTCTCAACAGTATGGACAGTGATGCTAGGTTCTACGGCTGGTAAAGTGGTTGCAGGCATGGCAGTTCTTGCTTGTGCAGGTTCACTACTGGGTTGGCAGTTCACTATCGCGTCAGTATTCAAATCATCTTCAGATGCAGGCTTCTTCCCGAAACTGTTCTCACAAGTTGATAAACGCGGCACACCAATCAAAGGTATGGTGGCCATCACGGTTATCCAATCGGTGCTTTCTTTAATGACTATCTCGCCAACATTGAACGAGCAATTTGAAGCACTGGTTAACCTAGCGGTAGTGACAAACGTTATTCCTTATATCCTATGTATGGGCGCAATCTTCATCATGCAGCAAGTGGCGCACGTGCCTGAGCGCGAGATGAAGACAACGAACATCATCGCTCTGATTGGTTCTCTGTACAGCTTCTATGCGTTGTACGGTTCTGGCTACGAAGCCATGATGTGGGGCTCTATCGTTACCTTCCTAGGTTGGAGTGCGTACGGTCTGATCGCTTCTAAACACGAACCTCTCGTGAACTAAGTTTTTTCAATCGAGCCTTCCCATACGCGGTGTGGAGGGCTCTTTTGCTTTTATCCATAACCTTTTGATTTGAAACACTAGGTAAGTTGAGGACACAACACCACTCGCAACGTGAAAACTCATTTTCGACAATTGGGGGACGAAAGATGATTAGCCAACCTGTTAAGATCGGTGACGATACCGTCGTAGTCATTCCAAGCGTGATCCTGAGCGAGCTCGGGATAAGGGAAGGGGACACCCTCGAAATTGCGCTCAATAAAGACAAAATGGAAATTAAGAAAATGGTTCTGAAAACCAGCTCTCCAAACGATTCCAGCGAAGAAGGCTAGAATTGAGTTAGAGAATCTTGGTTTGTCGGATACACTACTGGTTTCGCAAATCTGGCGCTCGCCGCTGTCTTTGAACTATTGATAACAACAAGAAGAGGTCTGGTACTATGCAAGGTATCCTCTCTATACAATCTCATGTTTCTTTTGGTCACGCTGGTAACAGCAGTGCCGTTTTCCCAATGCAACGCATGGGTTTCGAAGTGTGGCCTATTCACACGGTTCAATTTTCTAACCACACCCAGTATCAAGAAGGCTGGACGGGTCGTGCGTTTTCGGCTGATGACATCAGCGAATTAGTTCGTGGTCTTGGTAACATTGGCGCGCTAGAGAAGTGCCAAGCCGTTCTGACTGGCTACCAAGGCAGTGCTGAGCAATGTCTGGCAGTAGAAGATACGGTTACTAAAGTTAAAAAAGCGAATCCAGAAGCGCTTTACGTGTGTGACCCAGTGATGGGCGCGCCAGACAAAGGCTGTATTGTGGCGCCGGGTATCGCAGAAAACTTGTTGAATCGTCTAATGCCAATGGCGGATGTGATCGTGCCTAACCAGTTCGAGCTAAGCCAATTTGCAGAGATGGAAATTCACACGTTGGATGACGCAATCAACGCTTGTCAGCGTGCGCTAGCAAAAGGCCCTAAAGTAGTGTTGGTGAAGCACCTCTACTGCCTGTCAGATGACAGCTTCAACATGCTACTTGCGACGTCAGAAGGCACTTACCTAGCGAAGCGTCCACATTTTGAGTTTGCTAAAGCACCCGTAGGCGCTGGCGATTTGATTTCGGCGATTTTCACCGCTGGTTTATTGAAAGGTTGGACGCCAAAACAAGCGTTCCAACACTGCCACGACGCTTGCTATGGCGTACTTAACGCGACTTACCAAGCGGGCGAATGGGAACTGCAAACCATCGCAGCACAGCAAGAGTTCGTTGAGCCTAGCGCGCACTTCCCATTGGAAGAAGTAACACTCAGCCAAGCGTAAATTCAGGCTGTAAGCCGTAAAAAGGGAGCACTTCGCTCCCTTTTTGATTTCTATACCCTGTTCTATACAGCGTTAAATCTGCCCTAACAGCGAGAGGTATCAACCTTAAAGCTGTGTCCATCCGCGCCTTTGCCATCCATTCGGTAGTAGGCGTAGCATTTGCCTGCCATCAGCGCTTCTGGTGATTCGTCATTGCCATACCCAACCATGGAGTATTGGTTGTTCTCGATGAAGACTAAATCTGTCTGTTTCATCTCATCGGTGATGGTTAGGTTATCGAAGAAGCTGACTTGCTCACCGCACTCACTTTGGGTTTCTGGGTAGCCATTGTAAAACTCTTGATACCCAGCGGCGGTTAAGACGCACTGGTCGGCCCCTTGGTCTTGCTTAAAGGCTTTCGCATTCTGATTGAGAATAGAAACGTGATACTGCATGTCGGCGAAGATCACTTGAATGGCGGCTGTGCGGGCATCAGAAGTTCGTTGGTTGGAATGATAAACGGCATACGCAGTTAAGCCTCCGAGCACGACAGCCGTTAGCAGCCACTCTTTTGACGAGAATCCAGACAACAATCTCATTGGTTTTTACCCTAAATACAACTCAACCATGCGCATAACAGGGCGGGATTCTACGCATGGTTTGAGGGAATTTTAAGGGCAAACTGCGTGTTTCAGAAAAACCTGACACAAACTTGAAGAACGATCAAATTATGAAGAGAGGAGCATATTGCTCCTCTTGCATTTAGAGTTAATTTGGTGTCGGCATTGGAATAAGGTTAGGCGATACAATCAGTTGAGCTTCCGTCGCTGCTTGTACCTCTTCAACGGAAAACTCCGGCGCGAGTTCGGTTAACATCATGCCTTTATCGGTGATTTCGAATACGCCCATCTCGGTAACAATCAAATCCACCTGACCCACGGCGGTCAGCGGTAAAGTGCAATGTTTAAGCAGTTTCGGATTGCCTTTCACTGTGTGCTCCATGGCGACAATCACTTTCTTTGCGCCAACCACAAGATCCATCGCACCGCCCATTCCTGGAACCATTTTTCCCGGAATGATCCAGTTGGCGAGGTTACCACGCTCATCGACTTGCAGCGCACCAAGTACGGTTGAATCCACGTGACCACCACGAATGATGGCAAAAGAGTCGGCGCTGTTGAAATAGCATGATCCCGCGATTGCTGTGATGTTCTGCCCGCCAGCGTTGACCAGATCCGGGTCGATTTCTTCCTCTGATGCGAGTTTATCAATGCCAATTAAGCCATTTTCCGCTTGCAGTAATAGCTCGACGTCTTTGTCTACTTCATTGGCAACCAGCGTTGGTAGGCCGATCCCTAGGTTAACGATGTCGCCATCTTGCATCTCTTGAGCAACGCGCCATGCAATGCGGCGGCGAACGACTTCTTTATCTAATTGTGCAGTCATTAGTTGTCCTCCACTAAGATGTAATCGACGTACAAACTTGGGGTATGCACGGCTTCGGGTTCAATCTCGCCCAGTTCTACAATCTGCTCTGGTTCCACCACTACGGTTTCTGCCGCAGTTGCCATTAAAGGGTTAAAGTTCTGGGTGGTTTTGCTGTAGAAAACGTTGCCTCGACGGTCAACTTTAGAGCCACGAATCAGCGCTAAATCGGCCTTAAGTGGCACTTCCAAGAGATATTGTTTGCCATCAACTTCAATCACGCGTTTGTTCTCTGCGACTATGGTGCCAAGCCCAGTTGGTGTTAGTACGCCACCCAAACCCGCGCCAGCACTGCGAATACGCTCTGCCAACGTACCTTGAGGAACAAGCTCCACTTCAAGTGTGCCTTCGTTCATTTGTTTGCCCGTTTCGGGGTTGGTGCCGATGTGTGAGGCATACAGTTTCTTCACCCGTTTTTCTGCAATAAGTCGACTAGAGCCACGACCCGGTGAACCTGTGTCGGTACTGATTAAGGTAATGTCTTTGATGTCCTTTTTGATCAGCAAATCAATCAAGCGCTCTGGGGCTCCCGTCGCCATAAAGCCACCAATCATGATGGTCATGCCGTCGTGTAGTAAGTCTTCAATTTGCGCTGTAGTGGCTGCTTTTTTCATGTTTTTCGTGTCCATGAGAGATTCCTTCTAGCAACGTTTTAAAATCAACGCCGTGCCCATGCCGCCGCCGATGCATAGTGATGCCAAACCGTAATCGCGGCGAGTGCGTTGTAGTTGGTAAACCAAGGTGGTCACAATGCGGTTACCGGATGCGCCGATTGGGTGACCCAGTGCAATGGCACCGCCACTTAAGTTACTGCGTTCTAGCAGCCATGCTTCATCGATATTGTGTTGCTCGGTAAGGGAGCGAACCACGCCAAGTGCTTGCGCTGCAAAGGCTTCGTTAAGCTCAAAAACGTCGATATCTTCAATCGCCATTTCGGCTTTGGATAAGGTATTGGCAATCGCAGACACCGGACCTAAGCCCATCATCTCTGGGGCGATAGCACCTTGTCCGTATTCGACGAGTTCTGCCAGTGGCTTGAGGTTGTGGCGTTTCACTGCACTTTCTGAAGCGAGCAAAATTGCGGATGCACCATCATTAATACCGGATGCATTGCCTGCGGTAACGCTGCCTTCTTTATCGAATGCAGGGCGCAGCGCTTGTAGACCTTCAAAGGTGCTGTCGGCTTTCGGATATTCATCGTTCTTTACTTCGAATTGGCGTTTGCGATCCACTATCGTAATTGGCGCAATTTCCGCTTCAAAATGACCATTTTCTATCGCGCTGACTGCTTTACGTTGGCTTTGTAAGGCAAAGGCATCCTGATCTTCTCGGCTGATTTGGAATTGCTTGGCGATGTTTTCTGCCGTAACACCCATGTGGTAGTTGTGGAAGGCATCCGTCAGACCATCTTTGATTATGCTGTCTTCTTGGAGTTGATGACCCATGCGGTAGCCGCGACGAATCTGGCCAGAAGAGACATAAGGTGCGTTGGACATGCTCTCCATGCCGCAAGTAAGCACTAACTCAGCATCGCCCGCTCGGATGTGGCTTGCACCGTCCATGATGACTTTCATGCCACTGCCGCAAATCATATTGAGGGTGTAAGCGGGAACGGATTCTGGAATGCCTGCCTTCATTGCGGCTTGGCGACCCGGCCCCATGCCTGCGCCTCCAGTCAGTACGTTGCCCACAATCACTTCATCGATTTGTTCTGGGGCAATGTCCACTTGCTCCAAGGCTGCCTTGATGGCATGAGCGCCTAATTCCACACCAGACAATGACGCTAACGAGCCATTAAAGCTGCCAATTGGGGTGCGCTTTGCCGCCACAATAAAGATTCGTTCCATACCGCTGTTTACTCCGTAATCGTTCTGTCACAACCAGTGTAGGGAGTGCGATGTGCTCGCGATATAGCTAGGAATTCAAAGCCGCTTTGCGAAAATGCAAAGTACAAACGAGGCGCAAATCACGAACTTTTACCCCTACCAATCTTAAGGTGAAAGGAAATCAACTTAGGAGAAAAACACATGCTTGATCGTATTGCTTGCGCCCCATGCTGCTGGGGAGTGGAGGAGGCATCTCATGCGACCAACCCAAGCTGGGGAAAGGTGTTAATGGATGCGAGTGACAGTGGCTTTCGTGGTATCGAGTTGGGGCCAGATGGCTTTTTCCCAGAAGATCCTGAACTGCTGAAAAGTGCGTTTCGTGTACGTGGATTGCAGGTGTGCGCAGGCAAGGTACAAGTGCCATTTTGCGATTCTGCAAACATGCCTGCCATTTTGGAAGAAGTCGAAACCGTTTGTCAGCGTTTGGATGCATTGAGTGTAAAGAACTTGCTGGTGATGGAAGGCATTCATGCAGAGCGCTATGGCTATATCGGACAAAGCGTCACTGCGCCGCGTTTGAAAATGGAAAGTAAACGAACCATGATTGGCAACCTTGAACGCATCATTAACGTGGCTAGCCAATATGGTTTGCGCTGTTTGCTTCATCCGGGCATCGGCGGTTACATCAGTTATAAAGACGAGATCGATTTTGTGATGAGCCAGATCCCAGCGAACAAGCTCGGACTTTGCATCGATATCGGGCATGCATTTTTAGACGGGATGGATCCGCTGGGGCTTATCCGTCAGTACGGAACGCGCATCGAGCATATTCATGTCAAAGATGTCTCGACGGACAAATTGAGGTTAGCTATTCGCGATAAGTTGGAGTGGGTCGATGCGTACAGCAAAGGGCTGATTACGCCACTTGGGGATGGCGATATCAAGCTGCAACAAGTGATGAGTGCACTTAAAGCAGCCGACTATCAAGGTTGGATCGTGGTCGAGCATGAGCACGGCACCGCAGACGTGAGTCAGGTCTCCCGAGATTTAAAACGCAGTCGCGACTATCTCGCTCAGATTGTGGCGTAGTTCGATATTCGATTCTAAAAAGGTGACGATGATGCTCAGCGATCCTTGGTTCTATCTTTTGGCGATTCCTGCGGTGTTAATCTATGGCATTGGTAAAGGTGGGCTCGGTGGGGCACTGGGCATTTTGGCCGTTCCTATGATGGCGCTGGTGGTGCCGCCAACACAAGCCGCCGCGATTTTATTGCCCATTCTGTTGGTGATGGATGCCTTTGCGGTGCGTCATCATTATCGAAATGTCGATGTTCGAGTGCTTAAAACCATGCTGCCTGGGGCTTTGCTTGGGGTGGTATTAGCGGGCTTATTTCTGAGTATCACGCCAGAGTCGGGGTTGAAGATCACCGTTGGCGTGCTGTCTTTGCTGTTCTGTTTTCAGTATTGGTTAAGTGGTGACACACCCTCTCAATCAGGGAAGCTAGGTGCTTGGATTTGGAGTACTCTGAGCGGTTTTTCCAGTACTGCAATTCATGCTGGTGGCGGCCCCGCGAGTATTTATTTACTCCCATTGAAACTACCTAAAATCAACCTGATAGCGACCATGGCGGTGCTGTTCGGCATAGTGAATGTAGCGAAACTCGTGCCTTATATTTGGCTTGGTGAGTTTGATTCGACCAACTTAATGACTGCGTTGGTGTTGATTCCACTCGCGCCCGTTGGCGTTAAGATGGGGGTGTATCTTTTGCATCGAGTCAGTCAGGAAAGAATTTATCAGCTTTGTTATCTGTTCTTGTTTCTTTCAGGCGCCAAGCTGACTTACGATGGCGTCAGCAGTTTATGGTTTTAACTCCAATCCGTCCTAACAAGGCTTTTCCAATAAGAACTCTTTGAATTTTATCGCTACGGGAGAGGCGGTTTTTGGGGAATGGTAGTACAGATTCAAACTCCAAATACTGGTCTCATACTCTTCCAATAGCGGTACTAACTCGCCTCTTTCTACCGCTTCTGTGGTGACAAATTGCGGTAAGTACGCGACACCTGCCCCCTTTAAAGTGCCACTGAGCAACAGGTCACTGTCATTCACTTCAATAGTTTTTGGCACTTTCAGCACCATGTTTTCCATTCCTTGACGGAAGATCCAATCATTGCTGCCCGTCAGTGTGGTTGCAATCAAGCAAGCGTGGTCTCGTAGTGCTTCTGGATGCGTTGGCAAACCATGCTTTTCTAGGTATTGCGGGGAAGCCACAACGATAAACGGGCACTGCATCAGCTCGCGTTTCACCAGTAATAAATCTTTTTCACGGTAGCCTTGGAAGCTAGCATTAGCGCTGATCATCAGGTCACAAGTACTGGCATGATCCAATGCCCAAGGTGTGACGTTGATGTTGAAGGTCACCTTTGGGTTGAGCTTGGAATACTCCGCGATTTTGTCCATCAGGTAGTGATTGGCATACACGGGCGTGCACGCAATATTGATATGACCTTTTTCGCTGTCTTGGAAGTCTTCTAATTTGCGGCTGATACGCTCGGCACTGTCGACTAAAGGAGAGAACTCTTCATATAAGGTTTGGCCTGCTTGAGTGGCCTCCAATAATCGGTTTGAGCGGCGGCATAGGGTAGTACCGAAGTGTTGTTCCAACTCTTGCAGCCAGCGGCTTCCGGTGGAGACCGAAATATTGAATTTACGCGCGGCGGAGGAGATAGACCCAGAGCGGATCACATAGACAAAGAACGCCATTTTATCGAGCATGAGGTTTGCCTCCAAAAGCAAAAGGGAACAAGTGCTAACACCTGTTCCCTTTGTAAAACATTAAGTTATCTTATGCACGTGCTTCAGTCGCAGTTCCAGATACTTTTTTACCCAGTTTTTTCGCCATTGCTTCTTCCATTTTCTCCAAGCTGACACCTTTGGTTTCAGGCACATACTTGACGACCACGAACATACAAATCAGCGACAAAACACCGAACAACCAGAAGGCAAAGGCACCGTTGAAGTTTTCTTGTAGGTAGGCGTTTTCATTGAGCATTGGGAAAGACTGCGTCACGATAAAGCCAGTAAACCATTGTGCACCGACCGCGATAGCCATGGCACGAGAGCGGATACTGTTCGGGAAGATTTCGGAAATCATGGTCCAACATGCACAACCCCAAGAGGTCGCGTAAGACACCACGTAAAGACACAGTGCGAATAGCGCCGCGTAACCTTCTGTTTGCTGGTAAAGCACGTAGCCAACAATGAACATACCGAATGCACAGCCAATGGTGCCGTATTTCATCAGTGGCAAGCGGCCGACTTTATCGATCAGGTACATACCCAAGGCGTTACCACCGATAAATACGATACCCACGAACGTCGTTTGGAATAGCGCGTTTTCAGTAGAGCCTGTGATTGGTTTTAAGATCTCCGGAGTGTAGTACATGATCACGTTGATACCGGTTAGCTGTTGAGCTGCCGCGACAAACGTACCGATAACCAAGATTGCGAACAACAATGGCGAGCGCAGGCTGACCTTGTTCTTCTTCGCACCATGACTTTCCACTAACGATTCTTGGATCTCTTTGATCAAACGATCCGCGTGTTTCGGGTTAGAAATTCGAGAGAGTGTCGCTTTTGCTTCGGCGACTTTGCCTTTTAGTACCAACCAACGTGGTGATTCTGGGATGAGGAACAACAACATTGCGAAAAGCGCGGCAGGAATTACTTCAGAGCCGAGCATCCAACGCCAGCCCATGTCTACTAGCCAAGCTTCTGACATGCCTTTTGCGATGAGGTAGTTAACGTAGAACACACCAGTCTGGCCAATAACTGCCGATTGCTGGAACATGCTCACTGCGCGACCTCGATAATCTTTTGGCGCCACTTCTGACATGTACATTGGCGATACTACACAAGCAAGGCCAACGGCGACCCCGCCGACGATGCGTAGAACAGTGTAGAAGGTGAAGTCGGTTGCGAGGGCGGAGCCTATAGCGGAAATAATGAAGAGGATGGCGGCGATAAAGAGGGTGTTGCGTCGGCCGTATTTAAGGGCTGCCCAGCCTGCGCTGACCGCACCGATGATACTACCTAATACTACGCTGGATACAGCCCAGCCAGTTTGAGCTGGTGACAATCCAAAGTATTCGCGGATTGGACCAATTGCGCCAGAGATAACTGCAGTGTCGTAACCTAATAAGATGCCTCCGAGCGCAGCGATACAACAAATCCTAACGATGTAGGCAAGATTGTGCTTTCGAGCTTCGGCCTTGGATGTAGCTTCCATTGTTTTTTCCTTTATTAGATCCCCAAGCTTTCCTTTAACCATCGAATAAGATCAAGTTGGGTAGCGGCCAATACTCTGTTTTGTAGGGTACGAGTATTGGGTATCTATATTGCCGACTTTTAATGTTTATTATATGTATGAAAATTATTTTTCATTTGTCGGTTGCGTTTATCATATTTAGTCTTTTGTCATTCGACTAGCTGTCTGTTCGTTTTTTATCCTAAAGTGTTACCCAAATCAAAAAATGAAAAACATTTTTCATTTTGGTTTTTATGTTTAAATTGTTGAAAATTAAAGATAAAAATAAAATGAGATCTAGCTCAAACTTGCTTGAAAGGCACGTGGTTGCTGAGATTTTTCATGATTTAACAATTTGATGACATCGATTTCATCTGGTGAAAAATATTTTTCATTTAAATTTTTTTTCGCTAATGTAATTTCCAGTGAAACGAAATCGGTGAAAGAAAAGCATCTATAAAAACCACGCTTTTACTTCACGACATTTATTAAATAACGCAAACATTGTCGGAGAATAAAAATGAGCAACGTGCAATATGGAATTAGCCCACTGACTTGGACCAACGATGACATGCCTGAATTAGGCGGCGATATCCCATTGGAAACGTGTCTAAGTGAAATGGCAGAAGCTGGTTTCACTGGTACAGAGCTAGGTACTAAGTACCCACGTGAGCCAGAAGTTCTAATCCCTCTACTAGAAAAACATGGCCTAGTGCTCGCTTCTGGCTGGTACAGCGGCAATCTAATGAAGCTGACCGCGGAAGAAGAAATCGCAGCGATGCAAGAGCACATCAAATTGCTAAAGGCTGCTGGCTGCAAAGCAATGGTGTTCGGTGAAGTGAGCAACACGGTTCACGGCGACATCAACACGCCACTTTCTCAACGCGTGATCCTTACTATGGATGAGTGGAAAACCTACTGCGCGAAGTTAACTCAAGTTGCGGAATACCTTCTAAACGAGCACGATATCAAGCTGTCTTTCCACCATCACGTCGGCACGATCTGTGAAACCGAAGACGACATCAACATCATGATGGAATTCACTGGCGAAGCCGTTTACCTGACTCTAGATACGGGTCACATCACTTACGGTGGTGGTAACCCAGTGACCATGATCAAGCGTTGGGGTCATCGTATTGGCCACATGCACTTTAAAGACCTTCGTCTAGAAGTAATGAAAGCTGCGCGTGATGCAGACAAGTCATTCCTAAACGCAGTACTTGATGGTGTATTCACTGTTCCTGGTACAGGTGACGTGGATTACGACGATGTATTCGCAGCACTGAAAGAGCGCAACTACCAAGGCTGGTTGCTGGTTGAAGCAGAGCAAGACCCAGCGAAAGCGCACCCATTGACGTACGCGAAAACCGCTTACGAGAACATCACAGGCTACGCGAAGAAATACGGCCTGTAAGAGCACAAGCAAGGAAGGGGAGATTCGTCTCCCCTGTATCAAGCCGCGGAGACAACGTGGCTACAAAAATGACTGATACTACCGGGGAAGACAATGAAAACTGTACGCCTAACTGTTGCAGAAGCGCTAGCTCAGTACCTAGCCGCACAAATGATTGAAATTGATGGTAAAAAAGAACAGCTGTTTGGTGCGGCGTTTGCCATCTTTGGTCACGGTAACGTGACGTGTTTTGGTCAACAGCTAAAAAATATCGAAGACAAAATTCCGACTTGGCGTGGTCAAAATGAGCAGTCGATGGCGACAGCGGCAATCGCGTATGCCAAAGCGAACTTACGTCGTCGCATCGGCATCGCGACCAGTTCAATTGGTCCGGGTGCAACCAATATGGTTACCGCAGCAGGTATCGCGCACACAAACCGTTTACCAGTGCTTTTGATTTCTGGTGATGCTTACGTTAGCCGTCTGCCAGATCCTGTGCTTCAGCAGCCAGAGAATTTCTACGATCCTTCGATCACTTGTAACGATGCGTTCAAACCGCTAACACGTTACTGGGACCGCATTATCTCGCCAACGCAATTGATGCACTCATTGCCTCAGGCAATTGACACCATGCTTGACCCAGAGACCTGTGGTCCAGCGTTTATCGGCTTACCACAAGATATTCAGGGCGTGGCTTACGATTTCCCTGAAGTCTTCTTCCAAGAAAAAGTACACCGCATTCGTCGTCCAGAGCCAGAAGTGGCAGATCTAGAAGATGCAAAAGCGGCGCTGCTTAGCGCGAAACAACCTTTGGTTATCTCTGGCGGTGGCGTGCATTACTCACTAGCAACGGACGAGTTGGCTGCCTTTGCGAAAAAACACAACATCCCTGTGGTTGAGACTATTGCTGGTCGCGCCACGATGCTGCAAGACAATCCTCTGAACGCAGGCCCAATCGGTGTGACAGGTTCAGACTCTGCAAACTACATGGCAGCGCATGCGGATGTGGTGTTGGCTGTGGGGACTCGCTTACAAGATTTCACAACAGGCTCTTGGTCGGTGTTTAAGAACCCAGATATGAAGCTGGTTACCATCAATACCGCACGCTTTGATGCCATTAAACATCGCGCTATTCCAGTTAAAGCAGACGCAAAACGTGGCTTAGTTGAGCTGTCCAACCTACTGGGCGATTTCCGTAGCAGTGACGAATGGGCGGCAACGGCGAAAGCGCAAGCGGATGAATGGAAAGCCGTGGTGCATCGTCGTACTCACCCTCAACCTGGCGACCTACTCGACGGTACGTCTTCTTATGCAGAAGTGATTGGCAAGCTCAACAAATCTATGCAGCCGGGCGACACCGTACTTACGGCAGCGGGTGGCTTACCAGCAGAGCTCGCGATGAACTGGCAGAACTACCAAATTGGTAAGTTCGACATTGAATTCGGCTTCTCTTGCATGGGTTATGAAATCGCAGGTGGCTGGGGCGCGAAAGTCGCGAACCCAGATAACGATGTGGTTGTGCTTGTCGGCGATGGCTCTTACCTGATTCAAAACTCAGACATCTACTCGTCAGTTCTGACGGGTCACAAGATGATTGTCGTGGTATGCGATAACGGTGGTTTCGCGGTGATCAACAAGCTGCAAAACAATACGGGTAACGAGTCGTTTAACAACCTATTGAAAGACTGTCGCCGTCCTGATGGCGAGGTAGCTCGCGTGGACTTTGCTAAGCATGCCGAAGCGCAAGGCGCAATCAGCGAGAAATTGACCTCAATCGACCAATTTGATGACGCATTCCAACGCGCTAAAGAAGCCGACCGTACTTACGTGATTGTGGTCGACATCGACCCGGTATCGCCAATGGCTTGGTCTAAGTGTGATTGCTGGTGGGAAGTGGGTCTTCCTCAAGTGACACGCAATGACGACACCGCAGAGAAAGTGGCGGCATGGGAAGAAGGCAGAGCAGCTCAACGTGCCGGCGTTTAAGCCCAAACCGATTTATGTATCAAAACATCCAGCTTTAAAAACAGATTTCAACAATTCGATTTATAGGTTCTTAAGCAAGAGCCTATCAAGGAGTCAAACATGTTTAATGAAGAACGTCATTTTGAGCAACCAATCCGTTGGGCAATGGTCGGCGGTGGTCGTGGCAGTCAAATCGGTTACTCGCACCGCAATGCGGCGCAGCGCGATGGTTTGTTCAAATTGGTCGCTGGTGCATTCGATTTGGATGCGGATCGTTGCCGTGATTTCGGTGAGAACTTAGGTCTAGATGGCGACCGTTGCTACGCAAATTACAAAGAGATGTTTGAGAAAGAAGCGCAACGCGAAGATGGCATTCAAGCTGTTTCAGTCGCAACGCCAAACTCAACTCACTACGAAATTTGTAAAGCAGCACTAGAAGCTAACTTGCACGTGGTGTGTGAAAAACCAATCACCTTCACGACGGAAGAAGCGGAAGAGCTCAAACAGATCGCAGCAGAGCGCAATCGCGTGATTGGCGTGATGTACGGTTACAGCGGTTTCCCAATGGTTCAGCAAGCGCGTGAAATGGTGAAGCGTGGTGATCTGGGTGAGATTCGTGTGGTGAACATGCAATTTGCTCACGGCTTCCACAACGAAGAATACGAGAAAAACGATCCAGGTTTGAAATGGCGCGTCAGCCCGGAAGTCTCAGGTCCAACTTATGTTCTGGGTGATGTGGGTACGCACGCTTTCTACCTGTGTGAAGTGATGACAGGTCTTGAAATCGACCGTTTGTCTTGCATGCGTCAAAGCTTCATCAAGTCACGTGCTCCGCTCGAAGATAACGCTCACATCATGATGCAATTCAAAGATGGTGCAGTGGGTACGCTTTGGGCGTCGGCAGTGAATGCAGGTTCGATGCACCAACAAAAAATCCGTATCGTCGGTTCGAAAGCGTCCATCGAATGGTGGGATGAGCAACCAAACCAACTTCGTTTTGAAGTGCAAGGCGAAGCACCACGCATTCTAGAGCGTGGCATGGGCTACCTATACCAAGATGCTCCGGGTGTGGCTTCTAACCGTGTTGGTGGTGGTCATGCAGAAGGTTACTTCGAATCATGGGCGAACTTGTACCACCGTTTCGCGTTGGCATTCGATGCGGCTGACCGTGATGACCAGCAAGCGCTGTCTGAAATTTGGTTCCCGGGTATCGACGCTGGCATCGAAGGCGTACGCCTATGCGAGAAGTGTGTGGAATCGGCAGACCAGAACGCCGCTTGGGTTGAATACAAATAATAGGAACAGACGATGACAAACATTGCACTTGAAACAAATCGACCATTGGATGCCATCGTTTTAGGACGTGCGGGCGTAGATCTCTACGCTCGCGAAGCTAAAACCGACATGGCGGACATTTCCGGCTTCAACAAATTCGTTGGTGGCTCAGCAGCAAACATTGCGGTGGGCATTGCCAAGTTAGGCGGTAAGGTCGGCTTTATTGGCTGCGTGGCTGACGATGCATTCGGTGGTTACGTCAAAGGTTACATGACGGAGCAAGGCATAAACCTTGACGGAATGAGAACCGATGATACTGGTTCGCGCACTTCGGTGGCATTCACAGAGATGAAGCCAAAAGATTGCACCGTGCTTATCTACCGTAACAACGCATCGGATTTGACCATCAAACCAGAAGAGATTGACCCCGCTTACATCGCTAGCTCAAAAGTCTTAGTGGTCACGGGAACGGCATTGTCGGAAAGCCCAAGCCGTGAAGCCACTTTGATTGCGATGCAGCATGCCCGCCGCAGCAATACCTTAGTGGTGCTGGATGTCGATTATCGTCCTTACTCTTGGCGCACGGATACCGATGCTTCGATTTACTACGGCATTGCCGCGGGTCTTTCAGACATCGTTATTGGTAACCGTGAAGAGTTCGACATGATGGAAACCGTCATTGCTCCGGGCAACACCGATGATGACCAAACGGCGGCTCGTTTCTTAACAGAGAACACTCAAGTGGTGGTGGTGAAAGCCGGTGAGCATGGCTCGAAAGTGTACGACCGTGCTGGTCATAAGTTCGAGCAAGGCATTTTCCGAGTGGAAGCTAATAAACCATTTGGCTCTGGTGATTCGTTTGCGGGCGGTCTGATTTGGACGCTAGTTACTGGCGGGTCGTTAGAAGAGGGCGTACGCAACGGCACGGCAGCAGCAGCGATTAATGTCAGCGGTCACAGCTGCACAGAAGCCATGCCAACCAAGGAACAACTATTCGATTTTATTGAGACGCGAAGTTAAGCACGGTTTGGTGCTTTCGGGCACCACATTGCTGCGCGTTTGGTCTCCCGGGCCGGTATGTCACTTGAGGGTAACCAAACAGTGCGCGTACACACCATCGTGGCCCGGCTTTTTTGTTAAGCCACTTTCAGAAGGATAGGACAGTCTCGTTATCAAACGAACTGTGAGGAGAAAAGAAAAATGGGAAAACACATTCCACCATTTGATAACAAGAATGAACCAATTATTGGTGCGAACGACGAAGTAACGCCGCTATGTTACTTCAACCAAGTGTTCTTGAATCAGAATGAAACTTTTGACCATGTCATCGAAGGGTATGAGTCTGTCATCGTATTGGCTGGCGGTACTTGCAGCATCACCGTAACGAAAGACGGCGAGAGCGAAACGTTCGACAACATTGGTAAGCGTAAATCAGTTTGGGACGGCAACCCAGAAGCGGTTTACGTACCACTTGGCTACCGCGCGACCATTCAATGTGTGAGCGACAAGGCTGACGTCATGATTGCAGGTGGTAAGTTTGAAGCGTCACTGGAGCCTTTCTGTGTCCGCGAAGAGAACGTAGACATGGTGCAATACGGTTCAGATGACACCAAAACTCACCGTAAGATCAAACACGTGCTTGGTCAATCCAACGCAGATAAACGTGGTCGCTTATTGGTGAGTGAACTATTCACCGTTGGGGCAGGCGGTTGGTCTGGCTTCCCTCCACACAAGCACGATGAAGATCGTGTTAAGCCTGACGGCAGCAAAGAAACCCTTTACGAAGAAGTGTACCAATTCCGTTTCAACCCAGATTTCGGCTTTGGTGCGCAGTTCCTATACGAGCACGAAGACGACTTTGGTCCGGTTTACCACGTGCGCACGGGCTCTGTGATTGCCATCGACAAAGGCTATCACCCAAGTGTGGCGGCGCCGGGCTACGAAATGTATTACTTCACCATCATCGTTGGCAAAACAGAGAAATCTTTGATTCAGCACTTTGATCCGCACCACGAATACCAAGTGGAAACGATCCCTGGCATCAAAGACATGATCGCGAAATTTAAGTAGGGGAATCATCATGTTGGTAAATTTGAATGATCTATTGCCAGAGGCTGCGGCATCTAACTACGCTGTCCCTTGCTTTAATGTGTTCGGCTTTGAAGATGCACGTGCTGTTGTTGAAGCGGCAGAGCAAGTGAACAAACCTGTAATTCTGGCTTGTAACAAAGACGTGGTGGATTTTTATGGCGTCGAAACCGCTGCGGCGATGTTCCTAAATCTAGCGCACAAGAGCACAGTGCCTGTTGTGCTTCACCTTGACCACACTTACGAAGAAGACATCGTCTTTCGCGCGCTTAAAGCTGGGTTTAGTTCCGTGATGTTTGATGGCTCGCAACTGACGTTGGACGAGAACATTGCTCGCACCAAGAAAGTCGTGGAAGTGGCGCATGCATTAGGAGCATCGGTAGAGGGTGAAATTGGTTCGGTGCCTTACGAAGAAGGTCGCGACCACATAAAATCTATCTACACAGAACCGGAAGATGCGGCGCGCTTTGCAGAAGAAAGTGGCGTTGATTGTGTCGCAATTTCTGTCGGCAACGTTCACCGCTTAACCGAGCCAACTTGTACTATCGATTTTGGTCGCTTAGACCGTATCGCAAATGCTGTGGCTGTGCCGTTGGTGATTCATGGTTCGAGTGGTATCCGCGATGAAGACATGCTCAAGCTCAAGCAAAGCCGCGTGTCCAAGTTCAATATTGGCACCTGTTTGCGTCAGGCTCTGGGTCATAATCTTCGCGATTACATGAATCAGGAACCACAAAAGTTTGACCGTATTTACTTCATGCAAAAGGCGATGCCTTATGTGAAAGAAGAAGCGGTACGAAACTTTGAATTATTATCTTAAAATAGCGGCCCCTTTTGTTACTATAAGGGGCCTCTATCTCCAAGCGTTCATTGATAGGAGAGCAGTATAACTATGGATGTTGAAGTGAAAGCACCTGCAGATTTAGACACACTAAAAGAGTTAATCGCAAAGCGTTACGACAGTTTGAGCGGGCGTTTGCAGCAAGTCGCGGATTTCGTAACCGACCAGCCGATGCTGGTGGCGGTAGAAACCATGGCGACCATTGCCAAGCAAGCCAACGTACCTCTGTCGACCTTGAGCCGATTCTCTAATGCGATGGGCTTTGATGGCTTCACTTCTATGCAAGTACTGTTTCGCGATCAATATTTGAATCGCCCGAGAGATTACAAAGAACGCGTTCGTAAAGCTCGTGAGATGGAGGACGTCCCGCATGACTCGCCTCAAGCCATCTTCCAAGATTTCGGACACGCAAACATTGAAGCATTAGAACAGCTTCAAATGTCGGTCTCTCCTCAAAAGCTGGAACGTGCAGTGGCTCTGATGGATGGTGCAGAAACCATCTACATTCAGGGTACTCGCCGTGCTTACCCAGTGGCTTTCTATCTTTGGTACGCCCTCATGAAATCTGACAAGAGTGTCGTGCTCTTGGATGATCACGGTGGCATGTTGTCTCCGTTAACTCGACGAATGAACGATAAAGACGTTCTGTTTGCTATCACCTTCAATCCATACGCGGAAGAAACCAGCCAGCTGATTGATGATGCTTGCAAAAAGAACGTGCCAATTGTCTGCATTACTGATAACCAAATGACGCCTCATGGCAGCAAAATGGATGTCTGTTTTGAAGTGCAAGAAGGCGAATTGATGGGCTTCCGTTCGCTCAGCAGCTCCATGTATTTGGCGCAGGCGATTGCGGTGAGTCTGATTTGTCGAGAAGTTAAGTAATTTCATCGCTCAGTAATCTCGAATAGGGACGCTATCCTGCGAGCGAATAAGCAGTAAAGCGCGCAGACTTTTCCATACCTTTGTCCACTGATTAGGTGCAACTTAGCGGTTGTGCTGCGGGTTTGCTCGAGCTGAATTCGGCTTATGTCCTGCAATGTACAGGGCAGTGAGAAGAGGTAAATCTGATGCGTTTTGCTCTACATGGCATGTGCTCTCTGCACAGCAATATCCTATCTGATGTCCGACTCGCCAAAGAAACTGGCTATCAAGGGCTCGAAATCCACACCGAAAAACTCTGGCGTTACATTCAGGCTGGCTTCACCGCTGAGCAGCTTAAACAGCGCATGGATGAGTTTGGCATTGTTCCAACGGCGATAGACATCATTGGCGCGGTTGAAGTGACAGATAAAGCCGGCCAACGCCAACTGTTCCGAGATTCAGAGACGCTGTGCCGTTTTGCGCAAGCCGTGGGTGCACCTACCATCCAGCTCAATGCTTTTGAGGCATTAAATGGCTTATCCAAAGAGCAAAACATCGAACTCACGGCGCAGAACATTCGCCAGATTGTCGACATTGGTAAGAGCTATGGCATCCGTTTCCAATATGAAGGCGCGGCTTGGACTCCAATCGCCAAGCTGGAAGATTACTTCCGCCTTTACGACGCCGTCGGCCGCGACAACTTTGGTTTTGTTCTGGATACATGGCACTTGTGGGCATGTCGCGGGGCAACGTTGGAGCAAGTGGCAAATATCGATGCTGAGCTGATTTACAACGTGCACTTGTCTGACGGCAAGCGTCCTGCCCTGGGCGAGGCTTGGCCAGATGAGCGCGCTCTACGTGGATATTTGTTAGGCCAAGGTGAAGTACCATTAAAAGAATGGGTCGATGCGATTCGCCAAACAGGTTACGACGGCTTCTATTCTGGTGAGTTCCTCAATGACCAACTGTGGGAAGGGGATTACTACGACATAGCCGCAGATATGTTGGCGGGCATGAAGCGTCAATTCGACTAAGCGGCACAGAAGGATTTCCTATGTTTAATATTGCTTTATTTGGAGCGGGTCGAATTGGTCAAGTCCATGCGGTCAATATCGAACGTTCACCAGAAACCACGATTTATTCGCTAATCGAACCTTATGAGGTCTATGCGGATCAGTTTTGTGCACAGTATCCGCAGACAAAGCGCCAAACCGTAGAAGAGGCGATGGCCGATGACAACGTTCATGCGGTGTGCATTTGCTCTTCAACCGATACTCATGCGGATTTGATTGAGCGAGCAGCAAAAGTAGGTAAAGCTATCTTTTGTGAGAAGCCAATCGACCTTGATTTGGGGCGAGTACGTGATTGCTTAGGCGTAGTAAACCAGCATAAAGTGCCTTTCTTATTAGGCTTCAATCGCCGCTTTGACCCGCATTTCCTAAGTCTTAAGAAAGCGTTGGATGACGGTCAAATTGGGGAACCAGCAAGCGTAATTATCACCTCTCGTGATCCTGCGCCACCGCCAGCACAATACAGCAAGTCGTCGGGTGGCATGTTCCGTGATATGACGATTCACGACCTCGATATGGCGCGGTTTATCTTAGGGGAAAATCCAATCGCAGTTACTGCACATGGCAGTTGCAAGGTAGATCCTGCCATCGGTGAAGCGGGAGATATCGATACCAGTGTGGTGACGCTTACATTCCCTTCTGGTGCGATGGCGACGATTCATAACAGTCGTCGCTCTGGCTACGGATACGACCAGCGTCTCGAAGTGCATGGCGAGAAAGGTATGCTGCAAGTGGCGAATCAGACCGAAAATCTAGTCAGCCGCAGTACAGAAACAGGGCAAGCAGGCGCAACTCCGAAGTACTTCTTCTTAGAGCGTTATGAGCGTGCTTACGTGGCCGAATGGCAACACTTTGTTGAAGTGCTGAAAGGAGAAGCGCCATGCTGCTCTGGCATAGATGGCGAGATTGCTCTGACGTTAGCGGACGCCGCGTTAGAATCCATGCGAACTGGGAAAACGGTTCGTTTGTAAGTTATCCTTAGCAGGAAACAAAAAGGGGAGCCACGTTGGCTCCCCTTTCTATTTCTCACATCAAAGATACGTATATCTTACAGATACTTAAGCGTTACTGAGCTTTCTTCTGTTCTGATTTGCAAACTGCCGCTGTGAAGATAACGTCTGTTGAGCTGTTTAGCGCTGTTTCAGCCGAGTCTTGAATCACACCGATGATGAAGCCAACCGCTACAACCTGCATTGCTACGTCGTTTGAGATACCAAACAGACCACACGCAAGTGGGATAAGTAGTAGAGAACCACCTGCAACACCTGATGCACCACACGCTGATACTGCTGCAACAATACTTAGTAGTACCGCTGTCATTAGGTCAACGTCGATACCCATAGTGTGTACCGCTGCTAGCGTTAGGGTTGTGATAGTGATTGCTGCACCCGCCATGTTGATGGTCGCACCTAGTGGGATAGACACTGAGTACGTATCTTCGTCTAGGTCTAGCTTCTTACATAGGTTCATGTTCACTGGAATGTTCGCAGCACTTGAACGCGTAAAGAATGCCGTTACGCCACTTTCACGTAGACATTGGAACACCAATGGGTATGGGTTTTCTTTTGTTTTGAAGTACACGATCGCTGGGTTAACCACTAGCGCAATGATAAACATTGAGCCCAGTAGTACCGCTAGAAGGTGAGCGTAGCTCGCTAGTGCGCCAAAACCAGTTGTTGCAAATGTAGATGCAACCAAACCGAAGATACCGAAAGGCGCAAGACGAATGATAAAGCGAACAATGTGAGAAACACTGTGGCTTAGATCTTCGAATACCGCTTTTGTCGTTGCTGATGCGTGGTGAAGTGCAAGACCAAGACCCACACCCCAAGCAAGAATACCGATGTAGTTTGCTTCTACTAGTGCGTTTACTGGGTTATCAACCAGCTTGAACAGCAAGGTTTGGATAACTTCTGCAATGCCTTGTGGTGGCGTTGCACCTTCAGCGCCCGTTACTAGCGTTAAATTGGTCGGGAAAAGGAAACTTAGTACTACTGCGGTTAGCGCCGCAAAGAAGGTACCCGCTAGGTAAAGAATTACGATTGGACGCATGTAAGTGTGTTGGTTTTTCTTTTGGTTGGCGATAGAAGCCGCAACCAAAATGAATACCAAGATAGGAGCAATCGCTTTAAGAGCACCGACAAACAGACTACCCAGCATACCAACGCTTTCAGCGTGGCTTGGTGAGATAGTCGCAAGCAGAATACCCAAAACAATACCGACGAGGATCTGGAGAACGAGGTTACCGCGAGCGTATCGGGCAACGAGACTGTTGTGTTGCATTTGCATACATCATTCCTGCAATTTTTGCCTCAGCAGCAGCGCAAGTTTCAGTCATTACACGGCGTAATGTTCCCTCGAATGAAGGGGCTGAACCTTGTTGTTGTGTTGCTAAGACGTCCTGATTATCAATTATCCTGTTTTTATAAATCCAGCTATTTTCTTGCTGAATATCACATATCTTAGCTTGGTAATATTTTGTGTCTAGTTTTAGTTTGTTCTTAGTTTAAATGTTTGCACAATGTTGCCGTTATTAGTCTTTTATGTTGATTTGTGTCGCCAAGTATGAATGATGGTTTTTCACTAAGTTATTAAAAAAGGAGGCGTTAGCCTCCTTTGTTCTATTGATTACGCAAATGCAACAAGTTAATAACCTCGTTGGTGTTTGCGCTTTTCGCCAACGATACTGCGTACCATTTTTCCGAACTGTTTACTCTGAGCTCGTTGCTCTGCGAGAGTCGCGCCGTTGTGGGCTTGTTCTCGCAGTAACTTTTGGTAATTAGTAAAGCGGCGCATCTCTAATGTGCCATCTTCAATTGCGGCTTGAACCGCGCAACCCGGCTCCGTTTGATGCTGACAATCGCTGAATCGACAGTTTTCTGCTAACGCTTCAACATCAGCGAACGTTTCACTTACACCTGCTTCGCAATCTGCCAATTGGATCTCTCGCATTCCCGGTGTGTCCATTAAGATCCCACCAGAAGGCAATCGATGGATTGAGCGCGAGGTCGTCGTATGTCGACCTTTGCTGTCATCTTCACGAATTCCGCCAGTTGCTTGTTCTTGCTCGCCAAGTAAGGTGTTGACTAAGGTCGATTTTCCTACCCCAGAAGAGCCGATGAAGGCGACGGTTTGACCTTCACCACACCAACCCATCAACTTGGCAACGTCTGACTCGTCCAAGCCGTTAACGCTCTCTACCATAAGCAGTGGATCGAGCTTTTGTACCTGAGCTTTGAGCTCGTCAGCGTCGTCACATAAGTCTGCTTTCGTCAGTACAATCACAGGTTCTACATCGGCTTCATTGATGAGTGCCAAGTAGCGCTCAATGCGGCTGAGATTAAAGTCGTGATTGAGTGAACAAACGATAAAGACCGTATCCACGTTGGCGGCAATAAGTTGCTCAGCGACCTTGCTGCCAGCGGCTTTACGGCTGAATAAGCTGCGGCGCTCAAGTAGACGAGAAAACTGCTGCTGGTGGTTGAGTATCACCCAGTCACCAACGGTCATGCTGGGTAACGAGGTATGGATAGGTAAGTGGGTTTCACCTTGTTCGCTAACCACAACGTAACCACTACGATGGTGAGCAATCACTCGCGCGAAAAGCGTGTTCTCGGAATCGTCTAACGTCAGTTGTTGTTGAAAAAAGGGTTTCCAACCTAATAGCTTTAATGGGTTAGGTTGAGTTAATAGTGTTTCACAAAAAGAATGTGTTTTATTCATTGTTGAATTATCCCAGACGCAACAAAGCGCCTTAATACAAATCGCATTAGGGTCTAATTCGCATAGAGCTGACCCCGGTGAAAACCGGGCAAGGAAGGGATGAGTTGTGGCTTAGCCACGAGAAAAAAGTTGGACGTTTACCCTTTCACTGCCCAGTTAGTGTTATTCATTACAATCACAAATTAAATATACCTTGTTTCATGTAACAGTGAGTGAGTGACTGATTTGTATGATATTTTTTCTTGTTACACTTTTTATCACCATGCGGTGTCATAAAGCTCCCTAACAACAAGGTTTTAATTATTTAAAATCAAACTCTTATGTAAATAATGAGGTGACATTATCCGTTAACCCCAATCTTGACCTTAACTCTTTATTTTCTCTCATAAGCGTAGCATTTATCGAGGCATTATTAGCTAACATTTCCCTCAACTCAGCGATTTCCTCGTCTCGCTCCTTGCGCTTGTTCTCCTCTTCTTTGAGCTTTGCGCGTAAGGTTTCTATTCTGTCCTTCGCTTGGTCTGAGCCTGACTTACCCATCACACGTTGGTATAAATCAGGCATATCACGTTGAATTAACGCTCGGCTAACGCCAGCTTCTCGCGCAACAGAAGACATTGTCAGCTTCTTGTTTTTAGGGTCTTTAGGCTTACCCTTCTCAATGGCTACGATAGCCAATCGCACCTTTTTATGGCTAGGTGATTCATTTTTGCTGCTCATTCTCTAACCTCGCCCTGTAGTCATCAATTATGCGCTGAACCTCTTCTACAAGATCAACTGGCACCCGCATTACCTTGGTGTCTGGTTTTGTTTTTGGTCGCCCTGCGCCCTTGCGAGCGCCCCCTCGACCCATCTTAAGTTCAACGCCATCGATGTCACCAATAGACATCTGATTTAGTTTATTTTTATTGGTTGCTTTCTTTGCCATTTTATCCCGCTTGAAAGTTGTTACAGCATTCAGTCTAATGATGATATTGACTTAATTTGATTATTGTTACTCAATTCATTTTTCATGGCTGCATAGTCATAACCCAAATCGGTGAGAACCTTCTCTACACGCACTAAGCCGTCCTGAGCAGCCTTCTTACCAGCATCACCAATGTCATCGAGGTCAACAAGTTCAAGCTGTTGAATTAACATACCTTCCCAATGTTTGACGTTTCGTTCATCCACGATCCCGTGGTCGCATTCATCACAACCTCCACCCATACAGCCATCATCGTCATTGGTACACCAACCAATGCCTGTTGAGCGAATTGGCAGCTTCATTGCACGAGCCATTTCCTTATGGCTGCCATAGATTTTAATGTTTTCCTCATTTGACCTGAACTCTTTGATTTTCTCTGCCACTGCACCGCCTGTAATTGGATGGTCTAAATTGAAAAAATCCGAAAATATTTCTTCTTCTACGAACAGCTTTTCACGTAGGAGTTCTTCAAACAGTTCTTGGTCTAAATCATCATTTGCAGCATAGAGGGCGGTCATCGTGATTGACCAGTGCTTAAAGTGCTCTTTCAGCGCTCGTAAATCACCAAGTTCGCTGTGCACAACGTAGTTTGCAAAGGTGCGCCTTAGTTGGTGGGCGGTTAAGTTCCAATCAACGCCTGCCATTGCGCAGAGGTTTTTTAGCCTAAGTCCAGTAATAGTCGTACCTGATGGTATGGTAATTGGAGCGCCTTTCTTGCGAGGACTCTTGGCTAAAATCAGGTGATTATTAATCTCGCTTAGACGCGCTATTTCCTTATAATTGCCCTGACTTTTCGCTTCTTTCAATTCTGCTTCGAGCTTGGCTTGATAGGGCTTTGAATAGCGCTCTAAAATCTTAATCGCATCAATCGCTATTTTAGGTGCTATCCATTCCGTCTCGCCTGTATGGGTTTTATCCGAGCGAGACTGAATGTAGTAAAACGTTTCCTCGTCTTTCGTTTCTGTGCGGTAGTTTCTGCCACCTTTCCCACGCAGTGAACGCTTGATATTCAAGGCTTCGTGGATACGCATTCCTGTAGTAAACAAAAGCCAGAAGATGCAGCTATCTCTGAGTAAGAGTAAGGCGTCATTGAAATCATTTAGCTTATCAAATTCATCAGAAATACTTTGCAGGTATTCGCGTTTTTGTGTCGGTTGATCTCTCACACTTTTAGCTGTTGGCTCAAAAGCGTCAAGTTTATCGCGTAGGTTTAACAATTCCGTTGCTCGGTCTAGATAGCCCTTAGTGTAAGTCGCCAGTGGCTTTAGCACCTCATCGGGGATGATTAGGGTTTTACCTTCTGCTGTTTTTCGAGGGGCTCCTTCGCCAAGCGCTCCTGCTTGCTCATGAGCACTTGAGCTTATCCAAGGATGCCCCTTAACCCAAGCAAACATTCTGCCGTGGCGATATATCGCTTCCAGTGAGAAATACCTTGGCATTTTTGAAGTTGGCTTTAGGGGTTGCAACTCGCCTTTACGTTTAACCATTACCCCATCGACATACTGAACATATTCCTGAGCCAGAAAGGCATCAAAATCCCGCTGAGAGCGAAGTGGCTCGGACTCTACCCACGTTAGAAATGACCGAACATGCTTGCAAGCCACTGCCAAAGAACTACCTCTTAACCCCATTTGGCGCTTCGACCACATCACCCATTTCGCCAGTGATTTCAGAGTATGACTTTGGATTGAGCTGAACCTTAGGATATGTTCACTAAGCCTAGCACTTTTAGTGAACTCTTCAGGTGTCAACTCCCATTCATCTTCTTCAAATCGAGCGTACACAAGGCACTGACCATCTTCGAGGGTGGTGTAGGCAACGACGCCCGTTAACGCCTCAATTTGTACCTGTGTTGGGTTGTTGCCCAGCATTTCTAGCGTGGGGCATTTTTGCTTTTCTAGCTCTTTTGCGCTTAGCGTATTCTGGACATTTATCATTTTCCAACCCTCAACATGTCTAAGTTTTTCCAGTAGGGATGCGGTGTTTTTCTTGCTTTTTCTTTCATGGTTTGAACTTGTGGCAGCGCATTTAATTCAATGCATCGCGGCTCTATATGCTCGTCAATCACTCTCAGAATGTCTTTGAGATACTTTTTCCAGTTCTTGCGACCAAAGCTATCCCTGTTGCGAATAATCGCCCAGTAGAAACTGTAGAGTTTCCAAAGGTCGTCCAGCGTGATAACAAAAGATTTACAGCGGAAGCACGCCAAAAAATCAGTACATATTCTCCCATCCTTGGGCGCTCTATCACCATACTTGGTGTCCTTACATGTACCCATTGGCGTTTTTTCTTCGTCCTCATTCAAGATATTGACCACTCTGATTTCAGCGGCACGACCAAGATTCTTTCTTGCCTCTTCTGGCGCTCGCAGGTAATGGTCTGTGGTACTTTGGTGTTGATGCCTCGCAGCGTGTGCTGCCGCGACTAAATCCTCGCCTGACAGCTCGTATATGCCATTCACAAAGGTTTTGCGGATGCGACTTGCATTCACCGTGATTGGGTTGCCATCTTCATCTTTTAGGTTGTACTCCTTAATCAATGATTCTGTGTAGTAATAAAGCACATTTTCCGACAGTGAGGTGGCTGTTCCAGCGGTACGATTACGAGTAGAGGTATAGGTGAGCAATAAATCCGTGTTTAGCGCTTCTCTGCTTGAGGCATTGAGTTTAGTGACGGTTTCAATAAGCAGCGCCACATCCAATTTAACGCCCTGAATAATATCAACTTCTTCACTCTTGCGTAAATTGTGTAACTGAGTTGAACTCCCCCGACGTTTAAAGACGGTCAACAATCGTCTGTTTGCCTTCAATGGGTGCTCAGACAAGGCGTTCACCGACATTTCCAAAAGAGGTCTGGTATTAATCCCTGTTTGCATCGCTATCGCCAAAACCACTACCGTCAACTCATACGCTGTCAATGGCGCTTCTCGATCTTTATTGATGATAGGTGGAATGGCTTGCTTTAAGGTAATAACAAGTTGTTTTCTCTCATGCTGAGTGAAGGGACTTGCGCCGCCACCGCCACGTTGGTTTGATTTTGGGTAGGGGTTGGGTTTAAAACAGCTTCTCACGTACTCAGGTGAGGCATCCCAATACCCTTGGGTTTTCATCGCATGTAAAAGTGATTTTACCAAGGTGTAGTGATTTTTTTGACTAGTGTAGGATAGATTGCCATCGCCATTTTTTTTCTTAAGCGTCTTTAAGTGGATACGAAAGTTGTCCATTAGCTCTACTGATATATCTGCTTGAGATAAATCATGATCTTTATGCTGACGATAAAGCGGAAGGTAGCCTGCTAGAATCTTAAATCCATCATATGAATAAGCTAGAATAGTCTTTTGAGAGCTTCCACTTGAGATGGCAGAGTCCAGCAAGGCTTTAGTTGTGTAATAGGCACGATTAACCAGATCATCAAACCCCTGACCATAAAAGGGTGCAAAGTCGAAACTATACCCATTGCCACCTTTCGACCCCAAGGCAGGAAAATTCACTACCGCACTGATGGGTCGAACAACTTCTAGATTGTCAGTACCCTGAATTGTGTCTTCCTTTACGTGCGGCAATACGAACTTATCTAGGTCGATCTTGCGTGATTTTTTCTTCGGCACAATAGTGTCCTTTGATTTTTGTAACTTTATACACAATAGGTTGCTTTGAATGTTGTTACAAGTTTCTTTTTTTGTTTTTGTCAGAGGACAACGTTTGATCGCTTTTGGGCTGTATCAAGTCAGATGAGAAAGTCACAGTCAGATGGGAAAGTCAGCTAAAACACCTTTGCCCCTTTATTGTTTTCGAACATGACGACACGTGTGGCTATTGTCTATACACGCCACACATGTCCATAATGTTAAGTGTGAATTTATATTTAGGTATTGCGAATATATATTCTGGAGGGTAAATAAAGGTAAGTTAGTCCTGCTGCACTAACTTACCTTAACGAGATTATTCTCAAACCTCAAATCGCATGACCTCTCACTCGGTTCGTTTGGTAGTGGGATACGAGATCATCTTGAGCTGCGAGGGCCGCTTCAACACGCTGTTCAAAGTTATCCGGCTTTTTATCCTTGCGTAAGAAGTATTTTGCTGGCTCCCTTGTAAATGACTCACCTGTAATCACAGCTTCTTTGCCATGCTCCATAAACGCTAAGATTTGAGCTAATGGGTAAGTCATATCACTCTCTCGATGAAAAGAAAGCTTTCCGATATCAATGCCCACGATTCCCATCGGTCGGTAGCCTGTCAGGTTTTTGTTCTCAAACTGCAATACGATATTTAAACCAAGGTGATTTTCTAATATCCCCATTTTGTCAAATGACGCCGCGCCAACCCTTCCATGTCGCCACGAGTAGACAATTTGTCTGTTTCGATCAAAGTAAACTTCCGCGTCTTGAGGTTTCAGCAAGAAAAGCAACCACATACCTAAAGATAAAGCGCCCATGAAAGAAAAAAGGCCAATACCGAAAAGGAAATGATCTAGCTCTCCAAGTTGCTTAAGCGCTCTCATGTGTGTAAACAATGACACATCACCGTCTTGCTCAAAATAGATGCTGTAGCCTTTAATGGCATTATCAGCGAGAGCTATCCCCCGCCGAAAAATATCCTCTTCTTCTTTATCCCCTTCCTTTTGAGCGTCGGAAAGGTAGCTTATGTATCTGGCTTTGTTTTCACTATAACTTTCGATCATACGCCCTGCCTGAGCCTTGTGAGCTTCAAAATCATATTGGTAGCTAGAGTCGTAGATAAAATACAGGGTCAACACGGTTAGCATCAGCATCCATGGCACGACAATGGTATTACGGCGAGTATGATAGCCAGTCCTTAACGTCAACAGGTTATCATTGACCCTCATAAAAGGTTCGAGTGGGTCTTCCATCGGAACAACGATCACTTCTGCTCGAAATTGCGCCCACCACTTTGAAAAAGGTTGCGCTTTTGTTGTGAATATTCCTTTAGAGCCGCGATTCATTTATTTTCCCCAAGGTGTAGTGTTTGGTTTTTCATCAAGCATGCCTATTTGACTCGTGCTTATGTAGCCGCTGTTGGTTAAATAGCGTTTTGGCACCACTGTGTTTGGTGTCGGTTCGTAACACCAGATCAGACGAGCCGGATGCGAAAACTCGACATTAACCGTGACATGCAGACCGTCTTCTTTGGCGATACATAACGTCCTATCTTCAAATGCCGCCGCCAACGCGATCCTGAAATTTTCGGTCATGGCCTTATCGGGCTCAGGTACTGAATAAGCCGCGTATTTGGCATCATCCAATTCACGATAAATCGAGCCATGCAGTTGAGATACGTTCATTTTAAAATCCGGCAAGACGAATACGTAACTGAGCTTGTATCGATACGGCTCTGAGCCATATGGACGAATACTGCTGTCCACGATAGTGAGTTTGGGCGCGTAAAAATAGTTTAAAAACTCCTGAGACTCGATGTTCAATGCCGCATCAAAGTATTTAATGTTATCAGATGTCACAGCCTTGTTGTTATTAGATGCCACAGCGGTGATAACATCCAGCCTCTCTTGAATAGTATTAATGTCTTCTTGCTTTTTAAAATCACTCCAAAACGGATAATACTCACTTGTTCCCCAGAAAGAGCTGTAGAGCAAGTTTTCGAAACTATTTTTGCCATATCGGCCAATCTGATATGCACTAAATAAAAGTCCTGTAAGACCAACGGCGAGCAATACGGCTCCAACAGGGCCCCCGATGGCCGAAAATGCAACCAATAGACTGGAGACGCCACCGGTCAGATAGCCCAGAGAAGCTTGTTTATTGCCTGACCTATAACTAGTAAAAACATCCCAGAAGTAAACAAATGACATTGCCACGTTTGCACCGACAACAAGTCCTTTTATCGGCGCTGCCGATAGACGCGTATCTAAACGCTGACTGTAAGCTTGTAAACTGCGCACTCCGAGCTTTTCAGCTAACTGCTTACTCATATTCGGTAACTGCTTTTGAAGAGCAAGAAGTGCCCTCTCAGCCTCACGTGCTGCAATATTTACTCCCTTAGCACTGTACTGACTGAGAGTAATACTGTCTGCGGTGATCGCCGCGAGCGTGGACAACATTTTCACCGCACGATACGCATATTCTTTGTCATCATTGACGGGGTCGAGTGTATCGAATTGTGTTTGAGCCAAAAGATCATTGATGGTATTCACATTTGCTTGATACGACCAATAGGTCAGCCCTAAACCTGCACTTTCTTGTGCGAAATGGAGAAGTGTTTTGGTAGGAAGCCTATCGGCCAGCTTTTTGAGCCATTCAGGCGCTGATGCTGTTGGCTCTGCTTCTAGTAATTCGAAAATACGTTGCTCTGATTGGTTTGCTTTCATTTCAGACCAATTGAGCAGCTTTTCGCCAAATTGCACTTTTGATTTGATTGAGCTTTTTTGACCCGTTTGTTTATCGATTAAGTTTTCGATGTCATCGAGCGCCATGTTGAGTCGATTCCCCGTAAACCGAACCCCTAATAAGGCATCAAATAATGATGGTAAGGTTGCTCTATAAAAGCACTCTAACCCAGAATTTCCCAGTAACTTAGTGCCATAAGTGAACTCAGCTTGTATACGAGCCAAGTAATTGCCTATCGAAGTTAATACTGGCGGAACAGCATGATGCCAATTTATTTGATCTTGAGGCTGAAGAAATACGATCTGAACGGCCTTTAAAGAAATTCCCCACACCTTATCTAATGGGGTGAGTTCTTCTGTATGAAAGGCTTCACCAACCCATCTATCCATGTTTTCAATGCCTTCTTCACTTGCGGTCACGCCTTCAAAAAGCGATCCAAGAAGGAGCAGCAATTTACCCATCTCAGCAGCAGGATCGATAATGCCTTGCTGACGAATATCAAAGTAGTGTCTTAGATAACAAGTAAGCGAACCAACCTCATCTTCAGCGCCTTGACCTGCAACAAAATAGTCCATTAGAGCGAGCAATGTCTTACGTTCTTTCTTCTTATTATGGATTTCTCTTTGGTAAGCTTTCAAAAATATTGGGAGCCTTTCCGTATTAAGGTTTTCCTCTGCTGCTTTCTTGACTTCTGGAATATCGCTTTCAAGGCATGACTGTGCGTACTGACCAATCGTCAAAGGGTATTTGTTGACATTGACATAGGCTTGTTGCTCAGCGACATTTTTCGAGATAACTTTTGAGATATCACGTTGACGACCAACTGGGTCAAACAAAGCCACCAAAGCGCCATCTTTATGCTCGCTATGGCTTTTTTGCATGGTTTCTACAATACCTTCAGCCGTAAGGTGATAACTTAGTGTGGAGGTCGCCAAGTCAAGGCCATGGGGCATCGGCTTCGCGCTGTCTTTGTCTGCCAACCACTTTTCATTGTTATTGCGATAATCTTCCACCAAGGTGCTGAGGTTATCTTGTGTAGCCGCTTGGCTAAATTCGGTTTGTTGCGCAGTCAAATCCACTTGCTGCATCGCTTTTTTGCGCAACTCTTCATCGTTGTTCATGTTATCAATGATGGCGGCAGACCATTCGTGCTCAGAGTAAACGATGGAAATCTTTTTCGCTTTTGGCGTCACAAACGCAAAAGGATAGAAGGTGGAACCCGATGAGGTATCGAGTGTTAATCCCTCTTGAGCGTTTTCTTCATTGGTGAAATAGTATTTCTCAAACTTTTCAATCACGCCTGTCGCGGTTTGGGTTTGCGCATATTTGAAGATGTGAAAAGGCGCGGTCTCTTCTTCGCTCTCTTCTTTGATGTACAACCAGCCCTCGCGTAGAAGGCGAAGCAGATAGCCGCCGGTGTCTTTCAGCCCGGTAGCTCCGCTCATTTCTAACATGCTCGGCGGAGCTTGCGCTGGCATCAATTCGTCAAAGAAATTCGCGTAGCCATAACGCACCGGATAAATCGGAATGACATTCTCAATCACACCAGCCACTTCGTTCATGAATGGCTCGACCGTGTCGATGGTTTTCGTGGTGTTGACAACGGCTTCAATCGATTCACTCTCAATCGAGTGCAAGTCGTCTGCCGCTTTGATGACCTTTACGTTATCTGTGTTCGCCAGAAGCTCGCTGGCTTTGGTTTGCATTTTACTGAACACACCTGAGATGAGGTCGGGTAGTAGCTTCATGTACGAGCTTAACGTATCGATGTGCTTATCGAACACATCCTCAGACAGGTATGCGTATTGCAGTTTGCTGGCTTCATCACGTAAGAAGGTTAACCGACTTTTCAGCTTGTTAAGCAGCGCGTCGAGTTCACTATTGATGCTCTTTTCTGCTGCTTGCCAATCGTAGTCAGCCAAATAGGTTTGTGGGTTGCCTTTACCTCGCGCACGCATGTACGCCAGCATTCGGTCAGTGGTCTCATGCGGGGCTAACCTCAGCAGTACCGACAGTAGTTCTCCTTCTTCTAGAACTTGAGGCAGGGTGTAAGCGAGCAGCGATTCGGTGGTATGCGGCAAGGGTTGATCAAGGTTGCCAATGAGTGCATCACAGGTCTTTGATACATCGAATGTTGTATCTGGGTGATAATGGGTAAAGTGCTGAATGACCTCGGCACTGACCATGTCTTGGAAATAGCGATCGCTACTCAACGTTTGCCCAATACTGCCCCAAGCCGTGCCAACGGTCTCAATTCTGGTTGGCTGCCAAAAGCCGCGTTGACCTTTGGAAGCGATATTGAAAAAATCATCATCCGATTGGCTGTCTAGATGGCGAGGGTTATCGCGACGAACCGGAGTCACCACAAACGGGTCTTGACTCTCTTCGACCAGCAGTTTGACCTTGCCACCTTTGAGCGGGTCGGCATCACTGCGCCCTTTATCATCCAAAGTGGCTTCATATACCGTCGAACCTTGCTCATCACTGAGTTTAAATGGCGCATTCACCAGTCTTTGACCATTTGGATGACGTACGCAAACGTCCATGATAAAGGTCTCTTCAAGATCTTCTTCGACCGAGAAAGATGGGTTCTGTACGCCAAAACACATGGTATTGCCATTGTTCATGGTCATTTGATCACTCTGGCGCGCCACTCCTTTTCCTTCGATAAGAACATTCGGAGAAGACGTCACAAACTGCGCTTCTCCTTCAATGGTTCCTGAACTCACGCCTTTTTTATCGCCAGCGGCATCACCTGTACTTTTTGAGAACTTACTGCCTTGTAGTGCAATACTATTGCCACCATCGGCAGTAACACTGGTTGAGCCGTCCACCAAATCGGCGGATTTAGCGTTATTGCCGTACGGAATAGGAACGACAGGCTTTCCGACTTTGGTTAAACAGACGTCCGGCACAGACGCATTCGCTTCACCGCCTGAGCCTTTATGTACAATACTCAGCCCATTAGCGCCGATGGTTGATGCCATAATTTTTTCCTTTTCAATCAGTTTAAGCGCACTTTGGTCGCTTGAATTTTTTGTAGCTTATCTGCCGATGTATTGATGTTTTGGGCGGTGGTTTTAACCGTGCCACTTTTCGCCGTCATTGATACTTGAGTCTCCCCTGAGCGTAGGACGACACTTTCATCGCCTTGAACAACCATGTTTTTGGCTCGGAGTATCAATAGGTCTTCCTCTAGTAGAGAGGTGAAGATGTCAACAAGGATAGGAAGGCTAAGATCGCCATCCATAAAGTTGATTTGACAGTTCAATTGGTTATCAATAGCGAGATCTATGTCAGAAGCTTTAAACGCTCGGCCTATGACTGCCCATATAGGCTGACCGATTGGATTCCCGTGAAAATTGACTTTAACGCGAGATTTATCTGAGTGAACTTCATAGACTTTACCGATTCGTGGATAGACCTCTTTTGAAGCATCAGGTTGCGACGATTTCATTGCTGTTTCCATAAAACAAATAACTTTGGATTTTAACAATCGAAATGAATCAAGGCGCTTATTCTTTATGCGGTGAAAAAGTGATTCGCGGTAGTGAATTGCACGATATTTCCTTTTCAAAGCACTTTTAGGGCTTTTAAAGCGAAGGAAGGGTTCGTTATTTTGTGATTTTAACCTTGCACGTCAGACCTTGTAAAAGTGTGACTCAGGTAACAATAAGGCTATTAGCTATCGCGGTAAGAGAAATCATCTTAATCTATGGCACGGATGAGCACTCTGCCTACAAAGGCTGTGATCTTACTCTCATCCCAATTAACAAAAGATTTAGGGAACTTTCCTGTTAATTCGGACTCCGAGCTTATTCATTTTCTATACAGATGCGCTTAATTCATGAGCTTTGACGGATACTTCGAAAAAATACAGCGAAAAATAAACGCTGCGAGCTCATTAGAGGCACTTGTAGTCTGGCGAAAAAGGATCAACATTGGTAATTCTGGTTTGCCTTACAAAACCCAACAAGGGCGCTTAGTCGCACATTGCTATACATCGTTCAAAGAAGAAAAAAGTAAGAGGAAAAAGTATGACGACCTTAATAACGAAGGATGAGGTGGTTCAATGTGTGAAACAAGAGCTTGAATTGACAGGCATTGCAGATAAAAAGCATGCAGCGCCCGATCTCAGCCAATTACTACCAGAAGTGAAGTGCACGATTGTCGAAGTGCTCTTGCTGCATACCCGAGGCAATCAGGCTCAGGCCGCACGAATGCTTGGAATGAATCGTGCTACATTGCGAAAGATATATAAACAAAGCCTTAAACGATGAATGCTACCTATTAGCAAGAAGCGGCTTTTGCAAATCCTGCCAATCGCTGCATTAGAATGGTACAAAAGCCGCCAAAGAGAACAAAACGTCCTCTATTCTTCCTCAAGGTGCCTCATCGAAAGTCTTGGACGGATTTTAAAAAGGCACCAAGAAGGGGAGCGAGACTAGAGTAGCCACAACCAACCGTCAAGCATCTTCTTAATTACCAGCACCACTTCTTCTGTATACCACCCACTAACCTTACTAAGGCCACTTCTAAACTTAGACTGGAGGTCAATTATGTGGACGAAGAAAGGTCATCTAACTGGGCAGAAAAAGCCTTTCAAGCTTGAAGACATATGGCGAATTCGTACTCGGCTCGAAATCGAAGAAAACATCATGGAACTCGCCTTGCTGAATCTCGCCATAGATTGCAAGTTACGATCATGCGATTTACTTAGAATGAAAGTGAGAGACATATCCTCTGGCGGTGTTATTCAAGACCGTGTGCTCTACAGTCAAAGTAAAACGGGGCGAGAGGTGCAGTTTGAGATCACTTCCCGTACAGCACAATCGTTAGCACAGTGGATCATGAAAAGCCAAATTACCGCGTCAGATTACGTGTTTCCTAGTTCCAGAAAGCAGGGTAAATCCATGAGCTATAGCCGTTATCTTAAAATCATTCGTCGTTGGGCAGCAAAACTTGGCTACGACTCATATCAGTATGGTACTCACTCAATGCGTCGAACGAAAGCAACACTCATTTATGCACGGACAAAGAACATACGTGCGGTTCAATTATTGCTCGGACACGTAAAACTCGACAATACCATTCGCTATCTTGGTGTTGAAATAGAAGATGCATTAAAGATCTCTGAGAATACCGATTCTTGAACTAGGTCAGCATTTGCTATTGGCAATGGCTGAATTAGAATATCGTCACTTAAAGTTATTTATTTACATTAACTTATTTGTTTTTAGGTGTATGGCGATGCCGTTTTTCTTCGTTCTGTCATGCCGTATCTATTCCTTGAATGTACACGGTCAGTTATACTGCTGTTATTGTACGTAAGGAGGTTCAAATGACAGCAGTAGACCGCATTTGTCAAAAGATAAAGCGTTCAAGACGTTATGTATTTGAACGCAAAGACTTTGATGGATTTGCAAGTTACGACCAAATAGGTCGGGCACTTAGGCAGCTTGTGCAGCAAGGGGAACTAATGAAGCTTGGTTATGGTTTGTATACCAAAGCAAGAATCAATAGCCTCACAGGTAAGCCCATGCCCACCAATCCAGGTGGTACCGATGCCCTTATGCGAGAAATTCTTAAAATGAAAGGCGTTGATTTTGAGATGGATAGTCTATCGCTACAAAGTCTTTCAGGTTCAAGCACCCAAATTCCATCTTCTATTCAGTATTCATGGGACCCAAAACAGTTTAATCGCAAACTGGTGGTCGGTAGCCGTGTGCTGAACTTACCAAGTTAGTATGAACACACTAAAACAACAGTTCCTTGAGGTTTCCGATGCGCTTGAGCTCGGAAACCCAGCCATTATTGAAAAAGATTACTGGGTCGTTGCTTTACTGGCTGAGCTAGCGAAAGTTTGTCCTGAGCATCATCAAATGGTCTTTTCTGGCGGCACTGCGTTGGCGAAATCAAACGTTAAAATTCTAAGAATGTCGGAAGATGTGGATATAAAACTCATCCCCAACCCAGCATTTGATGAACTGAGTCGAGCAAAAAAGAAAGCCGCGAGAAAGGCATGTGTTAATGAGATTGAACAGGCGATCACCCAGTCAGAGCTATTTACCGTTGAAGAGCGTTCTGTGCGAGATGAGTACCGCTACGTCGAGTTTGAACTTAAATACCCGCAGCAGTTTAGTCAAGCGCCCTGCCTGCGCCCCATCATCAAGTTAGAGTTAATCGAAACCATTCCATTACTGGATGTGGAGTCGCGCAGCATTCAATCTCTGGTAGCAGAGTTGTACCAACAACCACAAGAAGTGAGTGCATTTGATTGCGTCTCTATCCATGCCACATTGGTTGAAAAAATTATTTCAATGCTGCGCCGTACAATGTCGGTAAAACGCAATACGGAGCGAACCGATGATGTTGCTTTAGTTCGCCATATCTACGATGTGCACTGCATAACAAAGCTCTCAATACCTAAACTCAACGGGATTGTCGGCCTATTCAAAGCGGTATTGGAAGAAGATATTGTCCGCTTTGGCAATCAACATGCCGAGTTTGTTGCCAACCCCAAACAAGAACTGCTACTTGGCCTTAAAGAGCTTGAGGAGAACCCAGTTTTCCGCCAACGCTTTCAGGACTTTGTCACGCCAATGGTGTTTAACACCGAACCCCATGATTTTGATACCTGCTTTGCCTCATTTAAACGCATTGCAGCATCGCTAATTGAAAAAATTTAACGCTATTCGAGATAACTTAATGCCAAACTCTACTATCAACCAAGATGAAATCAACAAAGCCGTCTGGTCGGCGTGCGATACGTTCCGTGGCACCGTAGACCCATCCATCTACAAAGACTTCATCTTGACCATGCTGTTCTTAAAATACATCTCAGATGTACGCCAAGACAAAGTAGAAGAACTTACTACCCAGTTCGCTGGTAACACCGATATGGTTGAAGCGATGCTGGCGAGCCAATCATTCAAAATTCCAGCAGGTTCAACTTTCTGGGACTTGTACGAGGCCCGTTTTGAAGCAGGTAATGGCTCTCGTATTGACCAAGCGCTGCACGCGATTGAAGAAGCCAACGGCACCAAATTAAAAGGCGTATTCCAAGACATCAGCTTCAACACCGATAAACTGGGTGATGAGAAGCAAAAGAACGACATACTACGCCATTTATTGGAAGACTTTGGTAAGCCAACCCTAAACCTACGTCCAAGCCGTGTTGGTTCGCTGGATGTGATTGGTAACGCTTACGAATACCTGATCAAACACTTTGCCGCAGGTAGCGGAAAATCGGCAGGTGAATTCTACACCCCACCAGAGGTATCGGATCTGCTTTCTATCATCCTAGAGCCACAACAAGGCGACAGTATTTGTGACCCAGCGTGTGGTTCAGGCTCGCTATTGATGAAATGTGGTAAGCAAGTTCAAAAGAACTTTGGCGGCTCTAAGCAGTATGCCCTGTTTGGTCAAGAAGCGATTGGCTCTACATGGTCACTGGCAAAAATGAACATGTTCCTGCATGGCGAAGACAACCACCGCATTGAATGGGGCGACACCATTCGTAACCCTAAGCTTCAAGATACTAACGGTGGCTTACTGCACTTTGACGTAGTAACCGCAAACCCGCCGTTCTCGTTAGATAAATGGGGACATGAAGACGCAGAAAGTGATCACTTTGGTCGTTTTCGTCGTGGTGTGCCACCAAAAACCAAAGGTGACTACGCATTCATTTCGCATATGATTGAAACTCTAAAACCAGAGACTGGTCGTATGGGCGTGGTTGTGCCTCATGGCGTGCTATTCCGTGCATCGAGTGAAGGCAAAATTCGCCAACAATTGATTGAAGAAAACTTGCTAGATGCTGTGATTGGCTTACCTGAAAAACTGTTCTTTGGTACAGGCATTCCAGCGGCAATCTTGATCTTCAAGAAGAAAAAAGACACCAAGGATGTGATGTTCATTGATGCTTCGCGTGAGTTTAAGTCTGGCAAAAACCAGAACGTTCTGACGGCAGAAAACATCGACAAGATCGTCAAGACCTATCGCAGCGGCGACAACGTGGATAAATACGCGTATGTGGCAACCCTTGATGAGATCCGTGAGAACGACTACAACCTGAATATCCCTCGTTACGTCGATACCTTTGAAGAAGAAGCGGAAATCGATTTGATGGCAGTGCGCAATGAGCGTTTGGCGCTGCAAACTAAACTAGCTGACCTAGAAGCAGAAATGGCGAGCTACCTAGAGGAGTTGGGTTATGGTGCCTAATGGTTGGAGCAAGCAACAGATTTCTGACATTTGTACTCTTCAAAATGGAAATAGCTTTAAGCCGCATCAGTGGGATACGAAAGGCCTACCAATCATTCGTATCCAAAATTTGAATGGTAGCGAAAACTTCAACTATTACTCTGGTGAAGTAAACGAAAAGTGGTTAGTAGAAACAGGACAATTGTTGTTTTCATGGGCTGGCACTAAAGGGGTATCTTTCGGGCCATTCATCTGGAAAAAAGAACGTGGTGTGTTGAACCAACATATTTATAAGGTTTATGCACAAGATCAAGTTGATCAAGATTGGCTCTATGAATCATTGAGATGGGTTACCAATAAGATTGAAGCTCAAGCACATGGTTTTAAAGCCACTCTTTTACATGTTCAAAAGAAAGACATTGATAATCAACCAATACTTGTCCCCCCACTCCCAGAACAACGCAAAATCGCCCAAGTCCTTTCGACATGGGATCGCGGCATTGCAACCACTGAAAAGCTGATTGATGCCAGCAAGCAGCAGAAAAAAGCCTTAATGCAGCAGTTGTTGACGGGTAAAAAGCGTTTGGTTGATCCTGAAACGGGTAAAGCGTTTGAGGGGGAGTGGGAAAATACTCATCTTTCAAATATCGCTTCGATTAAAAAAGGAAAAGCCCTAAGCGCTAAAAACCTTGTAGCTGGTAGTTACCCTGTTATTGCAGGTGGTAAAAGTAGTCCATATTCACATGTCGATTTTACTCATGAAAATGTTATTACAGTCAGTGCAAGTGGAGCTTACGCTGGATATGTGTCATACCACCCTTACAAAATATGGGCATCTGATTGTTCAGTCGTAACAGCAAAACCTGCCAATTATCTTGGGTTTATTTTTCAATGGTTACAACTAAACCAAATACGCATTTACTCTATGCAAAGTGGCGGAGCACAACCGCATATTTACCCTAAAGATCTTGAAGTAATGAAGTTGCGAGTACCTAAAATTGAAGAACAGCAAAAAATTGCCTCAGTTCTCACCGCTGCCGATAAAGAAATCGAGTTGTTAGAAGCCAAGCTTGTGCTCTTCAAGCAAGAGAAAAAGGCGTTGATGCAGCAGTTGTTGACGGGTAAGCGTCGCGTGCGAGTTGCGGAAACCGAAGTCGCTTAATCCACTCTCTAAACCTATGTGATGCACTGCCTCACATAGGTTTACTAAAAGCTAGGTAATACACAATGTTAGTTTTCAACTGTACTAAAGCCGCTGCGGACTTCTTCACAGTTAAACGTAATGGCAAAAAAGTCTCTCCATTGGAAGCGCCGCCAACGGATTCTATCAGTAATTCTGAACCAGTAGATGCGTTCAGCACCCAACCACCGATGAGTGCTTGGCTGGTTCATGCGGTAAACGTTCAACGAAAGAAAGTACTGATTGCCATGCACGTTGAAACTCGTTATTCCATGGTGTTTGTTAGCATTCAAAAAGGGGATTGGCTCGAGTTCACTAATCAACTACTTGAAAGACTATTTAACAACATGCAGTTCTTTGGTGAAGAGTTCGAGATGTGCGATGAAGAGAGCTTTGAAGAGATGTTCAATGAGTTCATCAAACTTCATCCTAAGCCTTACTTTTGCCAACGCGGTGACCGCAGCGTACAAAGTCATATCAATGATGTTGCTTGGCAGTTTGAAGACCAAGTTTACCAAGCGGGTTCTCTACCTGAAGGGCATGAGCAGTCAGCAAGCTTTGATGAGTGGATTAACAGTTTAATTCGCTCGACCAAGCAGAAAAAAGATCACTTTCATCCCGATGAAGAGATGTTCATTGATTGGATGCAAACTTATAGTGAGTTGGGCGACAACGAGGACAAACTGATCCGCCAGTTATTTAGTTCTCTACGCCGACAGATGATGCACGCCGAAATGGTTAAGCATGGGATTCCCGATGACAGCTATCTGGAGGAGATGAATGCCGAACTTAACCAAGCGATGAATGAATACTACGAAGGAATTGGCAGCATTCCTAATAACGTTATCGATTTCAATCAGGCCAAAAGTCGTAAGCACCATTAAATACAAAAAAATTAGAACGAATCGACAAATTAAGAGATAGCAATGTCAGGCAACTTACCCAACTTCCGTGAAGAGCAAAGTGCAAAAATCCCTGCACTAACTTTGCTTACAAACCTTGGCTACCAATTTATTCCACCAAGTGAATGTATGGTGATGCGTGGTAACAAAACCACGGTGATTTTGCCGCAGGTGTTACGCAAGGTACTAAGCTTCAAAACCTATTCATTCATGGGTAAAGAACGCCATTTATCGCAAGCTGCGATGGATAAAATCGTACAAGAGCTGGCTAACCCTGCGATGAATGAAGGGCTTAAAGCCGCCAATGAAAAGCTCTATAACGCCTTAACCTACGGCATTAGCGTCACTGAGTTTGTTGAGGGTAAAAAAGCCAACCCAACCATTCAAATCATCGATTGGGACACGCCTGAAAACAACCAATTCCATTTCACCGAAGAGATGGAAGTCGATAACGCCCGTGGCACAGGTAAACGCATTCCTGATGTGGTCTGTTTCGTTAATGGCTTGCCTTGGGTGGTAATAGAAGCAAAACGCCCTGATAGCAGCATCAATGGCAAACCCACCATCACCGAAGGTATTTCGCAAAACATCCGCAACCAAAAAGTAGATGAAATTCCTCATCTGTTTGCTTACAGCCAACTGTTGTTATCCATCAATGGTCATGATGGTTTATACGGTGCATGCGGCACACCTGAGAAGTTCTGGGCGAAATGGAAAGAAGAAGAAATCACCGAAAGCACCTTTGAACGCCTTAAGAACACGCCACTGAATGACGCGCAACTGAATGCGATTTTCAGCCATCGTACGCCAGCAACCAAAGATGAATATCTATCACTGATTGCAGGCGGTGATTTGGTGGTGACAGATCAAGATCGCTTGTTAGTATCCTTGCTGCGCCATGACCGTTTACTAGAACTAACCCGCCTGTTTACCCTGTTTGATAAAAAAGCAGGCAAGATTGTTGCGCGTTATCAGCAAGTGTTTGGTATCAAAGCCTTAGTGGAGCGCATCACCTCTTTTGATGAGAAGGGAGCACGTAACGGCGGTGTGATCTGGCATACCACAGGTTCAGGCAAATCATTCACGATGGTGTTTTTGTCAAAAGCACTGATTTGGCTAAAAGAGTTAGCGAAATGTCGCGTTGTGGTTGTGACTGACCGTGTGGATTTAGAAGATCAGCTTGCTCGCACCTTTGCCTCTGGCGGCGCACTGTCAGATAAAGACAAAAAAGAGGCAATGGCAACCACAGGTAAACGCCTTGCTGAGCAAATCGGTAAAGGCAATGAGCGCATCATCTTCTCGATCATCAACAAGTTTGGTACGGCGATTAACCTACCTGAATGCTACAACGATAGCCCTGACATTATCGTATTAGTGGATGAAGGACACCGTAGCCAAAACGGTGAAAACAACATCCGAATGCAGCAAGCCTTGCCAAAAGCGGCTTATATCGGTTTCACAGGTACGCCTCTACTGCAAGACGATAAAACCGAGAACAAATTCGGTAAGATCATTCACTCATACACCATGCAGCAAGCCGTCGAAGATGGCACCGTTACGCCGCTGTTGTACGAAGAGCGTATTCCTGATCTGAGCACCAACGATAAAGCCATTGATACATGGTTTAACCGTATTACCGATACCCTATCGGAAAAGCAACGTGCAGACTTAAAACGCAAGTTTGCGCAAAAAGGTCAGATCTACCAAACCGAAGGGCGCTTAGAGCTAATTGCGCACGACATTTCTGATCACTTTCAAAACTTTAAGCAGCAAGGTTTGAAAGGACAACTGGCATGTGATTCTAAAGCCTCTGCAATCCGCTATAAGAAGCTGCTCGATCAAATCGGTAAAGTCACTTCTGTGGTTGCGATGTCGCCACCTGATACCCGTGAGGGACACGATAGCGTCGATAGTGAAAGCACCGATTTGGTGCAAAATTGGTGGAAAGAGAACGTCGCACAGAAAGGCTGGAGCGATGAAAAAGCCTACACCAAGCACATCATCCAAGAATTTGAAAAGGATGAAGGCCCCGACATTATGATCGTGGTCGATAAGCTATTAACAGGCTTTGATGAGCCTAAAAACACAGTGCTCTATATCGACAAGCCATTAAAGCAGCACAACCTTATTCAAGCCATTGCGCGTGTTAACCGCCTACACAGCAAAAAGCAGTTCGGTTATTTGATTGATTACCGTGGCATCTTACGTGAATTGGATACCACTATTGAGAAATACCAAGATTTAGCTGAGCGTACCCAAGGCGGCTTTGATATCGATGATCTCAAAGGTTTGTATAACCGCATGGACACCGAATACAAGAAGTTGCCAGGTTTGTATGATGACCTATGGGCAATTTTTTCTGGTGTGAAGAACAAGCAAGATGGACAAGCACTGCGTCAAGCTTTGGCACCTAAAATTGATACGATTGATGGTCAACTGACAGATACCAACTTAAAGCTGCGTAATGATTTTTATGATGCGCTGACTGCGTTTGCTAACTGCTTAAAAGTAGCTCTGCAATCGGCTACTTACTTTGAAGATAAGAGCTTTGATGATAAGCGTCAGCTTTATAAAAACACGTTGAAATCCATGAGCCAACTGCGTCAACAAGTACGTGCAGATGCAGAGGAAACCGTGGACTACGACGAGTATTCGGAAAATATTCGCGCCATGTTAGACAAGCACATTGCAGGTGTGTCGATTGAAGAGCCAGAAGGCGCTTATCTGGTTGGCAACATGGGTAAAGATGCCAAACCAGAGCAAATGACCGATGATGAAGCCAATAACAAAAAGGATGTCATCACAGGTCGTGTAACCAAGATGATTGAGCAAGATTTGGCGGATGATCCGTATGCGCAAGAGTATTTCTCAAACTTGTTAAAGCAAGCTATCGAGAAAACCAAGGAGATGTTTGACAGCCCTGTAAAACAGTACCTTCTGTTTGCAGATTTCGAGCAGCAGGTTAAAGATCGAGAGGTAGCTGGAATGCCGACCGATCGCTTCGCAGAACTTGACCCTAAAATAAAACGCCATGTTCAAGCTTACTATGGTCTGTTCTTAAAACATGGGTTGCTAAAAGAAAATGGGGGAGAGCCGTTACCTCTAACCGAAGAGCAATGCTTTCAATATGCGTTAGACATTGATGGCATTGTGCGTAAGGCGGTTGCCGAGTTTTCAATTAACCCATCAGAGATTGAAAACCAGATCCGTTTAGGACTGCTGCCACTGCTGTTTAATGATGTTGGTATCGACAAAGCGCAAGCCATTATCACAGATGTCATTCAGATCACCCGTCTTGGCCTGTCTGGTAACAATAAGTCAGGTCACTAAGCATGACTTCGGTTAATCATCAAGAAGGCAATACAGAGGAATACAGCTTCATCTATGGTGATGAAGCTGTTACCTATGAGGTGATCCGCAAGGTATTTGCTGAAGACAAGAAAAAGAAAATCACCATCCGAGTGCATCCAGATTGCCGAGTCGCTGTCACTGCGCCTCAAGATGCTGAAAAATCAGCAATCCATGAGGCGGTCATGCAACGCGCTCAATGGATTTGGAATGCACTGGTCGAGTTCCGATCTCATTTAGAATATGTGCAAACCAAGCACTACGTGAGTGGTGAGATGCAATTCTATCTAGGCCGCCGCTATGTGTTAAAGGTGGTTGAAGACCAAGATGCCACTTCCAGCGTGAAGATGGAACGAGGTAAGCTGTTAGTCACGCTTAACCGCTTTAACGAAGATAAGCCAAAGCTCGTCAAAGCACTGGTATCTGGTTGGTATGGCGTTCGTGCAGAACGGGTTTTCCACGAACGTTTGGCTGAGCTTTTACCGCAGGCTACGTGGGTAGAGGGCATCCCTTCATTTCGCATTATGCCGATGCAAAAACAATGGGGAAGCTGTTCAGCCAAAGGCACATTGATGCTCAACCCTCATCTGATTAAAGCGCCTAAAGAGTGCATTGATTACGTGATCTTACATGAGCTTTGCCACATCGCGGAATACAACCATAGTGAACGCTTCTGGCGCTTATTAACCAGCGTGATGCCTCAGTGGAAAGAAGTGAAAAGCAAGCTCGATGGTATGGCGGAATTGTATTTGAATGAATAAGGATGACTGAATGAGATGTCCTACTTGTGAAAAACAAATTGGCTGGGATTGGCTCGAAGATGAGTGTATTGAACCCAATGAAGAATTTGAGTGCCCTCATTGTGGTGAAACTATATTGGCTTACGACATGTTTATTATGCGCATAACTCTTGAACAGAAATTTCATTGATTTGGTCTTGATATTCCAGCGCCAAATCGTCCATCAAGTCATTCACGATTTCGAGGTATATCATAGTGGTAGTGATGCTTGAATGCCCAAGCCTTCTCTGTAGATACATCAGCGGTTCAAATTTGCCTTGCTTACGCTCTTGCAAACCCTTTAGCGTGTGACATGCGTAGGAATGACGCAATTTGTGAGGGTTTACCTTAAAATCTAACCCTAAATCATTCAGAGCCTTATTGAAGCCAGAGCCTAGCGCCCATTCTTTATTGTCATTTGTGTTGAGGAATAACAAATCACTCTGGAATACAGGGTTGCCTTTTTTATCTGTACCGTGTGACATCACTTGCTCGTGGCGAGTGGTTTGAGTGTAATTCCACAGGTCTTTCATAAGGCGGTGAGGAATGTGTATGACACGCTCTTTTTCACCCTTGGTTCGGTTAATTTCAACCCTGTAGATGGCTCTACCTTCTACTGGTTTACGCATCAGGTTCAAGGGAAACAGGAGTAACTCTTTCTTTCGAATTCCTGTCTGTAGACAGAGCCTTGTCATGAGTTTGACTACTGGGTTTTTGATGGCACTTAAAAGTTCCTGCACTTCTTCTTTTGACAGGAATTTTGGAAGCTTTTTAGGCGTGTTTAGCATGATGTCAGGGCTTTGAACTTCGCCAGAATCATTCTTGGTGTGTGCAAGAAAGTGATTCTTGTTTTTGCTTGTTTTAATACTAACCAGTGAGTAAGGAAGTTCTGACACCCAACCTTGACCAACCGCAAATTGATAGAAGCGCACAATGGTTCAGAGGTGTTGACTTACAGAGTTAGCCTTCATCCCGTCATCAAGGCAGGCATCACGGTAGACAGCTAGAATCATTTCAGTAATGCCATCATCGGCAATATCAGTCCAATCCAGCCCATTATCCTCAATGAAGGTGAAGAAACTTACTAGGTGTGCCGCATAGGTCTTCCATGACTCTCTACTATTAATTCTTCCATTTTTAATTAACAAAAATTCTAAGAACTGATGACCTTCACAAAAGAGAGCGCCTGACTCAGTACCAATATCTTCATTTGTGTGAGACCAAAGCAACAGAGGGAAGTTAGGATATACCAAACCCTTGATCTTAAATTCTGATGTGGAACTAACTGAAATCATATAATGTGCACCTTCAATATGTGATCGTTATGAGTTAGGTATTAATCACTATATATCATATGTTACAGTTAGTCCTATATTTAACATCATATTTCCTCTTAGTTGGTGAGTTAACGGCCGGAGTATAGCGGCTGTGATTCGATTCTTACAACTCCTTTGCGTTTTATATGTGTTTTATTCGACGTTCTTCCATCTCTTGTGAATAGGTATTGGCTTTTACGCCGTAGATGATTTGGATATGTCGCTCATCGATGATCACCACGCCATGTGCTCCGTGTGCTTTCAATGCTTTTTGATTCACGATTGCAGTGTCTTTTAGTGTGAGGCGTAGCCTTGTCGCACAAGCTCCGGTTTCCACCAAATTATCCATGCCACCGATAGCGTCAATGATGGTGTCGACATCTTGTTCCAGATTTGGATTTACGTGCGTCAGCATTTTGAAGATGCGAGAAAGGGCTTTTAACATCGCGAGAAACTCGTTTGGCAGCAAAGCCTTGTTTATATCTCAGCTGCGGCTGTTTCGCTCTGATTTAGGACACAAAATCATGCATTGATAGCTTGGCGAATACTGCTTAGAGAAAAGAGAGGGGAATAAAAAAGCTCCTCACGTTGGAGGAGCTTTGAATCGATGAAGTGAAGAAGCATTAATGATGATGTTCGTGCTTTTTCATTCCTGCCATGACTTTTTTGACTGGTGCGGTAAAGCTTTGCTTTTGGCCGTTGTCGTAAGTCACTGTCACCTCGATTTCGTCGCCTTCATTAAGCGGCTTTTTAAGGTCGAATAGCATGATATGCAGGCTGCCCGGTTTTAGCTCGGTAGTCTCTTTTGCCGCTAGCGTGATGTGGTCTACCTGACGCATCTTCATCATATCGCCTTCTTTAATCACATCGTGCAGCTCGACTTTGCCTGCCGCTGGGGTTTCTGCTGCAACGATATTGATGTCTTCTTGGCTTCGGTTAGCAAAGGTAACAAACACAGCGCTTGTCACAGCACCTGGCGCCATGGCTCGTGCATACGGCTCGTGTGGCATTACATTGAGGTTTGCTTGTGCCAAAGGGCTTAGAAGTAGGGCGGAGAGGGCTAACGTTTTGATTGCATGCTTAGCTTTCATTGGTTTTTCCTTCTGCAGTCAGTTTGGTTATCGCCTCGACAATTGGCGCAGGCGTTAAGGTGTGTGGCACTTTAGTGATGAGTGTGCCGTCAGGCTTCAAGAAGTAAAAGTAAGAGCTGTGGTCGAGAGTGTATTTTAGCTCTGAGCCTTCTAGCTCCGTTTTACGGAAAATGACACCGTACTTGTGAGCAAGTGGGGTGGTCACATCAAGTGGCGCTGACAGACCTTCAATCATAGGGTGGAAGTAGTGGGCGTACTTGGCGGATGCATCTGCTTCGTCGCGTTCTGGATCAAGCGAGATGAACATCGGGCGCAACTGTGCTTTTTGCGCATCGTCGATTTGATTGAGTGCGCCTGCTAGCATGGCTAATGAGGTCGGACACACGTCTGGGCAACGCGTAAAGCCAAAGTAAACAATGCGAATGCGATCATCGCTGGTATCGAAGATATCGACAGGTTTATCACCTTCACCGAACAACACGCTTTGTTCGGTCGCGACTTGCTGTTTTTTCTCTACGTCTTTTTGTCCATCTAGATACGTTTTGGTACCAAAGCCGAGGACAAAAGCAACCACGAGAAAGAGAGACCAATTACGGCTCATATCAATTCCTTATCTTTGCATTTTGAGGGCTGGGTAGATGGTGTCTTTACCGTCGGAAAGCTCACCAACCCACGTCATCGAATCTTGTGTACAAACGGGCAATGTCACATCGCCCACGAATTTACCCGGCGCCACTTTCTTCAGCATGAATTTTGGCTCGCCCATTTCCATTTCTCGACCAACCAAACTTAATACAAGTTGATCCGCTTCGCTGTCTTGCCATTCGACTTCGAGCTGAGCGGGGATCAGAGGTTGAGCAGTATCGACGCTAAGCGTCATCGCAACATCATGTTGGATGCAAGGTTCAGTAGAGAGGAAACAGTATTCATCGAGCGACTTAGGCTCGGGTGCTGAAGAGAAGTTTTTGATCAGGGTAGGCGCGTAAAAGCCAGCAACCAGTGCAACGGCTATCCCTGCGATTTGTAACACTTTCATTAAGATTCAGTATTTATCACTTAACATTGTGTGCATCCTAGCACAGATGGAATGTACGAAAACTCGTAACTTCAACAAATTGTGCACTATCCCCATCTATTTGAAACCTATTGTTTGTAAAGCGTAAATAAAAAAAGCGGAGCCAATGGCTCCGCTTCTTAAATGATGGAATTGTGGTTTTGATTTACTTGTTTGAATCCGCAAACTTTTCTAAACCAAGTACCAGAGCAATAGCTGCTAGCATCATGATCACAGCTAACACCAGTTGCGATGGTTGAGACGTGATGTGCTCAAACTCAAACGGTGACAGGTTTTGCTCTAGCAATGGCACTTGCTCGCCTTTTGAGTTCGTACGCCATGTTAGCGTCTCTTTCCAAGGCCAGATCTTTGGTAGCGTACCGATCATCAAGCCTGTTAGGAACATCAACGTTAAATCGCGGAACTTGCGCAGTAACCAAGATAACAGGTGAGAGAAAGACAATAGACCAGCCACACAGCCAACAAGGAACAAGGCAAGGATATCAATTTGAAACCCTTTCACTGCGCCTAGCACAGGAGCGTACATACCGATCAACAGCAAAATAAAGCTGCCTGAGATGCCCGGTAGAATCATTGCACAAATCGCAATCGCACCTGCAAGAATGGTGTTGATTGCAGTTGGCTCCATGTGAAGTGGTTTGAGTACCGTGATGCTGTAGGCAAAGCCAATACCAATCAAGAGGGCAACAAAGCGAATCGCATCGCGTTTCTCTACTTGGCGAATGATGTGATAGACCGACACCAAAATCAGGCCGAAGAAGAAAGACCAAATTGGAATCGGGTGAGTTTCTAATAGCCAACTGATCAGTTTTGCCAATGTTGCGATACTAGTGAAAATGCCCGCAAACAGTGAAATCAGGAAGAAGCCGTTAATATGGTTAAATGCGGCTTTGAAGCCATCTTTTTTCCAAATCGAGAAAAGTGATGGGTTAATACGTCGAATGCTTTCTAGCAGCGTGTCGTAAATGCCCGTAATGAATGCAATGGTGCCGCCTGATACGCCAGGGACAACATCGGCTGCACCCATGGCCATTCCTTTAAAGTAGGTGATTAGATAGTTCATTTCTCAAGTACTAAGTCATGTTGATGGCAGTGAGTATACAAACATTGATGTCAAAAAAGTATGAAATAGTGTTTCGGAAGATATCGAAATGATTGCTTATCAGAGAAACAGAAGAGCTTTAGTGATTTCCTACAAATAAAAACAGGGCGATAAACGAGATTTGTTGGGGTGAATAGAGTGAAATATAAATCGCTCAACACTGTCTAAATTAACCTAATTAAACAATAAATCTCGTGAATCTGGCTAATTGATGATTTATTTATCACTTATGTGACTAGATTGCGTCTTGCAACTGCGTTTTGCATTCTGGCTTTGCATAATGCAAAAATTAAGGCTGTAACAAGATTTGATATGAGATCTTGTGCCCAAAAATAATGCTTTTCAAATTGGCATGATTAATGCATAATTCTTTTCGACCCTTCTTAAGCCGAGGGTCACCTAGCCAACTGACGTTGTTAGTGAATACACATTGTTCACATCATACATAAGCCAATCGCCTTAATTGCGGTTGGCTATTTTTTTGTCTGGAATATATGTACAACGTTTCCTACGTGCTTTGCAATTTGCACTTTTCAACGATTAATTAGCAATAAAAAAGGGCTGACGCATAACGCCAACCCTCGTATTTAGCACTAATTTATTTAGCCTGCTCAGTAACCCATCAGCTGCAACAAGTTCTCTGCTGTGACGATTGCTTCCTTACGGTTGGCAATGTTGAGTTTCTGGTACAAGTTACGAATGTGAGTCTTAATCGTTGTGCCTGCCACATCCAACTCTTGCGCGATTTGCTCGTTACTAAAGCCAGAGTAGATCAGACCAAGTACTTGCCATTCACGTTGAGTCAGTGGGCTAGTACGAACTAACTCTGGAACATTCGGGTGATTGACTAGCTTCTCGATAAAGTCCTCATCGAAGTGAATAGAACGGCTACGCTGGTTAGATGAAATGTCTTTCATTAACTGCTGAGCACGGTGACGTTCCAAATCCCCCAGTTCGTGACGAAGGCTTAGCTTTTCTAACAACCCGCCAATGGTTGCACCATCGATTAAGAAGTTGCCAACCATACCGGTTTGGTTGGTCATCACTAGTGCTTCTTTTAGCAATGCTTTGGCTTGCTCTTCATCTTTCTGACGCGCAGCAAATACCGCTTCTACGACTAAGTTGCGGTTTGTGTCTGTCACTAGGTTCGTACGTCGCGCTTCGCTTTGTAGGAAGTCCAAAGCTTGGCGTGCTTCGTCGTATTGACCAAGGTTGATATGAGCACGAGCAATGTTACGCCACTGTAGTTGCTGGAAGTGGTTACACGCTGATTCAGGACGAACGGCGGTATTCAACCATTCTTGAATCGCTTCTGTGTTCCCACGTGCTTGCCAGAACAAGATCAGAGAAAGTGAGGCATTGGCTGTCCAATCGACGTGGTAAGTCGATTGTTTCATCAAATGCTGGATGTGTTCGATGAATTTGCCTGCTTTATCCAGTTCACCGCGACCAATCGCAATACGAGCCAACATTGAGTAGCTATGTAAGTGCTTGCTTGGCGAGTGGTTCTCCAGAATCTGCAAACCTTTGTAAGCGCATTCTTCTGCTTCATCCAAACGGTTCCAGCACCACAAAACTTGAGCGCGAATACGCAGCAAGAATTCATGAAGAGGTACGTGCTGAAGCTGCTGGTCTTCGATCAGACGGAAGCCTGAATCTTGCAGTTCAAATGCTGCTTGAACGTAACCTTGCGCAATCATGATTTCGCTTTGCTGCAAGATTGCCCACAACGCTTGGTGGTAAACCTGATATTGGCGAGCCAGCTTTTCGGTTTGTTGCATCATTGGCAATGCACGATCGAGCTTACCTAATACGTGGTTAACTTCACCGACGACCGATGTCGCTACGATACGGCTGCGGTATACGGTTGGGTCAAGTTGGCTAAGCGCAAGCTCGGCAAGTTCCAATGCATGTTCTGGTTGGTTGCTGTTGATCGCGACCTGAGCGAGTAGGGCATTGGCTTGACCTTGGTAGCCCGTATCGAGTTCGATATTACGCTTTTTGTGCTCTTCTTCTGCTTCTGCTAGTAGCTTACCAACTTGGTTGTAACGGTGTTGGCTCTGCGCTAGCCAAGCTCGCAGCATCGATAATTTTGGATGGCTGAACAGCAGATCTTTATCAAGTTGGTTGATGGCAGACTCTAGCGTTGTTAACTCGCCTTGGTTGAACATCTTCCAACCGAACTCATTCAAAATTTCAACGATCAAATCGGTGTCGTTAGATTTTTGAGCGTGGTGGATCGCCTGATGTGGTGCTTTCTGCTTTAGCCAAGCAACCGCGGCATTGCGGTGAAGGTCTTTTTCTTGTTGAGGAATACGCGCCTGACGCTCATGCGACAAGAACTCGCCAAACAAGTTGTGGAAACGGAACCAGTTTTGCTCGCCTTCCAATGGGTAGATGAACAAGCCGTAGCGGTTGAGCGATTCAATCATGCCCAGTGCGTCTTCACGCTGGGTCAGTGCAAACACTAACTCATCGTTGAAGTGGTCCAGTACCGACACCTGCATCAAGAAGTGACGTGTCTCTTTATCTAAGAGATCAAAGACTTCCTCGACCAAGTAATCCCAAAGGTGAGCGTGATTGAATTGAGAAACAGATTCTACGGTTTGCGCCAATGTGCGGTTTTGATGCTGAGCTTGCAGCGCAATAAGCTGCAGCGCTGATGGCCAACCTTCCACATAGGTGCGTAGGTTGTTTGCCATGTCTTCATCGATGCCGTCGGCAATGCGTTGATTGAAGAAGCGCGTGGTTTCTTCAGTATCGAATGCCAACATTTCATTGCCAATTTCGATCATCAAATCACGTACACGCAGGTTCGCCGTCCCCAGCGGCGGAGCTGCACGGCTTGTGACAACAACGGTTAGGTTGTCTGGCATGTGCTTTAAGAAGAAGCGCATCGATTCATGGATTTCGTCGTTGGTGATCAGGTGATAATCATCTAATACGACGTAACACTCGTGCTGAAAATCCGCCATCTCAGCGAAAACTTCGCTGAATAAAGAGCGTAAAGAAGAGAACTGACGTTTCTCAGCCAATTTTTGTGCGTTGGAGCAGTTGTAGTTGGTGGCTTTGTTTAAAGCTTGCAGCAAATAGTTAACGAAGCGAAAACCGTCGTTATCACTGTCATCAATGCTGTACCAACCTACGTTGGGTTTATCTGACAACCACTGTGCTGCCATGGTGGTTTTCCCGTAACCAGCTGGCGAGCGAAACAGTACCAGTTTGTAGTAAGGCGCTTGTTGTAGTAAGTCCAATACTCGCGGGCGGACGATCGCATTATGCAATCGGCCAGGGCGAGTAAGTTTAGATGGAATCCACATTATTAATTCTGTCCTTAAATCTTTTAAGCTAGCGAAACTAGAAATTGACTCACACCACTAAATTCTAGTTTGTATAAAAAGTGTACAAGCTTGCGAGTCGTTGTGGATGTTACGACATCAGAAATGCCTCTTACTTTGATCCACTTCCTAATTCTCGAGAGTTGATGTAAATGCCATCAACTACGCCCTTTATTTGTGATTTTGGTCACTTAAAAGCCAGTGGTATTGATCCCATGCAGAAAGAGTTGCACATCTATTAAGGAGAAATTATCAATGTTAAAAGAAGTAATGTGATCGATAAGACAGTTTTTACAATGGAGTGAGAAGGGTGAATAAAAAACGTCATGAACAAATTTTAATCTTTCCATTAGGTGGCTGTGATCCGAATCACTAAGAATCGGACGATAGGCTGCTGTGTTGCGATTTAGATCACTAAGTTTGCAAGCTTACGCCCTCTACGCCCTACCCCCTCCTCCTTGTGGGGAGGACAAATGGGAGGATGTTTATTCACAGAGGGAAATGCACGATGTATGGCAGATGAATTACTAAAAGACGTGAGAATTTCTTAATGAAACCTACTCAACAGAAACAATTTGACAAGAAGTCGTTCCAAGAAAGCGTGAAGAAACATCTATCTGTAACTTACGCTCACACGATTGAAAATGCAGATAGCCGCGCATGGTACCTAGCAATGGGTCGCGCACTGGCTGAATTTACGACTTGTGATTTGCTTGCTACTGAAGCGGACGCTCGCATCCAAGAAGCGAAAAGCGTTAACTACCTTTCACTAGAATTCCTTATCGGTCGTTTGACTGGTAACAACCTAATCAGCATGGGTCTTTACGAAGAGATCACGGAAGCAATGGCTGAGCTAGGTCACAACCTAACAGACCTTCTAGAAGAAGAACGCGACCCGTCATTGGGTAACGGTGGTCTAGGTCGTCTAGCGGCATGTTTCATGGATTCATGTGCGGCTCAAGAATTCCCAACTGTAGGTTACGGCCTGCATTACGAATACGGTCTATTTAAGCAGTCGTTCAAAGACGGCCGTCAACAAGAAGCACCAGACGCATGGCGTGGTGTAGAAGGTTACCCTTGGGAAATCGCTCGCCCTGAGCTTGCACAAGAAATCGGCTTCTACGGTCACGTTGAAGTGGTAAATGAGAGCGGTAAAGAAGTTCGTAAATGGGTTCCTGGTATGTCTGTAAAAGCAATGCCTTGGGATCTACCTATCGTAGGTTACGAATCAGACACGGTTTACCCTCTACGTCTTTGGGAATGTCAGGCAATTGCACCATTCTCACTAGAAAGCTTTAACAACGGTGATTACTTCGAAGCTCAGCACGCGCTGATCGACGCAGGCAACATCACTAAAGTGCTTTACCCGAACGATAACCACGAGAAAGGTAAAACACTGCGTCTAATGCAACAGTACTTCCACTCAGCAGCATCTGTACGTGACATCCTACGTCGCCACGAAGCAGCAGGATACTCGCTAGCGGATCTACCTAAGCAAGAGACTATTCAGCTTAACGATACGCACCCAACAATTGCTATCCCTGAGCTAATGCGCATCCTAGTGGACGAAAAAGGTCTTACTTGGGAAGCGGCATGGGAAATCAGTTCTCAGACATTCGCGTACACTAACCACACGCTACTTCCAGAAGCACTAGAGACATGGCCAGAGTCGCTAATCCAGCGTCTACTTCCACGTCACATGGAAATCATTTTTGAAATCAACCACCGCTTCCTACAAGAAGTTCGTAAGATGTGGCCTGGTGACGGTGAGAAGCAAGCGAAGCTTTCTATCATCCAAGAAGGTTTCAACCGCATGGTTCGCATGGCTAACCTATGTGTAATCGGTTCTTACGCAGTGAACGGCGTAGCAGCACTTCACTCTGAATTGGTTAAGAAAGACCTATTCCCAGAGTTCCACGAGATGTACCCAACTCGTCTACACAACGTAACGAACGGTATCACTCCTCGTCGTTGGTTGAAGTTCTGTAACCCAGGTCTATCTAAGCTAATCACTGAGAAAGTAGGTCCAGAATGGCCTGCGAAACTAGAGCAGCTAGAAGGCATCGCTAAATACGCAACAGACGCGAAATTCCAAAAAGAATTCATGGCTGTTAAGAAAGAAAACAAACAGCGTCTTGCTGATTGGGTTCTAGATAACATGGGTATCGAGCTAGATACTAACGCTATCTTCGACGTTCAAATCAAGCGTCTACACGAGTACAAGCGTCAGCACCTAGATCTGCTACACATTCTGTCTCTATACCACCGCATTCTGAACGAACCTGGTTTCGAGTGTGAGCCACGCGTATGTTTCTTCGCAGCAAAAGCAGCACCGGGCTACCACCTAGCGAAAGAGATTATGTTCGCAGTGAACAAGGTTGCAGAGAAGATCAACAACGACCCTCGCATCGGTAACAAACTGAAAGTGGTATTCATCCCTGACTACCGCGTGAGTATGGCTGAGATCATCATCCCTGCGGCAGACGTTTCACAACAAATCTCGCTAGCGGGTAAAGAAGCATCTGGTACAGGTAACATGAAGATGGCTCTTAACGGTGCCCTAACTATCGGTACGATGGATGGTGCTAACGTTGAGATTCGTGAAGAAGTGGGCGACGAGAACATCTACATCTTCGGTCTTGATGTTGAAGGCGTGAAAGCGGTTAAAGCTGCTGGCTACAACCCTTACGACTACTACAACGCAGATCACCTACTGAAAGCGTCTCTAGACCTACTAACTGGTGAAGAGTTTACGCCAGGTCAACCAGGCCTACTACGCGCTACATTCGATAGCCTACTAGATGGCGGTGACCCATACCTATGTCTTGCTGACTTCGCATCTTATGTGAAAGCGCATGAAGAAATGGGCAAACAATACAAAGACCAAGCAGGCTGGGCTAAGAAAGCGATTCTTAACACTGCCCTAGTTGGTAAGTTCACATCAGACCGCTCTATCCGCGACTACGTGAACAACATCTGGAAACTTGAAGCGGTGAAACGCTAATAGAACCCAGTTAAGACCAAGGTAGCCGAGCGCTACCTTTGGTCATTTTCAAAGATTAGTTATTGATAACAATAAAACCCTACATGGAAGGTGTTGGTATTACCTTCGGAGAAAGCGATGAAAGAACAAACAGCACTAAAGAAAGTCGCAGACATGGCGCGATTAGCTGATAGCTACGTCAGCGCGTGGGGAGACGAGGCAAAAGTTTCTGAAGAAACACTGCGCCGCTTGCTCACTTCACTTGGCTACGATACTAGCAGCGATGAGAAGCTATTGGCTTCTGCTGAGAAAAAACATAAGAAAGACGTACTAGCCCCTGTTCTTGTTTTACGCGACGGCGAACCAGTCGAAGTGGAACTAAACCTAGGTACGAGTGCTCGCGAGAGCGAATTTAGCTGGCGTTTAGAAACAGAACAAGGAGAGGTACTTGAAGGCTATCTTCAGTCGCAAATTGTTCGTGATGAACGAGCTGAGGGTGGCCCTCTAGTGTTTGCATTGCCAAAGAACTTGGCATGGGGTTACCACAAACTGATCATCAGCCGTAAGCGTCGCAAGACCCCTTACGAAATGTCGCTGATCATCACACCTAAAGCGTGTTTCAAACAAGAAGACCTAAACCAACACAAAAAGCTATGGGGCCCAAGCATTCAGCTTTACACACTGCGTACTCAGCACAACTGGGGTATCGGTGACTTCGGTGACCTGAAGCAGTTGGTGAGTGACATCGCATCTCGTGGCGGTGACTTCATTGGTTTGAACCCGATTCATTCATTGTTCCCAGCGAACCCAGAAGGTGCGAGCCCATACAGCCCGTCTTCTCGTCGTTGGTTGAACATCATGTACATCGACGTAAGCTCTGTGCCTGAGTTCGCACTAAGTGCAGAAGCACAGCAACGTGTTGGTAGCGCTGAATTCCAACAACGTCTACAAAAAGCACGTGAATCACACTGGGTGAACTACACCGAAGTGTCTGAGCTTAAGATGAGCATTCTTCCGCTGCTATTTAGCGAGTTTAAAGCGCGTCATCTAGACAAAAACACAGACCGTGCTCGTGCGTTCCTAGAGTTCGTAGAAATTGGCGGCGAGAGCCTACTTCACCAAGCAGCATTTGATGCGCTACACGGTGAGCTACATGCTGAAGATTCAAGCGTTTGGGGTTGGCCTGTATTCCCTGAGAAGTTCCGCACGTTCGATGCAGCAGCAACTCAGAAATACATCAAAGACAACGCAGATCGTGTTCACCTGTACATGTACCTACAGTGGATTGCAGACGATCAAATCAAAGAAGCGCAAGCGCTAGCTGAAGAAAAAGGCATGACAGTTGGTCTGTACCGCGACCTTGCTGTAGGTGTAGCAGATTCAGGCAGCGAGACTTGGGCTGATGACGGTGCGCTAGTATTGGATGCAAGCATCGGTGCGCCACCAGATGTGCTTGGCCCACTAGGCCAAAACTGGGGTCTACCACCGCTAAACCCACAAGTGTTGGAAGCGACCGGTTACGACGCGTACATCAAGTTACTACGTGCAAACATGAAACACTGTGGTGCACTTCGTATTGACCACGTTCTTGGTCTACTTCGTTTATGGTGGATTCCAAAAGGCGAGAAAGCGACAGAAGGTGCTTACCTGTACTACCCAGTTGAAGACATGCTAGCAATCCTAGCGCTAGAATCTCATCGTCATCAGTGTTCTGTAATCGGTGAAGACTTGGGTACTGTACCTGATGAAATCGTGGATATCCTACGTGAAGCAGGTGTTCACTCATACAAAGTGTTCTTCTTCGAAACATCGAAAGACGACGGCGGCTTTATTTCTCCGAAGCACTACGCTGAGCAGTCTATGGCGGCATTGTGTACGCACGATATGCCAACATTACGTGGTTTCTGGCACTGTGATGACTTGAAGATGGGGCGTGAGATTGGTCTGTACCCAGACGAGCAACAACTAGAAGGTCTGTTTGATGACCGCCTGAAGTGTAAGCAAGGCATCCTAGACAGCGTTCGTTGGCACGGTTACCTACCAGAAGGCATCGGCCATGACGCACAGTATGTTCCAATGGATTGCCACCTAAGCGAAGCACTTCAATTGCACGTTGCTGCGGGTGACTCTGCACTACTGAGTGTTCAGCTTGAAGACTGGCTAGAAATGGACCAACCGGTCAACATTCCTGGCACGGTAGATGAGTATCCAAACTGGCGTCGTAAACTGTCGATGAACCTAGATGAAATCTTCAGCCGCGAAGACGTAAACCGTATTTCTAAGCGCCTCACTGAAGTGCGCGCGAAAGCGAGCAAATAAGGTGGAATGAGTGATGTAGGAATTCGCGAATTTAATTGCGCCAAGGTACGAAAGTACAGCCTAGGTCACTCATTAAATCGGCACAATCCGTTAGGATGAAGTACCGTTATTATGCCCGCAACAATAGCGGGCATTTTTGTTTTTTGACGCCGTTTTATTCAATGTTTGAATAGGATTGGGTCTTTTATAATTGTGTGAATTCACAACGTTTGGCTGAGGAAATCCGATGTTCAAAAACCATAAGGAGAATATCGGTGCTAGGGAGAAAGATTTGAAAACCAAGGTAAAGAAAAAATACGAACGCGCCTACGAATTATTAGCTGAGGCGGCTTACTCAGACCCGTTTGCGTCACTTGGTCCATTCATTGCTGACGGCGAAGGATCGTTACGTGTTTGGATGCCGGGTGCAGACAAAGTTGAATTGGTTATCAGCGGCGAACCTCGAATTGAGCTAGAGCGTGAAGATGAAAGCGGCTTCATCTTAAAAGACAAGCGCGACTTGCATCTAACACATTACCAACTTGCAGTAGACTGGAATGGTGTAGAACAGCTCATTGACGACCCTTACCAATACCACAACATCTACCAAGAATACGAACACCTACACACACCAAAAGACATGTACCGCTACATGGGTTCACAATTTGTGACTATCGAGCGCGGTGGCGAAAACATCTCAGGCGTTCGTTTCCTTGTTTATGCCCCTCATGCATCTGCTATCAGCCTAGTGGGTAGCTTTAACCAGTGGGATGGTCGTCGCCATCCAATGCAGCGCCTAGATTACGGTATCTGGGGCCTATTCATTCCTGGTTTGGAAGAGGGCGTACAATACAAATTTGAACTCAAAGGTCCGAATGGGGAAGGGCTTCCTCATAAACAAGACCCTTGGGGCTTCTACTCTGAGCAATACCCGTCATTTGCATCGATCACATACGATCACAACCGTTACCAATGGCAAGACGCGAAATGGCAAAACCGCCCAGTGACACAAAAGCGTGATGAAGCGCTGTCTTTCTACGAGCTGCACGCGGGTTCTTGGAAACGCAACGAAGAGGGCGACTTCCTTAACTACCGTGAACTGGCCGCTGAGTTAGTACCTTACCTTGTAGACATGGGCTACACCCACGTTGAGCTGATGCCAGTTTCTGAACATCCGTTCTTTGGCTCTTGGGGTTACCAACCTGTTGGCCTGTTTGCGCCGACGAGTCGTTACGGCTCTCCGGATGATTTCAAGTTCTTCGTTGATGCGTGTCACCAAGCTGGCTTGGGCGTGGTACTGGATTGGGTACCAGCGCACTTCCCATCGGATGATCATGGCTTAGCGAATTTTGATGGCACACCACTGTTCCACGATCCAGATCCTCGCCGTGGTTGGCACCAAGATTGGAACTCTTACATCTACGATCTAGGTCGTGAGCATGTGCGCCGTTTCCTAGTGTCTAACGCGCTGTACTGGTTCGAGCAATTCCATATTGATGGTATCCGCGTTGATGCTGTTGCGTCGATGCTTTACCTAGATTACTCACGCAGCCACGATCAGTGGATCCCGAACGCAGATGGTGGCAACGAGAACTATGATGCGATCGCAACACTGAAGTGGATGAACGAAGAAGTGTACAAACACTTCCCTAACGCAATGACCATTGCAGAAGAATCGACCGCATTCCCGGGTGTATCTGCACCTACCTTTATGGGCGGTTTAGGCTTCGGCTTTAAGTGGAATATGGGTTGGATGCACGATAGTCTTTCTTACATCCAAGAAGATCCTATTCACCGCAAATACCATCACAATACCATCACGTTCCCGCTTGTTTACGCACATAGCGAAAACTACGTATTGTCGCTTTCTCATGATGAAGTGGTCTACGGCAAAGGCTCTATCCATAACAAGATGCCGGGTGATGAGTGGCAACAAACGGCGAACTTGCGTGCTTACTTCGGTTACATGTACGGTCAACCGGGCAAGAAGCTAAACTTCATGGGCGCAGAACTTGGTCAGACCGCAGAATGGAACCACGATGACCAGCTACAATGGTTCTTACTGGAGTTTGGTCGTCACCAAGGTGTGCAAGCACTGATTCGTGACTTAAACCACTTGTACCGCAACGAAGCGGCGATGCACGATCAAGATTGCATCCCTGCAGGCTTTGAATGGCGTCTGCAAGATGAAGCCGATTCGAGCATCCTGGCACATGAACGTATTAGCCAAAACGGCGAGCGCGTATTAGTTATCAGTAACTTCACACCAGTGCCGCATGAGCGTTTCCGTTTAGGTGTTCCAATGGAAGGTAAATACGAGCTTCTGTTGAATACTGATGATGTGAAATACGATGGCAGCGATTTTGAAGTGCTAGCCAGCGTAGAAACAGAAGAAGTAGAAAGCGAATCGCTGCCTCAGTCTCTTGAGCTGCGTTTACCGCCACTATCAACCGTATTCTACAAACTGGCAAAGTAAGTTGAGTTCGCAAAACATACTTAACTAGTTAAAACACATAATCAATCCCAAGCCTGCTTTACAATGTAAATCGGGCTTTTTTTGACCAAGTTTTCACTAACGATAAACAGACTGCATACTCTATACTTGCATCATATTGTTTTATGAAATCAAGCTAGGTCGGACTTTGAGAAAGATTAAATCCCTTCTGTTCAATATCTTATTGGTGCTTTTGCTTTTACCAGTGATGCTCGTTGGCATAGTGAAATACGTCGATCCACCAATTTGGGGATGGAAGATCAGCCGCATGATTTCTCCTCCTGAGGGATTCCCTGAAGAGAGCCAAAATGAATGGGCGCCTTTGAGTGACATTTCTAAGCACATTCAATTGGCCGTGATTGCGACAGAAGATCAAAAGTTCCCGACCCATTACGGAGTGGATTTTGATTCCTTGTTTAAAGTGATCTCAGAGTCTGGCGAAAACGGTCCTTCTCGCGGTGCGAGCACGATTACTCAGCAAACTGCAAAGAACGTGTTTCTGTTTCCTTCACACTCTTATGTGCGCAAAGCGTATGAGCTTTATTTTGCTCTGCTGATGGAAGCAATGTGGAGTAAAGAACGCATTCTCGAAGTGTATTTGAATGTGGTGGAGTTTGGGCCGGGTATTTATGGGGCGGAAGCCGCTGCACAAAACTACTTTGGTATTCCAGCTAAACAACTTTCGACACGCCAAGCAGCAAGGCTTGCGGTGGTGTTACCAAACCCATATCGCATCAAAGTCTACCCTCAGACTTCTTACACCATCAGCCGCGTCAATTGGGCGATGAGACAAATGCGCAACCTTGGTAGCGTTCAGCTTTAAACTCCCTTTTATCCTGCTCATAAATAGAACTACGCCCCAATAAAAGCAAAATGTGAAGCGTCACAAGCTTTAGGGCGTAGCCTTTCAGAATGATGTGCTCAGTTTTTCATCCATTTACTATTAGTGTGAATAAAACTACAACACGAATACTGCGCCTATGCGCAACCAATGGACTGAACGATGAAACTGAATCTGATTACGACTACCTTATTGCTTGCATCGGCAAGTGCCATCGCCGAGCCAAACATCACCATTTCTACCACGACCAACAGCCGTGACTTTCCTTTAAGTGCAGAGCAGCCTTTGGTTGTGCCCTTAACCAAAGATGGCTATACGCTCAAAATCACGGGTGTTGAAGGCGACTGTGTCGCGCCTGATGGCCAGAAGGTCAAATTCAACAAACCTATCGCGCTTAACTGTGGAAAACCAACAGAACTGCCGTTAAAAATCCGCTTCACTGGCGATTACTCTTTTGCTTTTGATGCGGAAGCGAAAACTCTACGCTTCAAGCGTGAACCTAAGAAAGCCGCAAAGACAGAATTCAAACGCCCAATCCCACAAGTGCAATGTGAGGTTTACCAAGGCGGCGAAGTCACGATTGCGTTAGGTGACAGTTTCCCAGATGGCACCAAGTTGCGTGATGCTTACTCTGGGCAAATAGTCGAAGTCAAAGATCAGCAAGTATCGCTGACGCCAAGCAAAGATTCAGGCGGGTTGGTGCTACTCGAGCCAGTGAAGAAAACCAAAGAAGCAGTACCGTTTGATTACCGCAATGCCAACATTTACTTCGTGATGGTCGATCGTTTCAACAACGCCGATACGAGCAATGACAACAGCTATGGGCGCAAGAAAGACGGCAAAGAAGAGATAGGCACTTTCCACGGCGGTGACCTAAAAGGCGTGATTGAGAAACTGGATTACATCAAAAGCCTAGGTACCGATGCGATTTGGTTATCGCCAATCGTTGAGCAAGTACACGGTTTTGTGGGCGGCGGCGATAGCGGCTCATTCCCATTCTACGCTTATCACGGTTACTGGACGCGTGACTTTACCAAGATTGATGAGAACTTCGGTAACGAAGCTGATCTTAAAAAGCTGGTGGAAGAGGCACACAAACGTGGCCTTAAAGTATTGATGGACGCAGTAATCAACCACACCGGTTACTCAACGTTAGCCGATTTGCAATTTGACGGTATTGAGGTGTTAAAACCAAACGCTGATTTACCGAAGAAGTGGGGCGACTGGCAACCAAAAGCGGGTGAAAATTGGCATAGCTACCACCAGAATATTGATTACCAGAGTCCAAACTGGGCGAAATGGTGGGGCGGTGACTGGGTAAGAACAGGTCTACCGGGATACCCGGCTCCGGGCAGCAGTGATATCACTATGTCATTGGCGGGTTTGCCTGACTTTATCACCGAATCAGACAAAGCTGTGAAGCCAGCGCAGTGGCTATTGGATAACCCTGGTACTCGCGTAGAGGCGCGTGACAATTACACCGTCTCGGATTACTTGATTGAATGGCAAACTGATTGGGTGAAACGCTTTGGCATTGATGGCTACCGTGTCGATACGGTGAAGCACGTTGAAGGCGATGTGTGGAAACGCTTGAAAGAAGAGGCTTCAAGCAGTCTTGAGCAGTGGCGTAAAGAGAATGGTAAGTCAGGTCAGCCATTCTGGATGATGGGGGAAGTATGGGGACATACCGCTTATCGCAGCCCTTACTTTGACGATGGCTTTGACGCGTTGATTAACTTCGACATGCAGAAGAAGTTAGACAAAGGCGCGGCGTGTTTCAGCCAAATGGCAGATACTTACCAAAGCTATGCAGATACTATCGCCAATGAGAAAGACTTTAACCCTGTGAGCTACATGTCCTCTCACGATACGGAGTTATTCTTCTCGCGCTTCAAAGATTACGGTATGCAGCGTAACGCAGCGAATGCACTGCTTCTAAGCCCTGGTGCTGTTCAGGTTTACTATGGTGATGAAGTGGGTCGTAACATTGGCCCTTACGCGGACGATTTCCACCAAGGAACACGCTCTGACATGGTATGGAAGCTATCAGATGAGAAGCAAGCGTTGCTCAAACACTGGCAAACCCTTGGTCAGTTCCGTAAAGCGCATCCAGCGATTGGTGCAGGTCAACACCACGTGATTGAACAAGAAGGCGCGTACGTGTTCTCTCGTTCGCTTGGTAGTGACAAAGTCGTTGTGGCCTTTGTGGGGCGCGACAAGTAACCAAACGTTCTTTATTTCGATAAATAAAAAGCCCTTCCTTGAGTTCTCAGGGAAGGGCTTTGTTGTTTTTGATGGTTACTTATCTATTCCAATATCTATTTCGATAGTTATTTCTTTAGCTCTTGGTCGATGACTTTCTCAAGCTCTTCGAAAGGTACATAACCCGGAATGACTTGGTCATTAATGATGATCGCTGGTGTGCCTCGTAGACCTAAGCGAGTGAAGTACTCGTAGTTTTTATCCAACAATGCTTTGGTCTCTTTGTCGTCGACAAGCTGTGCTTCTGTGCCGGTCTTCTTAGCGATTTTTTGTAGTGAACTTGCATCATGTGGACCCGGCTTCTTCACCAACAAGTCGTGCACTTCTTTGTACTTGTCATGTTGGTTCTGCCATACGTTCAATGCGTAACTTGCCGAGTTGTAACCGTTCTTCTCGTACTGTTCTTTGAACGATACCGTCATGTTCAGCACTTTTACCTGCGGGTATTCTTTCTCTACCTTCACTAGCTCACCTTCAAGACGCTTACAGAAAGGACAGCTGTAATCGGTCACGTTGATGATCGTCAGTTCTGGGTTCTCTGCACCGAAGTAAGAGTGCTTGCCATCGTTAAGATAGGCGCGCGCTTCATCCAAAGTCGCGTTAAACGTCTTTTGATAAGCGACGTAGTCTTGCAGGTTTTGATGCAGTGAATCGAGGATCTGCGGGTTTTCTTTCAGCAGTTGAGTAATTTCTTGCAACTTCTCTTCTGATGTTTTTTCTGCTGCGTGTGAAAATAGAGGTACCAGCGCGATAGCCACAGTTAATAATGTGCGTGTGAATTTCATGATATTTCCTAAAACTCTCTTTCTTCGCGGTTTTTGTCGCGAAGTGATTAAAAATAAAACAATTGATTTGGGGATGAATAGCAATCGGGTTTTATTCTCTAAACACACATAGCTTGAGGTGCACCCGATATTTGTCGGGTATCGGCTCGGTATGATGGCGGAAAGCATTACGCTCGGTGCTAGTGATAGATAGCAAGACGAACGCAAATAGGAATAAGGGCACAATGAAGCTGTCGAGATGGTTTTGTGAAACCTGAATCAGCTTTTCAGACAGTTCACACTGTTTTGCCAGCCCTTTCTCGCTCTTTTGTTGCTGCGCAGTAGCGTGTTCAGGTGTCACTTGCACGCCAATCAGAGGGCAAGATTGGTAGAAGCCTGCATTTTTACTTAAACAGATCACGATAACCCAAGCCACAAGGGCGAGTGTCCATCGAGCGATGTTGGATTGTGATCGAAGCAAAAGGCAAACCCTGAGTAAGTCTCTAAGTAATGACCGAACCACCCTAAAATAAATTACACGGAACTTTTGTTAATTTTTGGTCAAGAAATCTCAAATAAGCAACAAACCATGAAGCACGTCGAAGGTGTGGCTAATAACAAATTTGTTCATAACTTTGGTTTGTTTTGTTAATGGATGGGATTCGCTGGTAGTTAGATAAATCTACCTTATCTTGGTCATAAATATTTATTATCTTTTAAATGTGATTCAAATCATAAAATAAAACTTCATAATTGAGTGACATGATTGTTCGGTAAATGGATTGATTTTGATCATCTCTCTAGCACGTCGTTCAAGGGATCATCTATGCGTTCTGTTCCACATACATAGGTGAATTTATGACAAGCCCTGTTCATGCTGAACGCAAGGTGACGATCGGGTGTTACATTGCACTCGCGTTTGCGGTTGTGTTCTTTTCTGGTCTGATGCAATCCAACGAATGGTACGGTGTATTTGACTTTACAACGCTTAATGGCTCTTTCGGTAAAGTGGCTTACGGCGTAACGGAAGGTGCGGATGGCGCGGTACAAGCTGCGACTACCTCTTTCCGCGGTACTGGCGGTAGCGGTGCTCGTGACGGTTTCATTTTTGCACTTACTTTGATTCCAACCGTTATGTTCGCATTAGGTATGATCAACGTACTTGAGCACTACGGTGCACTTGAAGCCGCTCGTAAGCTTCTTACTCCTCTTCTACGTCCTCTAATGGGCATCCCTGGTAACTCTGGTCTGGCTCTGATTGCTTCTCTACAAAGTACCGATGCAGGTGCAGCAATGACGCGTCAGCTAAAAGATGAAGGTCACCTAACTAAGCGTGAAACGGACGTATTTACCATGTTCCAGTTCACTGCAGGTGCGACCATCGTGAACTTCTTCTCATCAGGTGCGGTATTGTTCACGCTGACGATGGCTGACGGCTCTCTAGCGGTAACTTCTTCTATTGGTTTAGCGGTTGTTGTGATGTTTGCATTTAAGATCATCGGCGCGAACCTGTTCCGTATCTACCTAAACATGACGGAAGGTAAAGAAGACAAACAAGACCAAAACAAATCAGAGAACCTAAAAGAGGAGACGGCATAATGGGTGACGTTAAAGCGAAAAAACCAATGGTGACGGATATCTTCGTCGAAGGTGCTAAGAAAGGTTGGGTGATTGCTACTACCTCTACGGTTCCTAACGTATTGATGGCGTTCGTTATCATCAAAGCGCTGCAAATCACTGGCGCGTTGGATCTGATGGGTACGGTGTTTTCTCCAATCATGGCGGTGTTTGGCCTTCCAGGTGAAGCAGCAGCGGTACTGATCGGTGCTTGGATGTCGATGGGCGGCGCGGTTGGTGTAGTGATTACGCTGTTTGACCAAGGCATCCTGAACGGTACGCATATTGCGATTCTTGCGCCTGCTATCTACCTAATGGGCTCTCAAGTTCAGTACATGGGTCGTATTATGGGTCCAATTGGTACTGAAGGTCGTTACATCCCAGTTATGATTGCAATCTCAGTATTGAACGCGTTTGGCGCAATGCTGGTGATGAATCTGTTTGTCTAGGAGTGAGTCATGCAATTCTCTCTAAATGAATATCTAGAAGAGCTACGTCCGCTAATCAATGTGGATTGTGGTACTTACACTACTGATGGTATCGAGTTTATCGCTTCTCAATTTGAAGAGAAGTACCAAGCGATGTCAGGTTGGAGCGTAAAACGCATCGACTGTGGTAGAGCGGGCATCGGTCTCGAAGTTCGAAATAAGCCGGAAGCTGAGCAAATCGATGTGATGCTGATTGGTCATATGGATACCGTGTTCCCTGTGGGTACTGCTGAGCTTCGTCCAATGTCTCAAGATGCAGAGAAAGCCTACGGTCCGGGCGTCTCGGACATGAAATCTGGCTTGCTGAACATCGTATACGCGATGCGCAATCTAGACCAAGCGGTGTTGGATAAGCTGTCTATCGCTATCTGCATGAACCCAGATGAAGAAACGGGTTCTCTGGACTCTGTGGATTGGATTCAATCAGTAGCGAAAAACGCTAAGAATGTACTGGTTGCAGAAGCGGCTCGTGCAGACGGCGGTTTAGTGAAAGCGCGTAAAGGCATGGCTCGCTACAAAATGACCTTTAATGGCGTTGCTGCTCACGCAGGTAACGAGCCAGAGAACGGTCGGAGCGCAATCACTGAGATGGCGAATTGGATTCTGGCTGTCAATGCAATGACCAACTTTGAATCTGGTACTACTCTGAACGTCGGTATTGTTTCTGGTGGCAACGGAGCGAACATCGTCCCTGAGCACGCTGAAGCGATCGTGGATGTGCGTTTCTGGAGCAACGAAGAATACGATGATGTCGATAGCAAGCTAAACGGCATGCTGGAAACACCATTTGTTGATGGCGTGAGCATTGAGTTGGTTCGTGAAGCGTATAAGCCTTCTATGGTGCCAAGCCCACAAACAGAAAGCTTAATGACATTAGTTGAAGAAGCGGCAAGTGAACTGGCGATCGACATCAACTGGAAAGAAGTCGGTGGCGGCTCTGATGCAAACAATACGGCGATTCTTGGCGTTCCAACTTTGGATGGTCTAGGACCTATCGGTGCGGGCTTCCACAGCGATCAAGAGTACTTGTTGCTCGAGTCGATCGAACCGCGAATCAAAATGCTGATGCGTGTACTGGAGAAGATTGCTCAATAAGGCATTCTGCTTCTAAACTTTGGCTCTCAAAGCTGTTGGTTTCCAAGGCAATAATCCCCGGACTTCGGTTTGGGGATTTTTTTATCTAGCCATTTTGTTTCCTTTCTTCATTATCATTACTCGCTATTAATCCTACGTTCAGGTTCATCGTCTTAATATCATTGCCACAGTCATAAATTTAGGAGGCACGATGACCACAAGCATGTCTGTAAATTCGGCGTCCGATGACGTCTTAGACCAAACGATGCAAGCGCCAGATGAGAAAACCTTCTGGCGTAAAATGAAAAATTCTGTCAAGAAAGCAGGCGAAGAGATTGCTGTTATGGGCATTAAATCATGGCTCGCGATGGCAGATTCCAACACCTCTGTTCGCCACAAGGCAATCTTAGGTGGTGCGTTGGCTTACTTCGTCCTACCAACAGATATGGTGCCAGACGTGTTAGCAGGTGTCGGCTTTACCGATGACATGGCAGCATTGACTCTAGCGGCGAACTCGGTCGGCAATGCCATCACCGATGAGCATGAAGAGCAAGCGAGAGAAAAACTGAGTTCGATGACGGAGTAGGGTTATTACCTATTCTTTAGATTCCAGATAAAACAAAAGCCCCGATGTTTCCATCGGGGCTTTCATTTAGACAGGATAATTGAGTTTGGAAGGGTTTAAGCTTCCGCGCGTTTCAGATGCACTTCTTCTTCTGCGACCCCAGCTTTTGGATCGTTGAAGCGAGTTTCATCCAGTGCGCCTTCCGATTTAGCAACAATGATAGTCACTGCGCTGTCACCGGTGATGTTAACTGCGGTACGAATCATATCAAGTAGACGGTCAACACCCATGATAAGTGCAATGCCTTCTAGCGGCAGACCTACTTGGTTCAATACCATTGCTAGCATTACTAGACCAACACCAGGAACACCTGCGGTACCGATAGACGCCAATGTTGCCGTCATGATAACCATTAGGTAGTCACCCATAGTTAGGTCGATGTTGAATGCCTGTGCGATGAACGCTGTCGCCACACCTTGCATGATCGCAGTACCGTCCATGTTCACGGTTGCACCTAGAGGTACTGTGAAGGATGATACGCGGTTCTCAACACCCATGCGGTGCTTAGCCGTTTCCATTGTCACTGGAATGGTCGCGTTCGATGATGCTGTAGAGAAAGCAAACATGATTGCGTCTTCCATCTTACGTAGGAACGTAATTGGGTTTAGACCAGTGAAGCCTTTTAGCATCAGGCTGTAAGTCACAAGACCGTGCAGCAATAGCGTACCAGCTAGTACAACGAAGTATTCAGCAAGGTTGAAGATTGCGCTTAGACCAAGGCCTGTAAACAGCTTCGCCATTAGGAATAACACACCGTAAGGCGCAAGGTTCATCAGAATCGCAACCAATTTCATGATTACTTCATTCAGATCAGAGAAGAATGCTGCGATACGCTCGCCTGGCTTACCTGCTGCACTGATCGCGATACCGAATAGGACGGCGAACACGATAACTTGCAGGGTTTTACCTTCTGCCATTGCGCTGATTGGGTTAGTCGGGAACATATCAATGATCACTTGACCCAAAGATGGCGCTTCTGCTGATTTGAATGAACTTGCTGCGGTTAGGTCTGCACCAGCACCCGGCTGGAATAGCGTACCCATGGTTAGAGCAAGTGTGATTGCGATAGCGGTTGTTGCTACGTAGAAAGCAAGGGTTTTACCACCCATGCGACCCAATGTAGATAGGTCTTTTAGAGAGCTGGTACCACAAACTAGCGAAACAAATACTAGCGGTACAACAAGCATTTTTAAGCTGGCAACGAAGATCTGTCCACCAACTTCGAATAATCCATTAACAATGTATGCGTCGACAAATCCGTTGTCGGCAAAAAGTGTGCGAATTGCAAATCCTGTCAAGATACCCGCTACCATACCCAAAATTACGCGGCTGGTGAGCGACATCGGTTTCTTGGTATTCATGAGAACACTCCTTATAGTTATGCACCTTGAGTTCACTTCAAGGCGGCGTGCAGATTAGCAGCGGAGTGCGAAAATACGAAAGAATAATCCTCTGAATGGTCGATAGATGTGAAGTTAGTCACTTTAAAAAATAGAATATTAACCAAACCGTAACGATTTGACTGGTTGAAAAGTTTGCTGATTAACAAATTTATCGAATTTACAACCGATAGAAATGAATTCTTACATTCTCAAATGGTAGAAAACTGGATGCATAACGATGAGATAAAAGACGCCAAGTGCATAACTAGGCATCTTTTATTCATTTGCTGATTGCGAAGTTACTTCAGCGGTGGGCGAGTCTGTTCGTCGATGGCACGAGCAAAATCTGAAATCTGCTGATAATCTGCGGGTGTCCAAATTGATTTTGAGGTCAATGACTTAGGTAATGCAGAAAAAGCTTTTTCATTGTCGCTTGCTCTAAACTCGACACTCATCCATTGGTCGATTGCTTGTTGATCATCAAAGGTGTTAGACAATGAAAGTTCATGGTTTGCGCCTGGGTAGTTTGGCGTCAAACTCAATGCCATATGATAATCGCGGAATCGCACTACCCACTTATCCGGTAGGCGTCTTGAACTGTCCCACCAATCGCCATCAAGCTGCTGAATTTTCTGTTTAGCGACGGCTTTCGGTTGCGCTTTTAGCTCTTTTAAGGCTTGTTTAAAAGCGGTGTCCATGGCTTGAGAAAAGCCCTTTTGATCGAGTTCGGGATTATCCAACAGGACTTGCTTGGCTAAGTTAGCACCAAGCATGTTGGAGTAGAGGTCTTCGGATGAGAAGGCGGACGCTAGTTCTTTAAAGCCACTCACCGATACCATACCGAACCACTGCGCGATCTCGTGCCATTGAGCAAGACGAAATGCCGTTAGCGCTGCGGCCTGAGCACTGCGGTCGAGCTTCTCTTCTTCACTGAGCTTTTCTTTTTGTTCATACCAACGAATACGGCGAATACGAAGTTCTTCTGGTAAATCTAGATGCGCCGCGCGGCCGAGGTAATGTTGGTTGAGAGTAAACAAATAGTAGGTGTAATCGGCTGTGTCACGAACGTGTGCCGTATCAATAAACCCACCAATCTCAGTAAAGATTATCCCATTCGCTTCTTCATTTAATCCAAGCAGACTGCCTGGTACCGATTCACTGCCATCGTTATAGTGGTGAGTACCCACTTCGTTGCTGGACAAGACATTCTCAAGGGAGAAGAAAGGAACAGGTACGCTTCCTAGTTGCGCTTTGAGGTCTACACCGAACGCACAGCATGGCCTGACGCCAACCGGTGCTTTCAATTCTTGTGCTTGGACAAACCCACTACAAAGGCTCAGTAGTAATAGTGCTGCTTTCTTCAAACCCTACTCCTAGAATGCTTCATTAATTTGGAAATAAAAACCGGTGCTGTCTTTACCTACCCCTAAATCGACGCGCACGTTAATACGAGCCTTAAAGGCAAATCGATAACCAACCCCGACAGTTGGTAGCCAACTGCTTGCGAATAAGTCGTGATAAGTAGGCGCGATATTGCCTGCACCCAACCAACCCACAACACCATGACGACCAGCAATGGTGTGGCGGATTTCTATTTGTGTGGAGAGTTGATGTTTGTCGCGATATTGTCCTTGGTAGTAGCCACGCATACGTTGGTCATCACCTAACTGGGCGTAATCAAACCAAGGGGCATCACCAAAAATCGATTGCGAGTAAACTTCCATCGCGATGATGGTACTGTTTGACCATTGTTGATAGAGACGATAGTTGGCCACAAGGTTGTCGTAGTCTTCATCGCTGCCGAGTGAATCGCGGTTGGCAATCCATTCAATATCGAGAAACTGCCCTCGCATTGGGTTTGGCTCGAAATCACGTGTATCGTACTCCATCCCAAGTAGCACACCGCTGCTGGTGGCATTGGTAACTTCTGAAGGAAGAATATCGCCGTCTACACCGTCTACTTTGTTGAATGATTGCCACTGCCAGCCGAGTTTGGCGTAAGTATTTGGCGCAATTTCTACGGCGACTTTTGGGCTCAGTTGTAACCGTTGGCCTTCGTATTGCACTTTATTACTATCATTCTCGGCTGCTTGACTGCCGATACCCCAATAGTATCCGGGAGTGTGGCTGATCCACGCTTCACCAAGTAGACGTACTTTGTCACCCTTCAAATAGGTGCGGTTGTTTAACCCCAAGCCGTAAGAGCCGGAAGTTGAACCGTAAGATGTGACGGTGACGGTTGAGTACGGATCGCCTTTCTGCCAGTCATAAGGGGTATACAAGCCCACCGCGGCAACGCCGATGCCAAATCCTTGCTCTGGATTGACGAATGGTCCCGGTAAGATGCCCCAGTCGATCAATTTCGACTCATCCACGGTTTCGCTAGAGCCTAGTTTGGTTAGGATGTCATCCACCAAACTGCTTTCGTCTTGCTGCATAGCAAAAACGTGTGGTGTGCAAAACAGTGCTGCAATTACTAGGGGATAAGAAGCTTTCATCTTCTCTTTACCTTAGAAACGGCGATCGAGAGAGAAGAAGATACTTTGACGGTCGCCAAAGCCAGCTTCGCCCAATAAGTACCAGTCGTCATTAATCTGGTATTGCATGCCGGCAAGGGTGTTCCACTCAGATTCCAAGCGCTGCTTAACGTCAAAGCGACCAGACAGGTTAATGCCAGCTTGTTTTAGTGTTCCGGATAATTCTTGCTCAACGTTTTGGTACATCGCACCGACCCAGAAACGCAAAGGGACGCCATTTTTATGGAAGTCGTAACCGACTCGTGGAGACACGACTATCGCATCGATAGCGCCATCGATAACATTCAAATTCGTTTGGGTGTAGCTGGCATCAACAAGAGCAAACAGTTGATCATAACCGCCCGCTAGGACAAAACCACCCCCATAGGTGTAACCATCGAGATCGAGACGGAAAGGGAATTCGCCCAACTGCTTGCCAAGCAAGCTGACTTTTACGTTGGTTTCTGAATAGCCATTTAGCGTCCCCACCAAGCCATAAACATTTAAGAATGGGAACAACCAAACGTCACCACGAAGTGTCATAACATCGCTGGCTTGTTTACCCCCGCTGGCTTCCATCTTTAATAGTTTTTCTAAGCCATGTAGTCCACTCAGAGAAATGGAGTCGACGTTAATGCCTTGTTCCATACTCATATAGCTCAGGTTGACGCCAAAGGGTTTTGGTAAGTCATAACCGAGTGCTTCTGCTTTATCTTTCCAGATTGGCAGAGAAATCGAATCAGCGTTTGCCGCACCAGTAAGTAGGCAGGAAACGGCAACGAGCAAGGAGCGTAATTTCATAAGTTACTTCATTAAACGTGACGATCACAACAACACCAGGGGCCTTGAAATAAGGGCATCGACTCTGGAGTTTGTGTCACGGAAAAATCACAGCTTTGTCTGACAGACAAAGCGCCACAGCGTGAGTTAAGAGTGATTCTATTTTGATATTTTTCTTAGGATCTTAACTTCGGCGAGCGCATCTTACTCCTAAAATCAAAAAAGTAAACTTCAAAGTATACTTTTGATTATTGTGCGCTATACTCTGCGTCCACTTACATGAGGTTGGTGAATCTAGAGCGATGAAACTGTCAGAAAAAAAACGCTTAGCGCTGATTGAAGCGGCTCAACAGGAGTTTATTGAGCACGGCTTCAGTTGTGCCAATATGGACAGAGTATGTGAGCGAGCAGGGACGTCAAAGCGCACCTTGTATCGCCATTTTGAAAGCAAAGACGTGTTGTTTATCGAGTCTATTCAAACTGTGCTCGAAACTCAGCGTGCGCGTTTACAGCTTAAGTACACATCAGACATTGATGTCGAAACCCAGCTTAGAACTTATCTGCATGCAAAACTGGACTCCATGTATGAGGACTTCGGCTTGCCATTGGCCAAAATGGTGATCAGTGAATTTATGCGCACACCAGAACTGGCAGAGAACTACTTGCATCAACTTCAACGTCAAGACGAGTTGTTGGAGAACTGGTTTACAGAGGCTATTGCGGATAACAAGGTCAAAGGGCTCGACCCAGCAATGATGAGCTGTATGTTGATGTGCTTATTAAAAGGGAACTGTTTATGGCCGCAACTGGTTGCCAATCAAGCAGTGCCAAGTGCCGAGCAGCGCAAGAAAATCGTCGAGGATATTCTCACGCTGTTTTTCGATGGCTACCGTTGCTAGCTTATCCGCTTTATTATCGAAGTAGTGATTACGTACCTAAGTCGTGATTAAGTGATGTAAAGATGAGAGCTGGGTGTGGTTCCATGTCCAGCCGTTATTCACTTGATTATGGATTCCGCCTACCCAGTAATCTTGTAAGAAAATTGAGTGTCCATTAAGGCATTCACGGCCGTTCTCGCTGATATTCACTTGTTGTTCCCACCAATTCTTATCCAATGAATCAACAGTAAACAGTGGGTTTTCTGCTTGCGCGAGTGGTAGCAGTAATGCATAGAACATGACATCACCAAGAGTGGGGATTGGTTCTTGTTGTTGGTACTTATGAAACCAATCTTTCACTTTGATTGGTTCATTTTGCTCGTTCAATATCTGCAAAGCCAAATGTTGTGTGAAGCTCAATCCTGATTCTGACTGTGGCAGTTCTTGAAGATGTCGTTTCATCACTGCTTTGATGTTCGGCAAGCAATCTAACTCATGTTGTTCTAACAGATTAACGATTGGCTGTGGTGTTGGAGCTTGCAAGGCTTGCCAGCAGCGTTTGGCTTGGCTAAAAAGCTTCGCTGTCACTGGCTTTCTATGTTGCCAGCATGAGCGAATCGCTTCAGCAGGGAGTTGCCCAAAGCCAATAAACCGCTCAGTTCCCGGAAACTGATTGAATTGGATGATCTCAATGATCTTACCTTCGGTTTCCTCTAGCAGAGAGAGCCCTCGAAGTAGCATGAATTGATCGTAGGCATCATGTTCAACCCAAAAAACGATGCGTTCACATTGCTGGTCGAGCAGGGTATGGATATTGCCTTGCTCAAACTGCGCTACTTCTTGTACCGAGTCTTTTCTCCCCATCACTGGCAGTAATGTGTCTACAATGTATTGTGCTCGAATCGCTACAAATCCTTTTTCATTGCTCGGAATGGGACCAATGCATAATGGATCAATCATAGGTAAAAAGTCACCTTCGAACCCGCATGTCTTTAGTTGCTGTTGTATATCGTGCCCACAGCGGACATGCAGTGTTGTTAGTTCGGCATCAAGTGGGTTTGCTTGGTTGTTGATGGCGAGCTTGTGACTTTCTAGCTCTTCCACGTGAGCTTTTAACTTGTTCCAACTGGGTAAGCCAAGCTCTCTAGCTAGGGCGTGTTGAACACCTGCAAGCTGGATAGACTCTGGCGTGAGGGTTTCGGGTTGGGAATGAAATTGCTTAACCTGTTCAAGCGCTCTGGTGTCATTGTGGCGGATTGCTTTTAAGCGCTTTTTCGCGACAGACTTTTGCTGGTTAAGGTTAATAGAGAAGCTATTGTGAGATTGCATTTTTCACCTTTCTTATCTCTTCCACACTCGCCTTATTAGAAGTTAAAAAGAAGGTAAAAACAGATTGTTCCTGCTAACGAAAGCAGGGAAGTTGAGTTGCCATGAACCGAGTTCTTTCCGCGAGTGTTGGGTGCTTTAGGCTTGAGCTGTTTCAATGGTATGTAATCGAAATGGGGTTCGCAACTTAGAATCATATAAACAAGCAAAACTGCTTTTGATCTCACATAAAAATGCCCCAACGTTCATGTTAGGGCTTTAAAGACTGTTTATGAAAGCTCAGCGCAGACTGATTGCTGAACTTGCTTGTTTTCGCGCTGATCTAACGCGCCGCTTAAGCGAGTCAATAGAAGTGCAGAGATGACGACTACGCCACCGACCCATGGCGTATTCATTAAGCCTGCTCTTTCTACGATCAAACCGCCACTCCATGAACCGAGCGCAATACCTACGTTAAAGGCAGCGATGTTCAAACCAGAAGCAACATCAACGGCATTAGGTGCGTATTTTTCTGCCAGTTTTACTACGTAAACCTGTAGTCCTGGTACGTTACCGAAAGCAAAAGCACCCCAAACCAAAATAGTAATCACAGCAGCAATTGGGTTGTATGCGGTAAAGTTGAGCACAAACAAGATTGCGGCTAAGCCAGCAAAGATGATCGTCAGTGCTTTTACGGGGCCAAATTTGTCTGCCATTTTGCCGCCTTGGATGTTACCCACCGCGACAGAGACACCATACACCAGCATGATCAAACCAACCGCACTCGCATCAAAGCCCGATACCTGCTCCAAAATTGGCGCAAGATAAGTGAACGCGGTAAAGGTGCCGCCGTAACCTAGCGCAGTAATGGCATAAACTAATAGCAAGCGAGGTTGGATGAGTACTTTTAGCTGATCTTTTAAAGAAGCCGTTACGTCTTGCTTTAAGTTGTTCGGAACAAGTAAAGCGCTACCGACTAAGGCAATCAAACCAAGAATGGCCACAATTAAGAATGTGGTTTCCCAACCAAAATGTTGCCCGATATAAGTACCTAGAGGCACGCCTGTTACTAGCGCGACCGTTAGACCAGTGAACATAATTGCAATGGCACTGGCGGCTTTTTCTTTGGACACCAAACCAGTGGCGATGGTCGAGCCGATAGAGAAGAACACACCGTGAGCCAAGCCCGTTAAAATACGTGCGGCAATTAGAGTGTTGTAACCCGGAGCTTGCCAAGCTAACAGGTTACCGACAACGAACAAGCCCATCACAGCGAGAAGCACATGCTTGCGATTCATCTTGCTCGTAAGTGCAGTTAACACTGGCGCGCCAATAGCCACGCCTAATGCGTACAAACTCACCAGCAAACCTGCAGAAGGTAAAGAAACGTTGAGGTCTGCTGCCATGGTTGGAATCAATCCAACGATAACAAACTCAGTTGTCCCTATCGCAAAGGCGCTAAGGGTTAATGCTAATAATGCGATTGGCATAATTTACTCTCTCATTTTGTTCAAGCGCACGTCTCTGGTGCGCTATCAGTGAGGGAGAGTATGAGGAAATCAGCCTTTGCGAAAAATAGCACTTAACACAAATGACTTTTGTGGTTTTAACAACAGTCGTATGGCCAGTTAAATGCGGTCTTTTGCACTATCCAGCAGTGCTTGATAAAGAGTGAGTGTGGCTGCTCCGCTCCTCGCGCCTTTTGGTAGCGTGAGGTGCAGTGCGACTTGATATTGGTTTGAGTGTTCAAGGTCTAATACCTTGATGCCTACACTGTGGCGGTATTCGACGAGATGTTTAGGGAGTCGGCAGAAGCCAACGCCTTGCTCTACCGCTCTAAAGGCGTGGTCGAAATTATCCACCGTGATTCTTTGACGCGCGCGCAACCAGCCTACGTCTCGTTTTGCCTTGTCTGATTCACCAAGATCTCGAACCACAATTTGGCTGGTGGTCGAAAAATCAGCCAATGAAACGTGTTCTTTCTTTGCCAATGGGTGCTCAACTGCAATAACGGGCACCATGGTTGTAGTGCCAAATGCTTCGGCTGGGTGGTTGGTGACCGGAAGGTTGATAATGGCGATGTCTGCTAACTCATTGACCACCATATCGGTGGTTTTACTTAGCGAAGTTTCCACGACTTGAACGGAGGTAGTGCTGTTTTGTGCCAAAAATTCACTAAGTGGTGCATAGAGCCAGCTTGGATCGCACAGATGATCGATCGCTACGGTAATTTGCGATTCCACGCCATTACTTAGCTGTTCACTGATCATTTCCAGTTCATGGGCTTGTTCGAGCATAGATTGTGCGCGTCGCAACATGGTCTTGCCGTGTTCGGTTAACCCAGCCTTTCGGCCCTTCACTTCTATCAGTTTGATGCCCAGTTGGTCCTCGAGCTTTTTCATTGAATAGATCAGCGTAGTGTGGCTTTTATTGAGCGTCACTGCGGCTGACTGAATACTTCCAGCTTGTTCAATCGCTTGTAATGTTTGCCACTGCTCTAGGGTTGTTTTGAGTCTCATTGGTCAGTTTTTTCGACAGGTAATGGCAGGATTATGAACTTTTTTGTCAGTTTTATAAAGGTAATAATCTTCTCATCGAAAGCGAGTCAAAAAAGAAGAGGAGACTCAACATGGCGAAATTACTGCAAGTTGATTTTGAATTTCATGGCCCATTTGGTGAAGAGATGTCGAATGCACTGGTAGACCTAGCTCAGTCAATTAACCAAGAGCCAGGCATGATTTGGAAAATCTGGACGGAAAGCGAGAAAGACAAACTTGGCGGCGGCATCTATCTTTTTGAAGATGAAGCAATGGCGCAAGCTTATCTCGAAATGCACACTGCTCGTTTGAAACAGATGGGTGTTGAAGAAGTAAGAGGGCAGATATTTGATATCAACGCACCACTGAGCACTATCAACCAAGGTCCAATCGGAGAGTAATGTTATGACTAACCGCACCTTTCTAACCGTTCATGGGGTCATTTATACGGTATTCGCTTTTGCGCTATTTTTTGTGCCAACCATGATGTGGCCGATGTATGGCGTACAAATTAACGACCAATATGCGCTGTTTTTATCGCAGCATACGTCGATCTTTTTAGGTGGGATTGCTGCGGTCAGTTTGATGCTGCGTGATGTTGAATCTGGCAACACGGCGAAACAACTGTTCAAAGCTTTGCTGGTCACGAACCTCTTAGGCGTGGTGATCACCACTTATGCTGGTATTATAGGCGTGTTTGTTGGCTTTGGTTGGAGTGACCCTGCTTTCTTCTTACTATTGAGTGTGCTCACTTTTATGCAATGGAAGAAGCAATAAGAATAAAAACGGTTACTGCTGCACAAATAAAAAAGCCCCGCGATAATGGCGGGGCTTTGTGTTTCTATTTAATGGCTATACACAAGTATGTTTAAATTGTTTGAGCGTAACGCTATTACTCGCTCTTGTAGGCGTAGTTGTAATAACCATAACCGTATGAGCTTGCGGCTTTCTTCTCTATTGCATTTAGAATGACGCCTTTCACTTCGACACCCGATTGTTCAAATCGGCTACGAGCGACTTCTAGCTCTTTCGATGTCGTTTGGTCAAATCGAGCAACCATCAGAGTGGTTCCTGAAATCGCACCAACGATACTTGGGTCTGTCACTGCTAAGACTGGCGGTGTATCGATGATCACTAGGTCATATTCTTGCGACGCTTTTTCTACAAGCTCAACAAATCGTGGATGCATCAAAAGCTCGGAAGGGTTTGGTGGTACTTGACCACGAGTAATAACGTCCAAGTTTTCAACTTTAGTCTGTTTGCTCACCATCTCTTGACCAATCTTGCCGCTTAAGAAATCAGAAAGACCGTTATCAGCCGTCAGACCAAAACATTGCTGTAAGTAACCTTTACGCATGTCCGCATCGACCAACAGAACCTTTTGACCTGTCTTCGCCGCTACAGCTGCAAAGTTTGTCGATACGAATGTTTTACCAATTGAAGGCGCTGGACCAGATATCATCAGTACGTTGTTTTTCGCTTCCATCATCGCAAAGTGAAGGCTAGTACGAAGTCCACGCAATGCTTCAATCGAAAGGTCCGCTGGGTTTTCTTCTGCCAGTAACAGTAGGTCCTTGTTATCCTTGCGCTTAAGCTTGTTAGCGACTTCCAGTTGTTGTACAGACTTAGGAACACTTGCGTAAACTGAAATTCCCGTTTGCTCAATCTCATCTGGGGAGGTGACACCGCGGTGGAAAGCAGTTTTAACCAGAACGAAAGCAACAGCCACCATTCCGCCTAATAGTGTTGCTAGAACAACAATAAGAGGCTTTTTAGGCTTCACTGGAATAGCGTAAGACTGTGCACTGTCGATAATACGTACATTACCAACGGTACCAGCTTTAATAATGTTCAGTTCTTGAACTTTGTTTAGAAGCTGGATGTAAATTTGTTGGTTCACTTCGACATCACGCGTCATACGTAAGACTTCACGCTGTGTTTTTGGCAGCTTCTGAACTTGTCGGTTCAAACGCTCTTTTTCTTGCAGTAACGTCTGACGTTTATCCAGTAGCGATTTGTATGCAGGGTGATCCTGCGTAAACTTCTGGCTGATTTCACTTTCTTTGAATGTCAGTTCGTTCAACTGCGCTTCAAGAGCGACCATCACTTTGAGTGTTGATTGTGCTTCAAGGTTTAAGTCTATTGATTCGTTTTCTTGCCTAAAGCGATTCAGTACATCTTCTGAGCCATTTAGTTTGTCTTTGACTTCAGGTAAGTGGTCTTTGAGGAAGTTTAAACTTTGCTCAGCTTCTGCTGAGTTTCTTCTCACATTCTGTAGGAAATAGTTTTGTACGACGTCATTCAAGATTTGTTGATTACGCTCAGGGTATTCGCCCTCAATGCCAAGTGAAACAATCCCCGTACTTGTTCCTCGTTCAGAAATTGATAGTTGTGAAGCGAGCCTGTTGATCGCGTCAAGCTTGCTAATTTTACTGATTGAAAAACTGTCTTCGTTTTGCGCAACCAACTCACGAACTTTGATTTGGTAGCCATTCATTTCAATCGTCTGACCAACAACGCCAGAAAGCACCACTTGATCTTCAATCATCAGATCAAAAGTACCTTTCTCGGCATCAGTTACCACAAGGTGATGTTTGAAACCTTGTGCGGTTCGAGGGATGACGAAACTTGATACTGAAATGTAATTCTGAGTGTCATTGATTCGAGCGAGTCCTTTGCCGACAAAAGGAAGATATTCCGGAGCGGCAATCGTTGTTAAATTAAACTTGTCAACGGTATCGCCCAAGATCATACGAGACTTAATGATTTCAATCTCTGTGGTTGCTGAAGATTCTGCTGCAAATAGGTCACCCATGTCCCCGACCATTGCAGAAATGCCACCAGAGCTTTTCTGTTCAATTTGAATCAACGCATCCGCTTTATAAATTGGAGTCGATAGCAATGCTACGGCAATACCCATGGTAGCAAAGACAAGCGTAATGCCAATGATAAACCATTTCGCATCTATTAATGTGCCAAACAGTTTACCGAGATCGATTTCGTCATCGGTTGGTGCAGATGAACTTATAGTTTGGTTAGCCATTGTTTTTCTATTTCGCCAAATAATCTGAAGTTATAGTTTTTTTGCCCAAGCCTGAGCGGATTGCTCAATCAGAGAATATGCATGATCAAACGCTTCTCTACTTTGTCTGTATGGATCTGGAATGTCGACAGAGTTCATCCAATGCCCAAACAACATAGTTTTGCCTCTTGCTTCTGGAACGATCTCAGTCAATGCATCGATGTGCCCTTGCTCCATTACCAAGATAAGATCTTGTTTTGAACACAGTTGCGCAGTCAGTTGCTGTGCTTGGTGGTTCTCGAGAGAAAAGCCTTTTTCTGAGGCAATCAGCTTTGCTGTCTCATCCGCCGGTTTCCCAGTCAGGCGGCTTTTCTCAACGGCAATACCTGCTGAAGAAATGGTTTTACTAGGAAGAAGTTGTTGAAGTACCCGTTCTCCAGTCGGAGAACGGCAAATGTTACCTACACACACAACAAGAATGTTTGAAAACATGATTAATTCCCTATCAATAATTTTTCGACAAGGCTTATCTGTTCGGGATAAGCCCTGTCAAGAATACTTGAACTACGGCCAATTTCTTACACGAAGGACACCTTCTGTAAGCTCGTTGAAGCCTGAAATCGTCGGTACTAGTTGTGCAGTAACACGGTTCCAACGACTGACTGGTGCCGCAGTGACATAAACAATGTCATAAGGCTCTAGGTCGAATTCAGTACCAATCACTAACGCTGCTGCGTCGGAGACATCAAGTTGGTAAATGTCGCCCATTGCTTGATGGTCTTGAGATTTTCTGATGACAAAAACGCCGGTTGCATCCGCAGAAAGTTGGTTGATACCACCAACATTGCTCAAAGCTTCGGTCAAACTCATGCCTGCGCGATCCATTTTTAGTAGCTTCGGATCGTTGACTTCACCCATAACGAACACTTTTTGAGTATCATTTCTTGGTACATGCACAATGTCACCAGGTTGAAGCAATCGGTTTTCAGTAAGGTCACCCTCTTGCATTAGTGCATAGAGAGAAATGTTTTCGACTTTGCCTTGGCGTGTCAGTGTTACGTTACGCCAATCCGCATCTTCTGCTAGACCGCCAGCGCGGTTAACTGCATCAAGAATCGTGAGTGGGATATTGGTGATCGGTTGTTGCCCCGGCTTGTTTACTTCGCCAGTGACGTAAGATTTTTTTGAACGAAATGCGGCAACACTGACATCGACTTGAGGACTCTCGATGTATTTAGCCAATTTTTTAGAGATATCTGTTCGAATTTGGCGAACGTTTTTTCCTGCGACTTCAACGATTCCGATGTAGGGATAGAAAATGGTGCCATCTGCATGTACCCAGTTACCGGCCTCTGCAGAGCTACGATAAGAACCAGCAGGAATAGTAAGTTCAGGGTGGTCCCAAATAGTGATATTCAGAATGTCGCCAGGACCAACTTCATACTCGTAAGCCGCGAGTTGATGGTCAAGCGTTGGGTTCGCTTTAGTTTCGATATCCGAGCTTTTTAACTGTGAGACTTTATCAAGAGTCAGTGGAAATACATTGAAATCTGCAGCTGTATTGGTGCTGCCATCTTCAATGATGTGCTTACCACTCGTGGATAAGTGACTGCCCGGTACTGTACATCCAGCAAGAAGCACAGAGGAAAGGAGTAAACTGCCTAGCGTTGTATGGTTGACGTTCATTCGTTTTTTCATTCATCTGACGTAAAAGAGCATGTTGCTGAGGCAACAATGTTTTCTAGGGAATAACAACACGCTATTACTCATTAAGCTTTATTATTTATTTTAATTTATAAAATACTCAATAGGAAACGGGTTGCATCCGGCGAGCGCACTCTAAAGAATTTCGTTTGTCGGGGCAATAGACGATAAATTGATAAAATGCTAGTGATATATAGCTATTTTTTATGTTTATGAGGTCTGGGTGGGGTTTATATGATGAGGAACTTTATTAATTGGCTCTAATTTTTGGTATCGGCTCACATAAAGCGTATTTTTCGTAAAATTCAATTAGTTATAAATGCGGTATATCTAAAGATAAAATTTATTTATTTTGTCTTATATTGTGATTTGGATCTTGTTTTTCCTTCTCAGTCAATATGGGTTTGTTATGGCTTTGACAAAAATAAAACCGAAAATGGTCAGACTTTGATGCTAATGCCATGTGTGGAAAATGACATGAATGGTTTCTTGTGAAAAAGGCCTCATTCGAGGCCTTTTTTGATCTTTGGCTGATTAAACGAACTTTCTCATTATCGCTTAGCTAATCCCTTACTATTAAGATAAGGCAGGATGTGCGGGCGAGACTCACCAGATAGCTTTCCGGCTGTTTCTTGTGACCATGCGCTCTGTTTTTGATTGCTTGTGCGGCTCGCGTAGTACTCTTGCATGGTTTGATCGTAAGCTTGTACATCGTCTACATTCAGCGCTTGGTATTGGTTTTCGTGGACAATAACGTTAACGGGTAAGCGTGGTTTTACTTCTGGATCTTGATCAGGGTGACCCAAACACATACCAAACAGGATAGCGGCGTTTTTAGGTAAACCGAGTAGCTCATCGACTTGCGCAGCACTGTTTCTTAAACCACCAATGTATACGCCACCTAACCCCATAGACTCGGCAGCTAACAAGCAGTTTTGTGCCATGATGCCGGAATCCACAGCACCAATTAGAGTCAGCTCAGTAAAGTCGGCTTGAACGTCTGGGTTGATGGTTGTGTGACGCTGGTAATCAATGCAAAACACCAAAAATTCTGCAGCACTTTCAACGTAAGCCTGATTGCCAGCGTATTGTGCTAGCAGTTTGCGCTTTTCTGCATCTGCCACTCGAATGATAGAGACCACTTGCAGCATGCTAGAAGAAGAGGCGGCTAGTCCAGATTGGAGAATCGTTTGTAGTTGTTCACTTGAAATAGGCTCAGAGGTGAACTTACGAATAGAGCGATGACCGAGAATGGTTTCAATCGTACTGTTCATGATCAATCAACTTCCTTAGTTTGTTCTTAGTATTGGCTGAATCTTCACCATAACGCTATTTATATTGAGCGTAAACTAGCATGCGCTTCAAACTGTGGCGATGAGCAAAAGGTGAGGCGCTTGGAAAGTACAGTGAACATAAAGTGACGTTATTTATAAAGTTGGGTATATAATGATTTTTAATAATCAATAACTTACCAAATGTAGAAAACATGAAAGAACTGATACTTCATACCGTCACTGTATTCATGGGCTTTTTTGCCATCATGAACCCAATCGCTAATATCCCTATCTTCTTAAGCCTGACCGCGGATGAAGACAAGCAAACCGTGCGCTCAATTGCGTTTCGTTCTGTGTTTATCGCCTTTGTTATCGTTGCTGTATTCGCCATTGCTGGCAAAGTCATCTTCGACCTATTTGGTATTACCCTTTACGCACTGCGCATTACTGGCGGTATCTTAGTGTTCCTTATTGGTTTCCACATGTTGCAAGGGGAATCGACACACAAGAAGACCAAGGAAAAGGCTTATTCACCGGAGCAAGAACAAGCCGCGTTGAGCATTGCCGTTTCACCATTAGCCATGCCGATCTTGGCGGGGCCAGGAACACTTGCGACGGCGATGAACTTTGCAACAACGGGGGGAATCACCGAAACCATCATTACCATTGCTTCATTCGCAGTCCTTTGCGTGATGACTTATGTCCTGTTTTTGTTTGGTGACAAGTTAGTGAAAGCGGTTGGGCCAAGCGCACTGAATGTGATCACCAAAATGATGGGATTGATTCTTGCGGTGATTGGCACACAGATGTTTATTGAAGGTGCTGCCGAAGCGTATAAAACCGTCTTTGCGTAATCTCTGATTGAACGACTGCAAATCCACATCAACGCTTTGGTTGATGTGGATTTTTTGATCCTAAGTTTCCACTTAAAGTGCAAGAAACACATAGACTTCGCCTATCTCAATAATAAGAATAACCGATTGTTGCTGTAGCACGAATTTCAGTAATCTTTTTAACGTCTTTATTGGGGGGAAACATGGCAACAAAAGCAATCGTAGTCGAAGGTGGCGCAATGCGTGGCGTCTTTGCCAGTGGCGTATTAGATGCATTCTTAGAGCAAGACTACAAACCATTTGATTTTGCGATTGGCGTATCAGCCGGGGCTTCAAATTTGATCGGTTATCTAACTGATTACCCGCACCGTAGCATCAACGTCATCACTAAATTAGCAACCAGCAAACGCTTTTTCGATCCTACCCGCTTTTTGAAAGGTGGAGATTTGATCGACGTGAAATGGTTATTTGAAGAGTCAAATCGTTTGTACCCAGTCGATGAAGCGAAACTGTTTGAAGGCATCCCTTTCTTAGCGGCAACGACAAACATCAATACAGGTAAAGCGGATTACTACCGAGTGAATCGTCATAACTTCCATAATGCGATGGAAGCAACAACCGCTTTGCCTATCGCTTACAAACATACTCCGTGTTTCTCCGGTGGTTGTTATACCGATGGTGGTGTAGCAGATTCCATTCCTGTACGAGAAGCCTATCGACGTGGTGCTCGTGATATCACGGTTGTTCTTTCACATCCTTTGGCTTATGAGAAAAAGCCAGTGAAAACTCCTTGGTTAATGAAGAAGTTGTTTGCTGAACATCCACAAATGGCAGAGGCTATGCTTCATCGCTCAGAGAACTACAATGAGTCGCTTGAGTTTATTCGCAATCCTCCCAAAGGAACGCGTGTTCGAGTGGTTGCTCCGCCAGATGAATTCAACGTTCAGCGATTGTCTATGCGTCAATCTGTCTTACTCGAGGGCTATGAAATGGGGTTGGAAGCTGGGCGCGCACACCTTACCAACCGAGCTGGTGAACACGGCTTAGACATAGAAAACTGCCATTTTTGTATTTAGTTCTTGAGTATGAGGAGTTAGTCCAAATCGACTTCAAGCGCTCCCCAAGATGAAGGTTCTCCTTCTCTTGTTAAGGGGAACAAACGAGAGTCAGGTTTGGCATAACTTAGTCGATGCAGTCGTTGTGTTACGTGGTAGCTGTCGAGCCCCGAAATGGTCACCAAGTCGAGCAGTTCCAAATCGAGATAACCGTCTGGCATGATCGCTCTTTCCGGTGCGTGCACCATTAACACTTCACCGATCAGCATCTCTGTTTGATTGCTCTCAATCTTGATGTGCTCTCTCAAAGCTAGGCCCATCTTGAGGTTACTTTCAAGGACAAAAGGCGCAGGAAACGCATCATCGTAATAAGGTGTCAGGCCTACGGCTTCAAACTCTGAGATATGCTTTGGGTAGCGCGCGGAGGTTTGATGGGCTTTTTGCACAAAGTCGACGCCGATAGCGTTGATGGTGAAATGCTTGGTATCGAGGATGTTTTCTAGCGTGTGACGGCGACTTTTGCGTGGACGAACGATAAAGCCAAAGAGAGGTGGATGCGAGCCCAAATGAACCACCGAGCTCACCACAGCAAGGTTCTCTTGTCCCTGCCTGTCCCTTGTGCCGATGAGGTTAGCGCTTTTGTATCCCGCTAGAGAGTTTATCAATCGGGTGCGTTGGCGTTGCTCCATCGCTTGAATGTCGTGCTTCGAAAGTTTGATGTTTTCCATATCCTTGAAAGGGGTGGGTGAGCCCGCCCTCCTTGTTAGTTTTATTTCGGCATGATGACTTCATCAATGACATGAATCACGCCATTCTTTGCTTTGACGTCGGTGGCAATTACGGTAGCGTTATTGATCATCACTTTATCGCCCATGGTTTTAATCATCACGTCTTGCCCTTGGACTGTCGTCGCTTTATCCATTTTCACTACGTCTGCGGCCATCACTTTCCCCGGAACCACATGGTAAGTAAGAATCGCGATCAACTTGTCTTTGTTATCTGGCATCAGCAACATGTCCACCGTGCCATCTGGAAGCTTAGCAAATGCTTCGTCAGTCGGTGCAAACACCGTAAATGGGCCTTCACCTTTCAGTGTATCCACTAAGCCTGCGGATTTGACTGCTGCTACCAGAGTATTGAAAGAGCCATTTGCAACAGCCACGTCAACGATGTCTTCTTTCATCATTCCGTGTTCGTGAGCTTTTGCTGGCAGTAAAAATGAAAAGGTGGCAAACAAAACCGTGGTCGTAACCAAAATACGTTTCAGCATAGTGCATTCCTTTAGTTGTTTGGGGACCGCTCTCTCCCTGATAAAAGTCCCAGTTTGTACGCACGCTTCTCTCTAGGCGATCAACTGGCTTTCTTTTTGATCGAGGGCCGAACGTGTTGTGCCAAAATTCTCGCTCCTTCTACTTTCACTTCTGTGCGTTTGCGCCATGCCCACAATCGCTCTCTTGCTGCTTTTGCGCTTGCCTCTACATTTACGACGGGCGCGAGATATCGGGAATCGGGATCCAGTTGGTACATGACGGTTTCCATTGCGGTCATTTTCCATGGCTCAAACAACAAGGGCGTGGGAACCATTGCAAGTTCTGGAATCCATTTATGAATGAACTCACCGCCAGCATCGTGCTCTTGTGCTTGTTTCGTCGGATTGTAGATGCGAATCGTATTGGTGCCAGTCACGCCTGCTTGCATCTGAAATTGTGGGTAATGGATTCCCGGTTCAAAGTCGAGGAACAACTGAGCTAAGTGGGTCACGCCATCGCGCCAATCCATGTTCATATGATGCGTTAAAAAACTCACCAACATCGCGCGCATGCGAAAGTTGATGTATCCGGTGTGATGAAGACAACGCATGCAAGCATCGATGAGCGGTATCCCGGTTGTGCCTGACTTCCAAGCGTCCAAGAGTGCCGCATCTCTGACGTTTGCTTGATGTAATAAAGGTTCATAAGCCTTATTAACACAACGAAACTCCATTTCGCATTCGGATTCAAACTTCTGCATAAAGTGACAATGCCAATGCAGTCTCGAAGATAGCGCAATTAAGCTGCGACGAAACCCTGCCACTTGCCAATGTTTCAGCAGGTATTGGTAAACTTCTCGAAGCGATATATTGCCCCATGCGAGATAGGGAGAGAGGCGAGTACATGCGGTTCGAGATGCTGTCGGGCTAGAAATACTTCGGTAATAATCGCGTCCCCGACGTTGAAAAAAGTCTTCCATGGTTTGCCAAGCGAGCGAACTTCCGCCCGTTTGCATGCCTTTTATTTTTTCTAACCAAGAAGGAGGGGGCGCAAACGAGCAACCAAGTGCGTCAACATCGAGGGTAATAAGAGAAGCACTTTCAAGGTCGATATCTTCAATCTCGGCTCGCATAACCGTATCCCAATGCTTATCCCAGCCGAGTCGGTCTTTCGCTCCTCGAATGACGGCGCCATGTTCAAATTCGCGCCACGGAACCCCTTGTGATTGAAGCCATTCTGATACTTGTTTATCTCGTTCAAACGTACAATCCAATCCGATTTCTTGATGGGAGAAAATAGCGTTGATGTTGAACTGATTCTGAATCGCGCTGAGGAAATCTATTGCGCTACCTGACATTACGGACACTTGATGGCCACGAGCCGAGAGTGTTTCGTTCATATCTTGGAGTGATTGCCAAATAAAACGCCAGTGACGAGCAGAGTAATGTGGGTCATCCAGTAACATGGGTTCAACAATATAAAGCAGCACAGTTGGATGTTCTGAAGATAAAGCGCGTTGTAAAGGCGTATGATCGGTCAGGCGTAAATCGCGTTTTAGCCACACTAAGTTGATTGTTTGCATTGTGCCCCTCGCTTGTTTTTTTCGATTTTTACGTGTTTGCGGGGCGTATTTCTCACTCAGTGATCGATTTTATTGATGTTGACGTAAAGGCACGGAGCAAGGAGGTGCTTTATGTCTATGCCACTCAGTAAATTGGAAAAATTCTTCTACATCGACAAGCTCGTTATCCACTCTCTCGATCTCGCTTTGTATCAAGTCTCCGTCTTAGTCGATGGAGAGGAACACTTTGTTACCGATGATAAAGGCAAGTTTTTGAGAGCGCATTCGATACTGGAGTTGCAAAAGCAATGTCGTCACTTGAAAGCGAAACAGCAGGTGCTTCGCCAACAAAGTGCCTATGACGAAATGGTTGGACAGTCATCCAAAGATGGTACTAATGAATTAGAGGTGCCTCTGCGTGATAACCAGCTTTACTGACTGAGAAATAACCAAAAATTGAACTCGACGCCATGTGATGCTTGCTAGACTGACATAAAGCATCACACGGAAACGGCTATGCAGTATTACCCAACTCAAGACATTATCTCTGAGCAGCGGTTCGGCTTTGGGCCCCTTTATCAACACAGTTCGCCAAGTTTAGAAAAGCAACTAAGCAGTAAGACTTATTGGCATGAGGCAGTGACCAAGTTGCCGAGTACAAACGAAGTGTTGTTGGAACTGAGAAAGCTCAATGACACCAAACGAGAGCTCAAACAATCCCCTACCAAAAAACGTGAAGTGCAAAAGCAAATCGGTGCGTTCTTTCGTGAGCAATATTTGCGACAAGTCGAGGCTCGCAACCAACAGACGTTGCACACTCCGTATGGATTTCAGGAACGCTTGATTCAATTTTGGAGCAACCATTTTGCTATATCGGCAGACACCCGAAAGGTGCGTCCGATAGTGGCAAGCGTCGAAAATGAAGTGATTAGAGAGCACTGGAATGGCAACTTTGTTGAGATGCTCTTAGCGGTGAGTCAGCACCCAACCATGCTGATGTTTCTGGATAACAACTTGTCGGTAGGACCGAACTCCAAACAAGGGCTGAAACAGGGTAAAGGGCTCAATGAAAATCTCGCGCGAGAAATCATGGAGCTGCACACGCTTGGTGTTGATAGCCAATATACACAACAAGACGTGATTGAACTGTCAAAAGCCATTACTGGCTGGAGTGTTGGATTCAAAGCACCAAAAGTTGGTTTCCAATTTAATTCAAGAACCCATGAACCAGGCTCGATAACTCTGCTTGGCAAGCGCTATTCTCAACAAGGTATTGAACAAGGCCGAGCGTGTTTGAGAGATCTTGCGCTTCATCCTGATACCGCAAAACATATTGCACGTAAGTTAGTGCAGCATTTCTTAGGCCCTTCCGGTGAAGCCCTGGTTGAACCGCTCAGCCAAGCTTACCTAAAAGGTAAAGGGGATTTGCTCCCGGTTTATCGATTGTTGATTCAAAGCGCTTTGAGCCAATCGGCAGAGGCGGTGCGTTTTCGCACTTCTCAAGAGTGGTTATTCGCGGTTTTGCGCAGTGCTGGTGTCCGTTTTCCTGAATCGAATGACATGCAAATGAGCAAGTCGGGGAATAAATTACTCGGTGCGCAAAGAAGCTTAGGTCAGCCTCCTTTTATGGCGGGTTCTCCTGCTGGTTGGCCAGATAAAGACGCAGATTACAACAGTCCTTCTGCGTTAACTCAGCGGTGGCAGTTAGCGAATCGAATCGCTCGGCTGGCGGTGAAAAGTGCCAAGTCCCAAGGTGTGAAACCACAAGCTTTTGTTGAGCAAGTTAGCCAACAGCTCTACGGCGATGCGTTGGACGAACACACAAAATTGGTGATGAACAAAGCCCTATCGGCAGAGATGAAGCTTTCTCTACTTTGGCTTAGCCCGCAATTTCAGTATCGATGAGGTGAGTGATGACAATAGATAAACAAACGAACTTAACATCGACTCGTCGACAATTCTTGAAATCCGCTTTAGCCGTGGGCGCAACAAGCTTGTTGCCTAATGCAGTCTTTGCTCAATCTAGCTCTCCAAATATCTTTGTTTGGATTACGCTGCGTGGTGCGATGGATGGATTAAACGTTGTGGTTCCTTATGCTGATAAGCAGTATTTAGCTCTCCGTCCGACGATTGGTTTAGCAACAGAAAAACTGAATAAACTCGATGAGTTTTATGGTTTGCATCCGGCGATGAAAACCAGCTTCGAGTGGTATCAAAATAAGCAGATGGCAATGGTTCACGCTTGTGCCACCGCGTATCGTGAGCGCTCTCATTTTGATGGGCAAAAGGTGTTAGAAAACGGTACAGACAATCCGTTACATCGTGATGGGTGGTTAAACCGATTACTGCAACTGGATGCGAAGTCGAAAGGTTTGGCAATTGATTCAGGGTTACCTTTGATTGTTCAAGGAGAGAAGGCAGTCAGCAGTTGGTATCCAAACAATTTGCAAGCGAGAGACAGCCAAGTGGAGCTGCTAGAGGCCTTGTTTCAAAGTGATGAGAAGCTTGCGAGTAATTTTGAAGAAGCGCTGAAGATCGAAATGATGTCGAATAGAAATCGTCCCGGTAAGCAGTTTCCTGTATTGGCTTCTCAAGCGGGAACTTTTCTCTCTGCTGAAGGAGGTCCAAATATCGCGGTATTGGAACTGGGTGGATGGGATACTCATGCAGGGCAGGGGGCAGAAACAGGAAGGCTTGCCAATCAATTACGTAAATTGGATAACGGTCTTGCCAACCTAAAGAAAGCGTTAGGGGATAACTGGTCGAAAACCGTCGTGATGGCGGCAAGTGAATTTGGACGCACCGCAGCGGAAAACGGAACCAAAGGCACCGATCATGGAACAGCAAACGTCATGTTTATTGCTGGTGGAGCCATCGAAGGAGGCAAGGTGTTGGGAGAATTTCCGGGGCTTGCTCAAGCTGAGCTTTATGAAGGGAGAGACTTAGCCCCTGCTAATGATATGAGGGCGGTGATCAAAGCCGTTCTACAGCAACACATGAGCATCGAATCGAGTGCGCTAGAAAGTGTATTTCCTGACAGCGGCTCAGATAAAGCTTACGCAGGCCTTATCCGATCATCTTAGTTTTTACCTTCCAACGATAACAAAAACGCCCCGTCTCCAAGCCAGAAACGGGGCGTTTGTATTTAATGTGTTTGAATCTTACGCTTGTTTGCGCTGTGCGTCTTTCTTCGCCAGTTTTTCTGCGCGTCGCTGCTCGCGTTGTTTGGCGCTTTCACCACCGACGTGTTGTTCGCCACGAACCGCTGCTAACGACACTTGCTTCTCACGCTCGCGGAAGCGCGCTACCTGTTCGTCACTGTGCTTACCAAAACATTTCGGGCAGCTTACGCCTTGCTCAAACTGCTCTGATTGTTTGTCTTCTTCTGTGATTGGCAGTCGGCAAGCGTTACACAAGTCGTAGTCCGCTTTTTCTAGCTGGTGGTTCACCGCAACGCGACCGTCGAATACGTAGCAGTCACCTTCCCACAAGCTTTCTTCTTCTGGTACTTCTTCAAGGTATTTCAGAATACCGCCTTCTAGGTGGTACACCTCATCAAAACCCTGCTCTTTCATGTAAGCAGTCGACTTTTCACAGCGAATACCACCCGTACAGAACATTGCGACTTTTTTGTGTTTCTCTGGATCCATGTTTTGTTTTACATAGTCAGGAAATTCGCGGAACGTGTCCGTATTTGGGTTAACTGCACCTTTAAATGTTCCGATCTCGATTTCATAGTCATTACGAGTATCAACCACAAATACTTCTGGATCAGTAATCAGATCGTTCCAATCTTGCGGCTTCACGTAAGTTCCAACCACATGACGAGGATCGATACCTTCAACGCCCAGTGTCACGATCTCTTTCTTTAGCTTTACTTTGGTGCGGTTAAACGGCTGAGTGTCTGAGTACGACTCTTTGTAAACAATACCCGTAAGGCGAGGCTCGGCATTTAGCCATGCAAGCAGTGTATCAATACCTTCGCGTTTCGCTGCAACCGTACCGTTAATACCTTCACTCGCCAGTAGCAACGTTCCATGTACACCGTGGGCTTCCATTAGGGCAAGCAATGGCTCGCGTAACTCTTGGTAGTTTTTCAGTTCCACAAACTTATACAGGGCGCAGACAACATACTGACTCATGATTATTCCTTACTTTAAAGGGTCGATGGTTCGACGGCTCGATACCTAACAATTTTAGCGGCTCGGAGTATACCTGAGTAATTTAGTCGGAAATACGGACAAACTATGCGGATATTATCTCAATGCATTAAACGCCGTGTTATTGAGGTCTAGTGGTTCTGAATACCCTAAAAATTTTGTGGATGTTCAAATTATCAGTAAAAACTCGTAAAACTGTTGAAAACGTACTCGACATAAATGGTCGAAATTTGTACTGTTGATTCGCTTCACATTCCTAAAACTTCTTATCCGATAATCAGTTGAAGCAAAGATCTGTGTTTGATACAGGTCGGTTGGCAAAGGAATTCAACATGCAACAGTTTCATATCAGAAGACTAAGAGAAGAAGACGTCCCACTGTTGAAAACGCTCTTGGTCGAACTCGACACCTCTCATTATAATGCTGAGCCAGATTTCTACCGTTCTCCGGAAGAAATGGCGCAGTTAAGGGAAGATCGCAACATCTTCGATAAATATTTTGATGGCAGCATCACGGCTTTTATTGCTTGTTCTAACCGACAGGTGGTTGGCTTTATCTCTGGCACTGTGCGAGAGGTCAACTCGATTCTCTCTCCGGAAAGACGCGTTGGATATATCAATGAGTTGGTGGTGTCTGAAAGTCATCGAAACTTAGGTATTGGTTTGTCTTTGATGGATAAAATCGAGAGCGATTTATGCAGCCAAGACATTGAAGAGCTCGGTTTAACCGTGGCGTCATTTAATCACGAAGGCGAAGATTTCTACCATAAGATGGGTTACCGCGTGATCACCAAAATGATGACTAAACGAGTCAAAGACTAGCGCTAACTTAAACGTGAATCGAATCAAAAATGCCTCTCTATTTCGTGATAAAGAGGCGTTTTTCTATCTAGGTTTTTAGCGAATTCTGAGCGTTAGCTGCTCATTTTAACGTTGCTGCGGTTTGTTTACCCATCGCAATTAACTTGTCGAGAATACGCTCACCATCTGCGCGGAGACCGTTGTGCTCATATTCGTTGGTGATCCACGCTTTTGAGTTTGGCATTGTAGCTAGCGTTTCACGGCTAATGTCCATTTCCACAAACATATCGTCAGCATAGACGGCGCAGCTCACAGGCACCTTATTGTTTGCCAGTTGCTGGGCATCGTATAACGGCGTCCAATCGGCTTTCTCTGCCAATAATTCCGCCGCTTCTTTGAGTGGCTTTAGATTCACGTATTGGTCGAACATCCAAGGGAAGACCATTTCGCCAGTGAAGTAAAACGGCTTACCTTGTTCGTAATTGAACGCATCATGCTCTTGGCGCACTCTGTGAGCGCTCCATTGAGAAGCAAACCCTTGGCAGTAAATTGATTCGTGCAGAATCGCGTAAATTGGATTGGTCTGGAAGTTTTGCTGCGCCAGCATGTCGTTGAGGAATTCATAACGAAGCTGAGGCTTACCGTTCACTTCAATCAAGGCACTTTCTAGCCAGTAGTAAGTTGGCAAGAAGGTGTCACTGACACCAAAGTTAATCCCAATTTGTTGGAACTGTTCGACAGTAAAGCGCTGACCATTTGGCAGAAACTCTTCGTGCTCCAACAAGTGATTAGCAATGTTCTGGCATAACTGCTGCGCTTGTGGGAATTGCTGGAAGAAGGCTTGGTTTTTCTCCATGGTGCGCTTAAAGGTTGCGTGATACACATCATCCGCATGGCGAGAAACCGAAGGCACACCACCCGTAATGTAGCTTTGCAGCAAGCTGCTCGGGAACAGCGATAGGTAAGTTAGTGAGCAGAAACCACCAAAGCTCTGACCTAAAGTCGCCCACTTCTCAACGCCAAACTGTTCACGGATAAATTCCGCGTCGCGAACAATGTTGTCTGCGCGGAAGTGGCTTAAGTAGTCTGCTTGTTGCTCCGGTGTGAGGTGCGCAAGCGTCTGGTGATTAATCACGCTGCTGTTACCAGTGCCGCGTTGGTCGAGCAGCAGTACACGATACTCACTCAGAGCGCGCTTGATCCAACCGTTGTTTCCGTTTGGACGAGGAGAAGGGAAGCCCGGACCGCCTTGAAAATACACTAACCACGGTTTGTCTGAGTCTTCATCGCCGACTAAACAAACGGAGCGAGCGAAGACGTTGATCGTGCCTTTGCTTAGATCTTGGTAGTCCAGCGGCACGGTAAATGAGTGGGGTGTGTAATGCAGTCCTGCGTCGATAAATGATTGAGCGTTCATTGTTATGGTCTGTCCTTGTTTATAGTCGCTTTACGATATCGAATTCCTTATTAGAAACAATAGATTTGTTGTAAGAACTCGATTTTTGAAGCCTGAAAGGCAAGGAATGGCACTCAAAACAGAAACTCTTCGATCTTTCCGTGTTGGTATGCACTGAGTGAACTATGATCTGATAAGTGCAGTTTAGACATCACTGTCTTGCCGTGTCTTGCCGTTTTTATGAAACGAGACATTTGGCGGTCATTGACCATGGAGGATGCTTGATGAACACGTCACTAACCCGAATCACGCTCGCTTGTTTATTACTACAGACCATCAGTGCCCCTGCATTGGCAGTTGTAACGCCGAATCCGCCTCAGTTACAGGCAAAAGGCTATGTGTTAATGGACTTTCAGTCCGGTGCCATCATTGCGGAGCAAAACGCACGTGCCGGATTAGCCCCTGCCAGTTTAACTAAGCTGATGACCGCTTACGTCGTTGGGCAAGAAATCAAATCCGGGCGGCTTCAATGGGATGATAAAGTGACGGTGAGTGAGAACGCGTGGTCAGCCAAATTCCCAGACTCCTCAAAAATGTTTATCCAACCCAAAGATGAAATCACCGTTGCCAACCTAATGCGTGGTGTGATCGTTCAATCTGGTAATGATGCTTGTGTGGCGCTTGCTGAACATGTTGCTGGTAGTGAAGGGGCGTTTGTCGCCTTGATGAATGGTTGGGCGGATAAGCTCAGCTTGAACGATACCTACTTCGTTAACTCGCATGGTCTGGATAGCGAGGGTATTCAAACTTCTCCTAATGATATGGCGACGCTGATGCAATCCATCATCAATGATGTGCCCGAAGTCTATGCGCTTTATAGTGAGAAGGTATTTAAGTGGAACAAGATCACCCAATACAACCGTAATAAACTGTTGTGGGACAAATCGATGGATGTCGATGGCGGTAAAACGGGCTACACCAGCAATGCAGGGTACAGTTTGGTCAGTTCTGCTAAGCAAGGAAAGATGCGACTTATCTCGGTAGTGATGGGGACACCAAGCAAACAGTCACGCATTAGTCAGTCTAAGAATCTACTCAGCTATGGCTTCCGCTTTTATGACACCAAACAAGTGGCAAAACAGGGTGAAGTTCAGGCGAGTGCAAAAGTGTGGAAAGGCGATGTCAGTGAGATTGATTTGGGTTTTGCCCAGGATGCGTACCTGACGCTGCCTCGCTCTTTAACCGCTGGTTTAGACAAGAGTGTGGTCGTGAATGAGCCGCTGATTGCACCCATCGCAAAAGGGGATGTGGTTGGTAAAGTCGTGTGGAAGAGTGACGATAAAACCGTGGCGAGCTATCCGTTGGTAAGTAACCAAGCGGTGGAAGAGGGCTCGTGGATTGGGAAGTTATGGGACAGTTTAGTGCTGTGGGTGAAGTCGTTGTTTAACTAGCGCAAGGACAATATTTGCGATAGTGAGTTAAGAGTTTCAGAAAAAGAAAAGCAGCTCGAAGGTGAGCTGCTTTTTGCTTTTTATAGCTGAGACGACTTTCGCATTTATTGCGGTTTCAGTGATTATTCAGACAAGGTGATGATTGGTAAGTCATCCCAAATCTTGCTCTCATCCGAAGCGCCGCCAGAGAAGTTCCAAGGACCTTTGTCTTGTTCAAGTGGACGGTAAGTGGCAGACAATCCATCCAAGTCCCAAGTTGTCACATAGAATCGAATGCCATCCAGTGAATCAGGTCGACCTAGTGCGTCACTCGCAAAGTCCATCGAAATGGTGTTGTTGGCTTTGTCTACCGTGACCATTGGTGCTGGTGTTACGGCTTCGCCCCATGTTGTCGCGTTTGCGCCTTGGGTGTTGTAAATCGAGCTTTGCCAGCCGAAGACCACAGCATTGCGACTCCATGTTCCGCTTGGCATAGAAGCGTTGACCTTAGGCAGTTCCGTTAGGTTGGTTGCTGCTTCTTCCGGTAAATCAATGAAGATGGTGAAACCAACGTGGTCAAAACCGTTTGGCGGCAGCCAAGTATCGGTGATCTTGTCCATGGTGAAGGTCAAGCGCACGTTGCTGCCGACGGTAAATACCTCTGCTTTGTTGATTGCGAGTTGGCTGTTGTCTTTGTCGAACGTTGGATCCGTTGGTAGCGAGTAGTTACCGTTAGGACCGCCCATACCATCTTGTGCATCACCTGCGTCATCAATCGTGTCGTTTGGCGTGTTCGACCAGCTTAAGTCCGACACAAAGTTCACATCTTCAATGCCTGCTTTTTTCACAGTGGAGTAAATCGCGAAGCGGTGTTGCTGTTCGCCAATCGCAAAGTGACGGGTAGATAAAGTCACGCTAAATTGACCGTCAGCACTTACGGTAATGGCTTGAGCGGTTTGTAGATTAACGGCCACGACAAGGTTTAATTTCTCGTTTGCGTTAGCAGTACCAGCAATCACGATGTCATCAGTAATGGTTTGTCCTTCCCAATCCTGTGCCAGTTGGATGTTGAGGTCTGGTGTATCTACCGATTGGGTGTCGTTAGTTTTCGAGTAAATCACAGCAGATTTGGCTGGTAGCTCAAGGGTTACGTGACCGTTTTCATCTGCGATTAACTGCTCCGGAGCGTCTGCCCAGTTCGATATGATTTGTTGCTGGAAGACGGTTCCGCCCGCTTGCTCTACATCGAGTTGGTTCATTAACATCGGGGAGTTTGATGTATTCATTACCACCAAGACTTCGTCGTTATCCAACGTTCGGGTAAAGGCGAACACACCAGCGCCGGCTTTATCGCTGCCAATCACTTTCATTTCGCCGCGTGTCATGACTTTGTTCTCGGTACGCAACTTAGCAAGCTCTTGGATGAACAAGTACATCTCGCTGTTTTGATCGAATGAGTCTACGTAGTCGCCGTCTTCACGGTAGCCGCCAGCAAACATCGCATCGCGCGCCGCTGACATCGCCTGTTCTGTACCTTGGTAAATCACAGGGATGCCCGGTACCGCCATCATGGTAATCAGCGCTTGCTTCATATCGTTGACGCTGCCTTGTGATAGAAAACGTGGCATATCGTGGTTATCAATGAAGTTTGGCATGATGTATGGATTCGGGAACATCTCCATCATTTTCTCAAGACGGAAGCGTAGGTAATCGGTCGGTTGTCCTGCTGCAAATACGCGAGTCATGGTGGCTTGCAATGGGAAGTTCAACACCGAGGTTAACTGCTCCGGCGAGCCGCTTTCGCCGATGTAAGTCAGCATCTTCTCTTCGCCTTCTGTGTTGTAAGGCGTAGATGTTTCGAAGACTTCACCAAAGGTCAGGAAGTTATCGCGACCAGTATCAACCGCTTGAGTCATCACACCATCATCGGCGTGCAGGAAGTCGTTCCAGAAATCGTGCTCAACAAACTTCACAGTATCGATACGGAAACCGTCAACGCCCACTTCGCGAATCCATTTACGGTAGCTCTCTTTTAGATAAGCGCGTACTTCAGGATCGGATGTATTCAGGTCATCCAGATCCGACAGTTGCCAGGTTTTTTCTTGTACTGGGTCGTTGTGGTCGGTGATGCTTGGCGTCCAGTGGTAAATGCCTGTGCCATCTTCTTTACACTCATTCATGTTGAGTGGGTAAGGCAGTTCTTGCCCTGCTGGCAGCGCATTTTCGATCAAACGGAAACCTTGGCAAGGTAGGCTAGGATCGTAATTGTATGGGTCATCGTAAGTGAAGAAGTTACCTACGTGGTTGGTCACGATGTCTTGAATCAAGAACATGTTACGAGCGTGCACTTCTCGCGCTAACGCTTGGTAGCTTTCCATGTCACCAAAGTGCTCATCCACTTTTTGGAAGTCACGCGCCCAGTAGCCGTGGTAGCCGCCGTAGTTTTGTTCTGCATCCCACCATTGGTTTGCCACTGGCGGTGTAATCCAGATAGAGGGAGCGCCTAGGTCTTCGATGTAGCCTAGCTTGTCACTGACACCAACAAGGTCACCACCACTGAATTTTTTGTCTGAGGTAGGATCGTACTCATTCTGACCTTGATCGTTAAGCGTGTTGTCGCCGTCGTTAAAACGGTCGATCATCAAGAAGTAAATGATCTGGTCTTGCCAATCAGGAGATGCCACGTGGCTTCCTGTATCGGTTGGCGTCGTTTCATCGCTACCACAGCCAGAAAGAGCTAGGGCGATCGCTAAAGGAAGTATTTTTATTTTATTCATAGGTTTAGGTAAGGTTTCAAACACGGCTTTTGTCTCCGTTATGCAGCAATGCGGAAACGATAAAACAAAGGTTTGAAATTGAGAGTGTCATTTTGCGCCAAAAGAGACGTGAAATGATGTCACGAAGAGCTGAATTTGAACTGTGCTACATATTTAACTGAGTGGTTGCACAATTGGATATTGAATCGGGTAATGGTCTTTGGCTAACTCATTACCAGAATGATCATAGAGTCGGAATCGGCACTGTTTAACCGTTTGGGGTAGGGGCAGTTGCAGCGCCCAGCATGTGTAATCTTCTGCATTCTGAGTCAGGCTCATTGCGTGCGGAGCTGGCGCGTCACCGACATAGCAATCGATCTTCGCCACGTCTTTCAATCGACACGCGAGTTCCACAAACAAGGTGTACTGAGTGCCGAGTTGGATAAGTTGCCTTGTCGGGACAATGTATTCCGTTGCGCCAATTAAAAGCCCTTTAGAAACCACATAATCGCGCTGGTGGTTGTTATCAATATAGCGCTCACCATCGACTTCATAACACAGTCTAAACGTCAGTGGGTGAGCGACAGGAAGCTCTGTCGTCGCCCATAGTTCGGTGCCATTATTCAAGAAACGCTCAAAGAAGGCTGGGTAGCGACGCCACGTGCCATCACGGTCTCGACACTCAACGGAGACCACTTTTTCAAACGCAATATTATCCACTTCCATCCAGATTTTACCGACGGGTTGGTCAATGTCGTTATCGGCTAAAGTATTGGCTTTGGCGTAGTACAAGCGGATGGGTTGGTTATTGAGATGAGTGCGGTTATCCAAGCACTGCTGACGATATTGCATTGGCGAAAACGGATACCAACGGCGAAAGGTTCGATGGAAGTTGGAAGGCTCTTCATAACCCAACTGATAAGCGATTTGCTGCGTTGTGAGTTGAGTATCTGCAAGTAGGGCTAATGCGTGCTTTTTCTTGGCGAAGTCGACGCATTGCGAATAGCTCATTTGTTTTTCTTGCAGGCGACGTTGCAAGGTGCGCTTGGATACGCCTAGTTGTAGCGCGGCTTGTTCTAGTTTCAGTGCGTAATTGCTGTTTTTGACGAAAAGAGCATTAAGCACGCTTAGCAATTCGGGCTGTTCAATTGGCTGGTGAGACAGCAGCAAATAAACATGTTTCACCAAGTCGAACACAACCGAGTTCTGTTTCGGGCTGCTGTCTTCTTCTAGTTCGAAATGAGCAGAGTAAAGGTCATGGTTGTGAAGCTGAATGCGCACAGATTCACTCAAACCTAACTGTTCCAATTGCATCAGCAGCAAGTCATAAACCGATTCTGCCCAGCTTGGCATTTCGGTAGCTCTGCACTCTAGCCGCATCTGAACCTGGTTATCACTGTGTTCGAAAACAATGTACAAGCGACGGTCGAATAGCGAAACACTTTTGCTCCACCACAGCAAACCTTCACGTAGCGTCGGTGCCTCTTGCAACATCATACATTGCAAGGCAACCAGCTTTTCAATGTGCCAATATTCGCCAGCAATTCTTAGGTGATTATGCCCAAGTTTTTTGCAGAGAAAGGGCGTGATGATGTTGTCTTGAGGCAGCATGAAAGTGGTTCGGTAACAGAGCAAAGGCGACATTATTGCTTAAACCAGGTGTTGCTTCAGTGAGAGTGCTCAAAGCTTCTTACATCGGCGATTTTCAAATTTATTTTGAAGATGTTTTTAACTGAAATCGGTTTTTCCCTGTAACTCATAAGGTTAAAGTGATAACCAGCATAAACTACTCGACTGGAGACCCCGATGGACATCGTTCAAGCTGCTAAATCCCGCTACTCAACCAAAGTCTTTGACCCTACTCGTAAGCTGCCACAAGAGAAGATCGACGCAGTTAAAGAGCTGATCCGTTTTAGTCCATCGAGCGTGAACTCTCAGCCGTGGCACTTCATTCTGGCCAGCACAGTAGAGGGCAAGCAACGTATCGCAAAAGCAGCGCAAGAGAACTACGCGTTCAATGCTGCGAAGATCTTGAATGCGTCACACGTGTTGGTGTTCTGTGCTAAAACGGACATCGATAACGACTACATCGAAGCGCTATTGGCGCAGGAAGAAAAAGACGGTCGATTCCCAACCGAAGAGGCAAAAGCAGCGGTATGTGGTGGTCGTAGTTACTTTGTGAACATGCACCGTTTTGACCTGAAAGACGCCAATCATTGGATGGAGAAGCAGGTTTACCTCAACGTGGGTACGTTATTACTGGGCGCTTCAACGCTAGAAATTGATGCGGTGCCAATCGAAGGTTTTGACCCGAAAGTGCTGGATGAAGAATTTGGTCTACGTGAAAAAGGCTACACTGGCGTTGTGATTGTGCCGCTTGGCTACCACGCGGAAGATGACTTTAATGCCAAGACGCCTAAGTCACGCTGGGAAGCAGAAACTGTATTTACCGAGATCTGATCAAGATGATTCATTTAGTTGCAGAAATTAAAGCCTACCCAGACAGTATCGACAACGTAACCAACTTACTTTCTGGTCTACTAGAACCTTCACGTGAAGAAGAGGGTTGTTGCCAATACGAACTGTATTTGGATCAAAAGATCGAAGGCTTGTTTATGTTCCAAGAGATTTGGGCATCGCAAGAAGCGTTAGATAAGCACTTACAAAGCCCACATATCGCACAGTTTATCTCGACGTTAGAAGATAACGATTGGGTTGAATATTCTCAGATTCGCCCAATGACGTTTGTCGGCTAAGCTTCTGAGCAGAATGTTGCCAGCACTTTCTTACGTTGCTGGCAGCATTTTTCATGAATGAATTCACGGAAAGTACGAATGGTTGGCGTCAGCAAACGACGATCGGCGCACACCATGTATAGCGGTACCGGACCACAATCCCACTCAGGTAATACTCTTACTAATCTTCCCTCAATCAAATCTTGGCTGATGTCCATCAGTGATTTGTTGGCGATGCCTTTGCCTTTGATTGCTAAGCGATGGGATAAGTCACTGTCGTTGCTAAGTAGCTTGCCACTCACGACAACCTGTTCTGTTTCGTCTCCGCGAGTCAGCGTCCATTTGTTGTAAACCGAATCTGCCACCATGTAACACAAACAGTTGTGTTGGTTGAGATCTTCCGGTTTGGTCAACACAGGGTTGTTTGCGACGTATTCTGGAGAGGCACACAGGATTCGTTCATTTGCGCCACACAAGGCCAATACGACGAGGTTAGAGTCAGCAGGTTCGCCGTAACGAATCGCGATGTCGACAGGTTTGGTGTACATATCGGTCAAGCTATCAGACAGCTCTAACTTGATAGAGACGTTCGGGTAAACATCAATAAACTCATCAACCCAATCAAGCAGCATGTTGCGACCAAAATCAGATGGCGCGGTGATGTGTAGTTGGCCCGAGAGTTCGCCACGCGCGCTTGAGATCTGATCTAACCCTTCTTGCAGCGTTGCGAGTGCTTGGGTGGTTTTGTCTAAGAACAGCTCACCTTCCGACGTTAAGCGAAGGCTGCGAGTAGAGCGCACAAACAGCGGAAAGCCAATTTGTCCCTCAAGACGTTTGATCGATGCACTGATGGCTGCTGGTGTCATGTCCATGCTGTTGGCGGCTTTCGAAAAACTGCCTTGGCGTGCGGTTTCGACAAAGATATTCAGATCGTTGAGGGCTTTCATAATGAAAAGGGCTTTTAAGAAGTTTGGGCTACTATAGGGGAGAGTCGCAGGGCAATTCAAGGTTAAAACATTAGGTTGCACGGCGAGTTTGAGTTAGATTAGCGCGCAACTTCACTTTACCGGATCAATAGCATGAGCCAACAGCAGCCGAATAACCCACTTCACGGGTTGAGTTTAGAGAAAATCCTTACCCGTTTAGTTGAGCACTTTGGGTGGAACGGAATGCATGAGCGCGTTCGTGTGAACTGCTTTAAGAAAGATCCTTCAATCAAATCTTCGTTGAAGTTCCTACGCAAAACGCAGTGGGCAAGAGATAAAGTAGAAGCGCTGTACATCGAGACGTTCTGCTAATTGGATTTGGTACACGTCTAAAAGAGAGATTCCGGATGGCTCGCTTAGGCTCGTCCGGAATGACGCTGATTTTTTGTTGCGTTGTCGGTTATTTAGACCTTAATCTCTCGCATCTCGCATCTCGCATCTCGCATCTCGCATCTCGCATCTCGCATCTAGCATCTCGCATCTCGCCTCTTTATTACTCCAAATGATGCGTACTGCCCACGGTGCCTTCTAAGTCTAAAATCGATTGGCGGACGTGATCTGGAATCGCGGCTTTCACATTGTTCTTAAAATCAAACATCACACCAGTGGCGGTCGCGATAGTCGCAATCTTGCCCCACTTCTTACTCAGCACTTGGTATTCCATCGTGATGCGATCTTCTTGCATATCAATTACGCGTGAGCCAATCAAAAGCGTATCTGGAAACGTAACGGGTAGCTTATAGCGGCATTGGGTTTCACTTAGAACCGGACCGATGTGAGACGTCTGCAAATCTACCAACAGATTAATCTTGTTGAAGTAGTCCAAACGCGCAGTTTCGAAGTAACGAAAATACACCGCATTGTTGACGTGTTGCAGGGCATCCATCTCTCCCCAAGCGACTTTGATTTCCGTAATCACTGGGAATTCAATTAATAACGTATCCATTACTCATGTTCCTTTTTCATCGACGTTGCCGCAATTTGCCAAGCGACTTATCACTTTGAGTATTTATTCTAGATGGAACTGATTAAAATGTAATAAAATTGTATGTAAAATGTGAAATGAATTAGATGCTTATTTTTGTAAACTAAAAACTTTACATAGTCAGTTGTGAGGCGTAGGTTTAAGTAAGCGTAACCAAAAGGAGATGTCCAATGACAGAACTGAAAGGTTTCAATCTTGCCAAAGTAGAAAAACGAATCGACTGGACAGGTGAGCTGTTCAGTTTACGAGTTTCCGGTGCGCCTCTCTCCTTCAAAGCCGGACAATTTACCAAACTCGCCTTGCTCGACGAACAGGGCAATCCCATTAGTCGTGCATACTCGGTGGTGAATGCGCCCAGTGAGCAGTTCGAATGGCTCGAATTCTTAGTCGTCGCGAACCCAGAAGGGCAACTGACACCAAGGCTGCAGCAGCTTCAAACTGGCGATAGCATTTATGTTGGTGAAACGGCGCATGGTGACCTGATCCACGATACCATTCCCAAACACGCAAACGATCTATGGCTGCTTTCCACCGGCACAGGCATTGGTCCATTTCTCTCTTTGTTAGACGACATCAATCTACTCCCACACAGCGATCACATTGTGCTGGTGCATGGTGTGCGTTACGAAAGAGATTTAGTTTACAAATACCTGATTGAGCAGCTCCAACAGCGATATGAAGGTCGTCTTCGTTATGTGCCGATTGTCAGCCGTGAGAGTATTCCGGGTAAGCTTCAAGGCCGTATTCCAGATCTGATTGTGTCGGGAGAGCTCGTTAATCGCGCTGACTTACCGTTTTCTAAAGAAAGCAGCTTTGTGATGATGTGTGGCAATCCTGAGATGATCAAAGACACCTCTCCAGTACTGCAAGAGATAGGCTTGGAAAAGTATCGTGCCCGAACGGGTGGCAATATTATTTACGAGAGATATTGGTAAGGACTGATCAATTTTTAGACCATCTCACTTCTGAGAGAGGCTCACAAATATGACTTCTCTTAATTGAGCACACTTACCCTCATCCCTAGAATGCATCAGCTTGCATTTGAGGGGATAAGGTATGTGGTGTTCAATTGCCAATAGAAAACGAAGGATGATTGGTGGTCTCATCGATCTGATGGTCGTAACGGGGTTAGTATTACTGATTGCGTTGACCATCAATTCATTTGTGAACGACTTTGAACTCTCTGTGAGCGAGAACCTTCAGTTGGTAAAGGATACGAAGGCGAGCTACGTACTTACCATCCCCATGTTGATGCTAGTTAATTGGAATTTACTGCGTGAAGGGCAAACCATAGGTATGCGCTTAGTAGGGATTAAAGTGGTGATGAAGAACGGCCACGACACGACAAAAGTCACCGCTTCACTTCGACTGTGCATAAGCTACTTAATTGAAATGCTGATTCCATTTACGCCACTAGTGAACATCATTTTGCTCTTTTGTCATCCAGAACGTCGTTTGTTACATGACATGCTCTCTGGCACCAAAGTCGTCAACTGCTAAATTACTCGCTGATCTTGCATTAAAGCTGTTGTTTCACTCAGAGTTGCGAGCGACTTACCTTTCCATTCTTCTTATCTTACGACTACACTTTCATCAGGCATAAATTCAACAACTTAGGATCAAGGATGATGAACAAAGCAGGTTGGACGGTGTGTCTTGCGACACTCTTTTCATCGACTGTTTTAGCAGGGGAGTGGGAGATTGAAGCAGGCGGTTTCTTCTCTCGAACTGACACTAAACTCAACGCTTACGACCCTTATTTCGACCAAATACATACGATCGATTTTGAATCTGATTTGGATTTGAAAGAGTTCACTGTGTTGCCGTATGTGGAATTAGAGTATTACTTTAATCAAAAACACAGTGTCTATGCGGATTGGCGAAGTTTGCATCGAGAAGCAACCAGAACGTCTGTCACCAAACCATTTGAACTTGCCATTGATGGAACCACTTATGTGGTGCAAGCAGGCTCAAAACTCACCACTGAACTGAATATCGACATTGCTCGAGTTGGCTATGGTTATCAGTTTTATACCACTGAAAAATGGGCGGTAGATGTGTTAGCTGGTTTGCATGTTATGTGGCTCTCATTGGGATTAGATGGCAAGCTTGGTGCAAAAGTCAGTGGGGTGGATGAAATCCCTGTCATGTTTGTCGATGATGCGGTGTTGAGTGATGTAACGGCACCTTTACCTGATTTAGGAATTCGAGCCGAATATTCGCTGAATCAGGATTGGATTTTGAAAAGTCACGCCCAAGTCTTTTATCTCGCAGTAGACGATATTGAGGGATACTTGTTGGAAGTCGATTTTGGCGCGAAATATCTTTTCACGGATCAGTTTAGTATGACTGGGTCATTCAACTATTACGAAGTCGGGGTGGATTACGAGAGCGACAATTCAGCGCTCGATGTTACCTATCGATTTTATGGCCCGATGCTGACTTTGGCGTATAAATTCTGATAATAAAAAAGCCACACTTGAGTGTGGCTTTTTGTATCCAGTCTGTACGACTAAACCAACGGGATTATTGTTGGTTGATGTAGTCTTTAAAGCGCGCTTGTGTCTCAGCGTCTGCTTTTTGGTACCAGAAATGCAGCATTTCTTCAGCCGTTGAATCTGCTTTCATTGTCGCAGGTTTAGTTTGCTTCATGTCTGCTGGGATCTTTGCAGGAAGTGTTGCTGGTTGGATAACCGCGGCACTTACAACGCCAACTGCCGCAACGCCGCCAGTCTTGTTGTAATCTTCCACTTCACGTACGTAGTCACGACCGATCTGCATGCCAGGCTTGATTAGCTTGTCTTGCTCTACCGCAATTGCGTTGCCAGAAGCATCAACCAGTTTCCAATCTAGATCTTTGATTTTGTCTTCTGCTTGGCGAAGGTCGCGGTATTCAGGAACTTGTAGGCTTAGTTCAGCGTCTGTTGCGTCGAAGCGAGTTACGATAACGTCACTCTCAACGCTTAGGCGATCATTACCTTGGCTGAAGTAAGGTGCGTAGCGGAACACAACTTGGTTTACGCCGTCAGGTAGCGTGAATGATTTTTCTGAAGCAAAGAAGCCGCCAGATAGTTTCACCTTCTCGCCGTTAGCCGCCAAAATAGAAACGTCGTCAGGAACGGTTACTGTCACATCCGCGAATGCCATGCCACTCATAGCCAAAGCAAGCGCGCAAGTTAAAGGCTTGATCAATTTCATTGTTTTTATCCTAAGCACTGAATTAGTGGTCATCGAGAGTGCATCGTTCATTGTTCGATTGCAACTCCCGAATGTAAGAAGATTGAAAATTTAACAAGAACGTCATTTTAATCGGATACCAAACTATGAAACTGTGAGCTAAATAGCTCAAACCGCTGCAAAGGGCAGCGGTTTGTTTCAATTGATAGAACGATTAGATACCAGCGCCGTGTCCAGCTTCGTTTTGTTCTGAAGCTTGTTCGGCATTTTCCGCTAACGCCTCTTGCTGTTGTTGAGCTTTTTCAATGTTCAACCACCACACGAATAGCTCGTACCAAATCGCAAGAATAACCGCACCTAAGAACAGACCAACGATGCCGTAGAACAACATACCACCGATGGCACCCAGTAGAATGACAGGCATTGGTACATCAACACCACGACCCATTAGCATTGGTTTGAATAGGTTTTCAGACAGTGCTGCAACCACAACCCAAACGGTAAACATGGTTGCTGTGCTGGTATCTTGTGTCATGTACATGTAGCCAACGACTGGCAGTACTGCCAATAGAGCAGGTAGCTGTGCGATACAAAGAATCATCAGCACTAGCGTTAGTAGGCCTGCAGCCGGTACGCCAAAGATGAAGAAGCCCGCACCAATCAATAGCGCTTGAATGGCAGCGACACCCACTACGCCAAGTAACACACTCTTGATGGTCGCAGCAATCAGCGTCGTCCAGCTTTTCGCATTGTCCCCTGCAGTACGAACTGCGATCGTTTTGAGACCAGAAGCCAAAGACTCAGAGTAAGTCATAAAGCCAGCAGCAATCGCTAGAGAGATGATTGATAGTAGCAAGCTACCCAGCGCACCACCGACCATGCCAAGCAGAGAAGTCAGACCCGCCTTAATTTGAGGCATAAAGGTTTGGATGGCTTTTTCTAGGTTGGTTGCGAACAGTGTCCATACTTCGTAAAGCTTGTCACCGACCAACGGCCATTCTGCGACAGAAGGTTTTGGACCCGGGATCTTAATATCGCCACTTTGTAAAACGTCTAGCGCGTGTGTTGCACCATCGACGATAGAGCCAGATACCATGACTAAAGGTGTCACCAATAGTGCGATACCCAACAAGGCGATCGTCGTTGCCGCGAGGCCACGTTTACCACCATACACTTTTGCTAGCTTCTTACAGATTGGCATCAATGCAACGGCAATGATGGCACCCCAAATCACAGGAAGAATGAAAGGTTTGATGATGTCGTATGTAAACATCAGCAAGACTAAGATCAAGCCGATACGTATTGCGGATTCCACCATATTACTGATGAAAACCTTACTCTCGATTTTTACCGATTGTTTATCCATTTTTGTTTACCTGATGTTCAATGTTGGAACTGACGAGACTTGAAACAACAATCGCCATATAAAACACGCCTACGATGGCCTCTAAATACACAACGACTTGTGCCAATGGTGTTAGAGGGCTGATATCGCCATAACCGAGTGTGGTTAAGGTGACGAAACTGAAATACGCTGCATTAGAGAAGTTCTGACCCCAAGAGATGGCTTCCATCCCAGTGAATGAGTTTGGAGAGAACTCAAGAAGAATGAGGTAAGCAATTGCCCACATCAGACCCAGCAGCAAAAATAGAGCAACAGAGCCAATGACTTTGTTGGTGTTCACATGCCCAGTGAACAGAATCTGCCTTGCGATAGACTTAAATGTGCCGAAGAAGAACGCGAAGGTGAGGGCGAGCATCACTACGTCCATTTCTTTGATGCCTAGCACGGCTTTGATACCAATTACCACAACCCAAGTACCCAATAGGGTATAGAGGAAACGTGACCAATTTTTGTCAAAGCGCAAGCTCGCCATACAGACGATGAAGGTGATGATGGTGAAGCCTTGCAGCAAGTGCTCCATCGCACCTTCCCCAACGACCTGTACAAACGCACCGCCGATCAAAAGCCCGATGAGCGCTAAGGTCAGATAGAAGAAGTTGTTTTCTTCATTGATGTTTTTGAGTTTTTTTCCAATAACCATGGTTATGCCTGTTTAACTCCTACTCTTGTTCTTGTGATGAGTCCTTCATCACCATGATGGAAGCAGAAAGCCCGAATCGAAGAGCGACACCTTCTGGCAGTTCATGCAGAGAGACGCGAACCGGAATACGTTGCGCTAGGCGAATCCACTGGAATACGGGATTCACGTTCGGCAGCAGGTTGTAGCCCACGGTGCCGTCTTTTGGTGCGATACCCCAACCAATTGAGTCCACCGTTGCATCGATTGGCGTATCGGGATGAGACATCAAAGTCACGCGTGCATCGCTACCCGGAGCAATTTGAGCCAATTGGTTTTCACGGAAGAAGCCAAAGACCCAGAAGCTGTTTTTGTCGATAAGTGCTACTAATGGTTGGTTTGCAACTGCCTGTGTACCGTCACGGATATCGAGGTTCGATACAAAGCCATCAACCGATGCGTACACTTTGGTGTAACCAAGGTTCAGGCGTGCAGATTTAAGTTGCTCTTCTGCTGATTTGATTTGCAGTAGTGATTCTTCGTAAGTGATCTCACGACGAATCAGATCTTTGTGCGAGACAGCGCCACGGTCTTTCGCTCGAATGTCTTTCAAACGATCGTATTCGATCTTTTTACCGCGAGAGCTAACGACGGCTTTCTCTAACGCTACTTCGGCTTGTGATAGGGCAACTTCGTAAGTGGTTGGGTCGATCTCAAACAGCAGGTCACCTTTCTTCACTTCTTGGTTATCCATCACCGCAACATTGACGATAGGGCCAGACACACGAGGTGCGACCTTGATAACGTTCGCACGTACCTGACCATCGCGGGTCCATGGGTTATTAAAATACTCTTCGAACTTCTGATAGCCGAACCACGCCGCGCCACCAAGAATGACAAGATTGAGTGCAATAACGAGTAGTTTTTTCATCTTGTTGGGCACCTAAAACTGTATATAAAAACTGTCGATGGCCACCACGTAGAACACCATGATGGCAATGAATGTCAGAGACGGAAACGCAATGAAACGAGACAAGCGCGTCTTGTTCAAAATGATCACCGTTATCCATGTGGCGGTGACCGCTAGAATCAGCACCAAAAGCAGCGGAGAGAAGTAAACGTCACCCCAAGAGAGTTCATGTGGCATTACTGCACCTCCCCATCTTGCTCTGCACTGTTTTCCTCAGCACTGTCCGTTTGCGTTTTGTCTGATGGTTGCTCAAGAAGCAGTGGCGGCAGAACGCGTTCTTCTTCGTCTAGCAAATCATCCCAATCGCTGCGGTCTTGCATCTGTTTTGCAACGGTTTCTGATAAGAAAGGCTTACCAGTTTGGGTTTCCCAACCACCACCAAGTGCTTTGTAGAGGGCAACTACTTGGTTTGCGACGTTACCTTTGATGGTGGCGTAGCTGTCTTCTGCGCGAGTCATCTTCTCTACTGAATTCAGAAGACGCTCAAAAGAAATCTGACCGTTTTCGTACTGGGTCATCGAGATGTTGAATGCGCGAATGGATGAGTTCACCGATTGCAGACGCAACGACTTTTGCTCCAAGTACAAGTCGTAAGCTTCCAGCGCATTGGTTACTTCATTAACCGCTTGCAGCACCTTCTTGTTGTAGTTGGTCAGCGTTTCTTGAAACTTCGCATCTTCAAATCGAATGTTGTTTTTCACTCGTCCGTATTGGAAGATATTCCAACTGAACGTTGGACCTACCACCATGGTTAACGAGTCACTGAAACTGAAGCTGCTGCCATCTGGAACCGTGCTATCGATACCTATAGAGCCGAACAGAGAGAAGCTTGGGTACAAGGCTGTTTCGGCAACGCCAATCTGAGCACTCTGAGCACGAGCTTGCATTTCTGATACTTGAAGATCAGGTCGGCGCATCACCAAATTTGCATCCACTTTGTTATCCAGTAGAGGTGGGCGAGGTACGATGGAGCGTTCGTCGCTGCCTGATAGTGCGGGTTTTCTGCTTGAGGATTTAAACTGGTTTTCGTAATCCGCCATCCGCTGAGCAAAGCCATCAGATTGCAACAGCTTTTCAACGTCTTCTGGCAGCACACCCAACAGCAATGCTAATGCAGTGCGCGACTGCTTCATTGCAATTTCAAGCGAAGGTTGCGCCGCTTTAGTATTGAAGAGCTGGTTTTTCGCTTGCTGAACGTCGAGCTCGGTTACGTTACCCGAATCAAATTGCACCTGAGTAATATTCACTACGCGCTCTTGGATCTCGATGTTTCGACGAGAGAGTAAAATACGCTCTTGGAACGTGCGGTAGTTGATGTAATTGCGTGCCACTTCCGCAGTGATGGTCACCATGATGTCGTGGTAAGACGCAATCGACGCATAGTAGCCAGCTTCAGCAGATTCAATGCCACGCGCGTATTTGCCCCAGATGTCCATTTCCCACCCTGCATCAAATGACAGCGCGGCGTTATTTACACCTTGGTCGTTCACATAAGCTCTGGCTAAGTTACCGGAGACAGTTTGCACTTGTGGGTATTGCAATCCTGTGGAGATGCCCAATAGCGAACGTGCTTGGACTATGCGCAAACCCGCCGCCTCAAGATCGAGGTTTTGTTGGCTCGCCATCTCAACCAGTTGGTTCAGTGTTGGATCGTTGAACTGCTGCCACCACTGCTGCAGTTTTTGCTCAGATTGCTGTGTGTCTTGCGCCGCTTTTTCTAATGACCAATCACTTGGCAAGGCGGTTTGCTCTGGATGGACGTAATCCGGACCCAAAGTCGTACACGCACTCAATCCGAGTACAGAGAGTATGGCGAGGCTAGGTTTAGTTAGTTTTAGAAGCATCATATCCTCACCTTTAAAACCGCTTCTGACGTAAGTTCACCCAATCGATATCCTCGTAGGTTTGCTTGCATTGGTTTATTGCTTCGAACACGTTCCGTTTTAAATTCAGCAAGATATAAAAACCGGCTATCTCTGAATAAGCGTAGTCAGATAAATCCAACTCACTAAAGAATTCTTCCAGTTTATTTTCAAAGGATTGGTAATCTTGGCTGTATTGTTCGAACACAGAATTGAGCTCGTCGGTCGTCTGATGGCTTGCTAGTGCGGCAGCCATCAGAGGTAATATGGAATCGGTATGCTTGCTGCGTAACTGTTTGATAAGTCGGTTACTTAACAGCTTTTGTTCGGCAGCAATCAAAATGTTGACGTGGTTACTTAGGGCATTGCATGACTTGCTGAATGCGCCGATGGCCTCTGGCGGCGTTTTATCAAATAACTTGTGGTTGATCTTTGAGCCCCAAACCATCAGTTTTTTGGAAGAGACGTTTAGTGTCACCAAATGCAAAGAACGTTTCAGCTTTTTAAAAGAGGACTCAGATTGTTGGTGATAGCTAGCAAATAGGTCACCAACATGCCTGAAATACCGCTCTTTCAGCGTTAAGAACAAATGCTCTGGACGTGAACTGAAAGGGAAGTAATGAGCGAAAATGATCATGAACACCACCATGTAGAACAAGGTCATGATCGTCATTAGGATGCCAAAGTGATAGGTCATATTGTTGTCGAGACCGAGCACGAACAAGCCGATCATATAAAAGATGGTCACCGGTCCTTTGAATAGATAGAAACCGATAAAGGTATAGATAAAGATGAACAAGCCCAGTTCGGCACCTAACTCTAAACCTGGCAAAATAAAGACGTACGAAGGCACTGCAAATAGGAAGCCAAACGTAAACAAAATCAGCAACATGAATGGGTGAACAGGTACAAACGACAGCAGTGACATAAAGATGGTTGAGAAGGTAACAAACGAGTAGCCACCTGGCGGGTTGAAATAAATCCAAATTAACCCTGCCACCCAGTAGGTGGTGAAGGTTTTCACTGCGGTTTTGAAGTTCTCAGCATCCCACCAAAGGAACTTACTCTTCTGCTTCGGCAATTCTTGCTTAAACGACACATTGTTGGTCACAGAATCAATACAGCTAATGCTCTCAGCTAAGCGAGACAAGCTTTGGTGCATGAGTTTAAGTAAGTGACCAAGTGTGAGTGCTGAGCCTTTCACAAGGTGAGACGCGTCTGCCAGCGCCGCTTGGTTGTATTCGATGTTTAATTCTTGAGCTCGGTAAGCCGCTCCCTCGTTGGCCCACATCTCTTGACTGATCTTGAACAGTTGTTGGATTTCTTGAGTCGCTTGATCAAAGTTGTTGATACAGCTTCGGTCTTGCTGGTGGCTAAAGTGACTATGTGCAGCCACGCTAAGCTCTTGAGTGATTTGCTTATTGAAGTGGACCGCGAGTTGCCACTCTTTCATATAGGCCGAGACATCACTGCACTCGACACTGACGGTTGCAAAGCGTTGTTCTAGCGCGTTTTGTGCGGCGAATACTTTTTCTAACAACTCATCGATGGTTGGTGACGGTGCTTCATCGTTTTCAGTTGCTTTCTCGTTAGTGACCACATCCTGTTGTAGCGCTGTTTTTTGTTCGAAGTTTTGCAAAATGGCATTAAACAACGCTTGTTGAGCTTGGTTCAGTTGCTCAATGAGTTGACGCAGGTTTTGCTCTGTTTTGGTCGGCCATAGGAATGTGCCCACTAAGGTGTAAAGCACTACACCAAAGATCGTCATGTACGCGCGATCAACGCCATACATGAATGCGCCTTCTGCATCTCCACCATTCGACATCATTAAGACCATTACGCCAGTTAAGGCAAGTAAGGTTGGGTCTTTTTGGTACGCGTTGCGGAAATAGAAAATAAAGGAAACAACGACAGAAACGCTGAGCATATACAGCAAGCGATCTTGGGCAAACATGCCGACAAGCAACAAACCGATTACCGCACCTACTAAAGTACCCAGCACACGCAATGTGCCTTTGGCGAGAGACTCACGTCGACTACCGGTACAAGCGATTAACATGACTGTCGTAGCCGCGGTAGATGCTTGCGGCCAACCCATTGCAAACGGGATCAGATAAGCCAGAGTTAGGCTAAGCGCTACTTTTGTGGCGAATTTGATTTTCTCGTTCATAGTGTCAACGTTAGCTCAGGCTTATGCTTGTAAGTGGATGAATTTATTCAATCAATAATCAGAATTTCGTTCTGAAAAAATTGCGGACGCGGAATATAGCGATTGAAATGAAGAGGTTTGTAAATCCTTTGTCAAAACCCAATCGGACTGAAAAGCCTAAATCGTTCTTCGAGCCCCGTTGCTCATAGCGTGGGAGGAAAAACGACCAAGAAAACGTTTAACTAGAAAGTCTCATTACTGATACAGTTTTGCAGGAATTATCAAACCAAATTTCTATTCAAGGTTCATCGCCAGCATGTTAGGTCTTGCTCACTTCCAAATTATTGTGAAAACAAGTGCCTAACAAAAAGCATAGATGATGAGGAATAAGTTGAGAGGGAAGTTTTTGTTTTTTACTGGCTTGTAGATGTGGTTTTGGATTTTTGGGAGCGAGATAAAAAGACCAATGCAATGCCGCCAAGAATGATAGCACTGGTTATTAACGAATGTAGGGTCAGGGCTTCACCTAACAATATGCTACCTAAAATCAGAGCGATGGCAGGAACAGAAAGCTGGCTAACCGCTGCTTGTAACAGAGATAACTTTTGCATTACCTGATACCAAAGTACATAACCAAAACCTGAGGCGATGGCACCCGATGCAATGGCTAATAATGTACCTTTTAAGGTTACTTGAATTGAATCTAATAACAGTGGGGAAAGTAAGAGTCCTAAGATGGAAGCGGTAATGAACCCCCAAGTAATCCCACTGCTCGGAGTTGGGGCGTGTTTACCTAGAGCGGTGAAGCCTGCCCAGCAGACACCGGAAAGTACCATCAATACAGCAGACCAGACATCTGGTCGAGTTGCCGATGGCAGCATGAGCCAAGCAAACCCCGCTAACGACACCGCAATGCCTAACACTTCGAGCGATTTAAAGCGCTGCCCTTGCCACCAATAAAGGGCGAGTAAGGTCAGCTGTACAGCACCAAAAAGTAACAAGGCTCCGGTTCCAGCTGCTAGTTTTATATAGGCGAAAGAAAACAGGGCGGCATATCCAAATAAGGCTACTCCTGCAAACAGACTGAATTTGGTTGTCGGTAGCTGGCTGCGAAAGTTTCCTCTCAGAAGTAGGATGGCAACTAAGGTGACTGCACCAGAGGGTAAACGGATAAGGGTGAAGCTGCCCGCGTCTATGAGACCTGCTGCTAATGCTAAGCGACACAGCAGTGAATTGGCAGCAAACGCCAACATAGCAATCGCGGTCAGTAAAAATGTCGACATTCCTTATCCTCAATCCTAAGCAAGATACGCAGTGTAGCGCCAAACATAAGAAGCTAATTAGTTGATAAAGTGATTAGTTATAGCTGAAAACGCACACTCATGGTGCATTGAGATATCGAAGCCTTGCCAAATTGAGTGAAAATAGTAATTGTTATAACATAACAATTTGGTTCGGTAATAAATACAGAATGAGGAATTCGGGTTGAATCTATTTGTTAATGATCTCACGGTTATTGATGCATCGTACTTGTGTGAAAAACGAGGCATGGTCGGCGAGAGCTGGATTCTGGATGTCGTAATGCATGGCGATCTCAATGAGATGAGCATGGTGCTGGATTTCTCGAAAGTGAAGAAGCAAATCAAACAATTGGTCGATCAATATGTTGATCACCGTTTGCTTGTTCCCGTAGATAATGACGCGGTGGAAACCACAAGTATTCAATCAGGCTATTCCCAAGTCGACCTTATGCGTGGTGAAAAGGGCATTCATCTACATTGTCCGGATGAAGCCTTTTGCTTTGTTGATGCTAAAGAAATCTCAATAGAGAGCGTGACGAAACACATTCACCATGTTCTACAAGGTCATCTACCGAGTAATGTGGCATCGATTGATGTGACCTTACGTCATGAAAAACTCGATGGCGCTTACTATCACTACACCCACGGTTTAAAAAAACACGATGGTAATTGTCAGCGTATCGCACACGGACATCGTTCACCGATCCAAATCCTAGTGGATGGGCAGCGTGATATCGAACGCGAGCACGCTTTTGCACAGCGTTGGCAAGATATCTATCTCGCCTCCATCGAAGACTTAGTTGAAGTTGAGCATTTAGAGTTGAGTGAACACGCTAATGGCAGCAGTAGCGATACCCACTTTGGCTTTCGTTACATCACGTCTCAAGGGGACTTCCAGTTAGCGATTGCACACAGTGAAACCGAAGTGCTGAACACGGATACAACGGTGGAACTGCTTGCCGTATTTATCGCTAATGAAATTGCTCCTTCATTAAATGAGGGGCAGTCACTGCAAATTATCGCCTATGAAGGTGTGGGAAAAGGAGCGATGGCGTTTCGCTAAGAGGGCGCTGCTCAATCTCAATTAAAACTCACTTTTACTCAATATTTGGAATATCACTTTTATGGACAAACTTAATCGTGTTCTGCTCGTGGCAGGTACGCATGGTAACGAGCTTTCTGGTATTTATCTTCAAAAGCTCATCAAAGATCGCCTCTATGTTGCCGACCGTTCGACGTTCAATACTCAGTGTGTGCTTGGCAACCCTGAAGCGGTAAAGCAAAACGTTCGTTATGTGGAGACCGATCTCAACCGTGAATTTGCCTTGGCGAATCAATCATCGCCTGCGACTCAGCAAGAAACTGAAATCGCGCAGCAATTCACGCAAGTACATGCTCACCAAGAGAATCAATTGATCATCGATCTGCACAACACCACCAGTAACATGGGTGCGACCTTGATTTTGGTTTCTAATGACGTGTTCTATCGCAAGATGGGGGCGTATGTGAAGCAACGCATGCCAGAAGCCAACATCTTGTTTGAAGACAGAAAAGCGTGGGATGACCAACCTTATTTGTGCACCACCGGGCAGCATGGCGTGATGATCGAAGTTGGAGCTCAAGCACATGGTTCACTGAAGTACGACACTCTAGAGCTAATGAAGAAGATGCTGACCATGGTGCTCGGTTACCTTGAACAGCATAACCTTGGTCGAGTTGGTGAGTTGAATGACTACGACGCGTATTTTTACACCGAAGAAGTCATGATCCCTGTCGACCATGATGGTATGCGTGTCGCGACAGTACATCCTATGATCTGTGGACGAGATTTCGAGGTAGTCAAACCGGGCGAACCACTACTCGCGACCTTCTTTGGTTACGATATTTTCTGGGAAGGCAAACAGGATATCTATCCGCATTTCATCAACGAGAGTGCGTACAGCAAAGCCAATATCGCTATGGCACTTGCTGAGAAAAAATGCGTTCGCACGAGTGATTGAAACCGAGCTTAGCTTGAATGTTCGCCCTCAATTCTGAACTGTTTATAGTGTTCTTCGAATCGGTCGCTTATCCAGTCCATAAGCATTTTGACTCTTGGTAGTTGATATTTGACTGGCGGACAGACGAGCGAAAGTAAGGTTTTTTCTGACCATTCCGGGAGCACCTCGATAAGTCTTCCGGATGCCAAATCAGCATGGCAGTACACATCGGTTAGTCGCGTTACCCCTAGTCCAGAAACCGCCGCGTGCCGCATGGTCCTGCCAGTAGCCGCTTTAATACCTTGCCCTACATTGATAATGCGCTGTTCTTTGTGATTTTTCATAATCCAATGATCAACACTGCCATGAATCAAAGGCAAGGCTTTAAGATCTTCTGGGACGAGGATGTTCGGGTGTCGTTCCAGAAAATCTGGACTTGCGACATAGTGCGTGCGAAGTGTGGTGAGTCGGCGCGCGATGAGAGTGGAGTCTGGCATTTCGCCGACACGGAGGACTAAGTCGTAGCTATCTTCAATAAGATCAACGCGATGTTTTGAGAAATCGAGCTCTACTTCTACGTTCGGGTAGGCGGATTGAAAACTCATCACCAATGGTGCAATGAGCTCTTCGCCAATCGGTCCTCCGACAGAATTCATGTGGATCCGACCCTTAATTTCGCTGGTGGTTTGCTGTGCCCACTCTGCGGCGGCATCCAGTTGTAGCATCGCTTCTTTGCATTTACGAAAGTAACCATCGCCAATCTCAGTAAGGCGGAGCTGACGTGTGGTTCTATAGAGTAACTGAACACCTAGCGAGGACTCTAATTCACTCACGAGCTGACTTACGTTTGCCTTTGATGCGCCCATCGCTTCGGCCGCGGAGGTGAAGCTTCCACATTCCGCGACATAAATAAACGCTCGAATGCCTCGCCAAGATAGATTGTTCATGTAAACCTAACAGTGTTTTCATAATGCCTATATATATCCGAATAATAGCGCTCCTTATACTTGTTTAAAAGAGAAGAGCAGAGTGCAAATGTTTGTGAATGCTCGTCTTTATCGTCTAAAAAACCGTTAAACATAGAGAGTGAATCGAGTGACAGTAACAAGATATGAGGCTTCATTTTTCAGCAATGGCAACCGACTTGCAGCGGAAATTCATCGTCCATCCAAAGTCGAAAATCCTTTACCAGCGGTTTTGATTGCTGCGCCGCAGGCGGGAGTAAAAGAACAGACGGTAAGAATCTACGCCGAGAAAATTGCGGCCAAGGGATTCGTGGTATTAACGTTTGATCATGCCAGTTTTGGTGCGAGTGAAGGCGCGCCAAGATTTCATGAGAACCCATACAATAAAGCGGAAGATTGCCGCAACGGGGTAACTTATTTACGTTCCTTAGCGTATGTGAAGAGTGAGCAAATCCATGGGTTAGGTGTTTGTTCTGGCGGTGGATATTTAGCTCATGCCGTTGCGACAGATAGACGAGTAAAATCACTTGCGACCGTGAGTGCTTACTTCGACCACCGAGGCTTTTATCACAACGTAATTGGCCGAGAAGGTTTGTTAGATTTGCTACTTAAAGGCAATGAAGCGAGAGAACGATATCTTGCTACTGGGCAGATTGATTTCCTGCCTCACGCGCCAGCTGAAGACAGTGAAGAAATGCCACGTCTGTTCCGAGAGTTCTACCAGTACTACATGACAGAGCGCGGAGCAAAAGGCTTATACGAGAGCAAGTTTTTGCCTTGGTCTTATGAGACGTTGGCTAACTTTTCAGCTTTGGATATTGCTGCAAACTTGACGCCGACACCACTACTGATGATTGTCGGTACAGAAGCGGATTCTGCATACGAAAGCGAGCAAATGTTTGATGCGGCTTCGCAGCCTAAACAATTGATTAGAATTGAAGGTGCGAATCACATTGGGCTCTATGACGAAGACGAATACGTTGATCAAGCTGTTGAGCAGATCATCGAGTTTTTTAGCTAATCACACCATTAGAAGAAAAAGGGGCGAGAATATCGCCCCCTTTTGCTATTAATCGATGTCACTGGAATAACCATAAAGCGACTTGATGGTGTTTCTCAACCACACCAGTTTGGGATTGTACGCATTACGTTTGTGCCAAATCATGGTGAACGGGATCAGCAATTTTTCTTGTTGTGGTTGCTTTAAAGGAATGGGTAAGCACACCAAATCTGGATGCAGCTTCTTGGTGTAACTCTCACAGTATTGCGGTGCTGTGGTCAGCATATTGTGGTGTGGTTGCGCGGCCATAAACAGAGACTGTTCGAAGCTCGACATGGTTAAGCCAATGGAGCGCTGTAAGCCAAGTTCACTCAATACTTCATCCAGTGCCCACGTCTCACTCTTTTCCCAAACAATATTGATGTGTTGGTAACTCAAAAAGGTTTCAAGGTTCCATTCCTTCTCCAAAGCGGGGTGATCTTTGTGTAGGTACACCATAGGTAAATCTGAGAACAGTACTTCGAAATCAAGAAAGTAAGGAAGCAGGTTGAGTGACTCTTTTGAGCGGGGGTGGCTCTCTCTTCCGGTAAAGCCGATGTCTGCTTCTCCCCGCACAATCGCAGCGAGTGAATCGTAATCCCAGTTACTGGTTTTGACTTTCGCATCTGGGTAGCGCTGGTGGATGGCAACAAGAAGATCATCAAGAATCGTCAGCACTAAAGGGGATTCAATGGTCAGATCAAAGCGCACGCCTTTTGGGGCTATATCGCTGCGTTTCTCCGCAATTTGGCTGCCAATTTGTAGCCATTCCGCCAGATCTTGCTCCATGCTTTGCGCTAATGGAGTCGGTGCTAATCCTTTTGGTGTTTTCACAAACAGAGGATCATCAAACCAGTCACGAAGCTTATTGAGTGATTTACTCACCGTTGACGGCGTGACGTTCAATTTCTTCGACGCTTTGGAAACACTCTGCTCTTGCAGCAGCAATTGCAGAGTGAACAGCAGGTTGAGATCAAGACGGGCTAGTGATTTCTTCATAGTGGCTTTCATGAGCAGGCTTAGGAATAAATAGTATTAGAGCCAAGCTGATTGCGCCACCTATAGCTAGCACAAACACCAACATATTCAGCGCATTAACGCCGATTAAACCCATAAACCAGATGTAGAGGGCAGAGCAACATACTTGAGCGATGCCCAGTAGTGAGCTTGCTACACCAGCACGAAGAGAGAAAGGGCTGAGCGCTTGACTCATGGCCACGCCAAAGCCAATCGAGAAGCCAGCGCAAATCAGCCCAAATCCGAATAAGTAAAATGGGATTCCCCATTGGTTTAGATGAGCAAAACCAATCACCATCGCCGCACTGACAAGCAAGGTTTGCGAAGTCAGCATCAGAGTACGTTGCTTAAAGTAAGACAAAGCCAATGGCGCAGAGAAAGAAGTGATCATACTGACTAATGCAGTGCCTGCCATGACAGAAGAATAGCCACCACGATCAAAACCAAGTTCGCCCATCACCAGCATTGGAGAGACATTCACGTAGGTAAGAATGGTGGTCACGCCGATGGCCGTAATGATGAGTCGGCTGATGAAAAAGCGCTCCGCGAACGTTTCTTGGGTAGAAGCTGAAGCGGTGCTTTGTTGTGGCAATGCACTAGGCTTTGATTCTTTCAGCACCAAGGTCGAAAGCAAACAAACCACCACACCCATGCCTGCCATTGTGGTGAACAGGCTTGGCCAAGGGAATTTGAGCATAATGAGATGGCCAACAACGGGGGCGATGACAGGAATGATGCAGGTAATGCCGTTAAGCATCGACAGCACCTTAGCGCGGCGTTTGTCATCCAATGTGTCGCGCAAAATAGCAAAAGCAACCACATAGCAAGAGCCAGCCCCAATACCTTGAGCAAAACGTGCGATTAAAAATGTATTGGATTGTTCTGCCATTCCGCCAAGTAATGATGCTGCAATAAAAATGGCTGCACCTACCATCGCCACCGGTTTACGGCCAACGGAGTCGGCGATTTTTCCTGCAAACAGCATGGTGGTTGCCATACCGGCAAGGTAAATAGAAAACGCGATGTGTAATTGTGATTCACTGGCGTTTAAATCCGCGGCAATTTGAGGCAACCCTACAAGATAAAGATCAATGGCGGTAGGATAGAGTAAAACAAGAGAGAAACTACAAAGCAGAAAACGAAACATGACAACCTCACTAACAGTTGATGAGGATAATAGTGTGCTAAACGTTTGCCTGCGAGTGGGAAATACGACAGCAGGTTTTTCCATTTACGACATACCCTGTATGAAATGGGTATAAAAACAGCAAGGATGATTATGATTACCATTGAAAAGTACACGCCATGCCGTCATGAGCAAACCCTTGAGCTGCAAGTCTTAGAGGATCAAGTCCAATACACAGTCGCGAATATTCCTGAGTTATTGGAAAGTCTTAAACCGACAGAGCTAGCACACTTGATCTTATTGGATGATCAAGTGGTTGGCTTTTTTGTCTTCGATGCCGTATACAGCGAGAACTACGATTTCTGTCCGGAAAAGAGTTTAGGCGTGCGTTGGTTGTTGTTGGATCATCGTCATCAAGGCAAAGGTATTGCCAAGCGAGCCATCAGCCAGTTTGCTGATTACGCTAAATTGCATTTTCCGAGCTTTGATTTTCTCTATTTGACGGTTAATTGCCGCAATGTACCGGCTTATCAGTGCTATTTGAAAGCAGGTTTTGAAGATACTAATGAGCTGTATCATGGTGGTCCGGTTGGGCCTCAGCACATCATGCGACAAGCCTTGTAGTCATTGTGCTAAAAAACCAAAAGCCGCCCAGTTCTACACTGTGCGGCTTTCTTTTAGATGTATTGAGCTGTTAGTGAACGAAGGCTTTACGCCCAGCGAACACCGCCATTGAGCCTAACTCGTCTTCAATGCGCATTAGCTGATTGTATTTTTCGACACGTTCACCGCGACATGGCGCACCTGTTTTAAGATGACCTGTGCGAAGTGCAACGGTCATATCGGCAATAAAGCTGTCTGTGGTTTCACCCGAACGGTGAGAAACAAACGCGCCCCATGCAGCGTGGTGACACATTTGAATCGCTTCAATGGTCTCGGTTAGCGAGCCAATCTGATTCAGTTTGATCAATGCTGAGTTAGCAGCATTCATGTCGATCGCTTTTTGGATGTATTTGGTGTTGGTAACCAGAAGATCATCGCCGACGATTTCGATCTTACCGCCAAGCTTCTCATTCAATAGCGGCCAGTTATCCCAATCGTCTTCAGCAAGTCCATCTTCGAGAAGAACCACAGGGAAGTCTTCTACCAACTTCTCGTAGTATTCAATCATCTCTGCAGAGGTCAGTTCACGGTTCTCTGAGCGTAGCTTGTATTTACCATTCTCATAGAACTCACTAGAGGCTGGATCCATACAGATACCGACATCGACACCAGGTTTTAATCCAGCTCTCTCAATGCCTTTGACAATCAACTCTAACGGCTCGCGGTTGGACTTCACAGCTGGCGCAAAGCCACCTTCATCACCGACGCCGACTGAGTGATTAGACTCCAACAGAACTTGGCGCAATGCATGATACACCTCGCTGCCCCATTGCACCGCTTGTCTGAAGTTTTCAGCACCGTATGGCGCAATCATGTATTCCTGAAAATCCGGACCTTGCCAGCGAGCATGCACACCGCCGTTGAGGATGTTCATACAAGGCACAGGTAATAGGTTAGCGCCCACACCGCCAAGATACTGATACAGAGGTACGTCAGCGGTTAGTGCGGCTGCACGGGCAACGGCGAGGGAGACACCAAGAATGCCATTCGCGCCGATACGGGATTTGTTTTCGGTGCCATCTAACTCGATCATAATGCGGTCAATTAACGCTTGATCGCGTGAGTCCAAACCAACAATGGCTTCAAGCACTTCGGTGTTGATCAGTTGAACGGCATTGAGCACACCTTTGCCACCAAAGCGGGTGTCGTCACCATCTCGCAGTTCAACCGCTTCTCGTGAACCTGTACTGGCACCCGAGGGCACCGATGCTCTTGCTGCAATGCCACAACCGAGTGTGACTTCGACTTCCACAGTCGGATTTCCGCGTGAATCCAAAATTTCGCGCGCCAGAATATCCTCAATCAAGAAATCCATAGTATGTCCTCAATGATCAGTTAGGTGGGGAAATGACTTTAAGAGTGTAGACACAGATTTTTGATTACGATGACTCTTGATATCTTTGATGTTGAAGACAGTTGTTTATGTGGCTGTTTTCACATAAATTCCAGAAAGGCCATTGGTTATCAAGGAAGAGTCGTGAAGATAGAAGTCGACAATTTAGAAAGAGCAGCAGTCATTGCATTGCTAGAAGAACATTTGCAAGACATGTACGCCACGTCACCACCAGAGAGCGTGCATGCGTTAGATTTAGATAAGCTCAAAGCGCCAGAAGTGACATTTTGGACCGGATGGAAGGGTGAGCAACTGCTTGGTTGTGCTGCGATTAAAGAGTTGGATGGCCAACACGCGGAGCTGAAATCCATGCGCACCACGCCAGCGGCAAGAAACCAAGGAGTGGCATCTCAATTATTGATTCATGTGATTGAGCGAGCGAAGCAAAAAGGCTTGCAGCGCTTGAGTTTAGAAACGGGCTCGATGGAGTTTTTTAAACCTGCGCGCCTGTTGTATGAAAAGCATGGCTTTGTGTACTGCGAGCCGTTCGGGGATTACGAACTCGATCCAAACAGCCAATTCATGACCCTAGAACTGAGCTAGGGCCATTAACTTTTAGAAGCTAAATCCAATTGATTTAGAAATTTAGATTCAAGTTGATGGTTGGCGACAACAGGTCTGAACGCTCGTCAGCCAATCGCTTTCTCTTCTCTTTCAGACGTTTGGCATTGTCTTTGTCTGGATTGCCATCAAGTTGATTATCGATGACCGAGATTTCAGTATCGATCTCTTGGATGCGTTGTTGGCGTTGATATTCTTGATGACCTAACTGGTAGTTTTCAATGAATTCTTTGCTGCTGCACACACCGTAATATTCTTTGCCTTCGATACCGACAGTGTAACCATTGTCTGGTGAGCAATATTGGATAGTGCCTTTATCAAAGCCTTCTTTCCATTTCGCTCGGTCTGGTGTCACGCCAGCTTCACCACAGTCTTCGGTATAACTATTAATAACGTTTGGATCGTTGCCGTCTCGGCCATCTTGATAACCTACCTTGTACCAGTTCGCCGTCTTGCACTCATCCGGAGACATGCTGGCGCAACCAGAGAGCAAAGTGAGTAAAGCTAGGGGGATTAGCGCTCTTTTCATCAGTTACTGTCCTTTAAACAAAATCGAATTGATAACTCGAGTGTAAAATGAACACTGTTCATATCAATGGTTGAAATCATTGTATTCACAATTGTAGTGACTCATCAGTGTGAGTGATAAGTTCACCACGCTGAATGAGAGGGTGTTTGATTAATATTATTCACGGATTTTGCCTTTGTGGTATCAATCCGATAGCCTTTGCGCCAAAGTAAGTGAATAAGATGTGCATCTAAACAAGTATCGTCAGTGAGGTTAGAACATTGAGCGACCAATCAACCGTCGTCATTATTGAGGATGAATCTGCCATTGCAGAGAACCTGATTCATGTATTAGAGATGGATGGCTACCACGCAGAGTGGTTTGCAACGGCAGGAGAGGGCTTAGCTTTTTTGCAGCACAACTCCGCAGCGTTACTTGTGTTAGACGTAGGCTTGCCGGATGGCAATGGTTTTGAATTGTGCAAAACCATCCGTGAGTTTTCTGATATTCCCATTATCTTTCTCACCGCAAGAAGCGATGAAATTGACCGCGTAGTGGGCTTGGAGATTGGGGCGGATGATTACGTGACTAAGCCATTTAGCCCGCGCGAAATGCTGGCGCGCATTAAACTTCGAATCAAAGCTAAAGCGCCAATGATAGAGCACAAACCAGAGCCTGTGGCTGTTCCAGAACAACCTCAATTGAGCCATGATTTGGTTGCGCAGAACTTCGATTATGGTGTTGGCGGGCAAATGCTTGGGTTAACTGCGGTTGAATTTAAGATTCTCGATAAACTGATTTCCGTCTCTTCCAATGTATTGAGTCGAGAGCAGCTCATGGTCGCTGCAGACATGGCGCCAGAGGCTGCATACGAGCGCAATATCGATACCCACATCAAAGCCATTCGCCATAAGTTAAAGCCGTTTGAGATGTCTGAGCGCATCTGTACCAAGCGTGGCTTTGGTTACTTTTACTGCATTAAAGGTGAATGATGAATCGCTGGCCGAAGATCCCTCTTGGACTCAGACTGTTTTTTCTCTACTTCATCTTAGTCGGGATGACGGCTTACATGGTGAGCAAAACCGTTGTCCAAGAACTTAAGCCAACCGTGCGCCAAACCACCGAAGAAACGCTGGTGGATATGGCGAACTTGCTCGCGGTATTGGCAGAAGAAGATGTTGCGAACGGTAAGTTATCTGAGAGTCGCTTCTCCAAACTACTAGCGGCTTATGGTCAGCGAGAGCCTCAAGCGCGCATTTGGGAAATTGGCAAAAAAGCGATTAACCATCGAATTTACATTACCGACAAACAAGGCATTGTGATTGCGGATTCTTGGCAGCAAGACGTCGGTAAAGACTACTCACAATGGAACGATGTATATCTCACGTTGCGTGGTCAATACGGCGCGCGCAGTACCATCGAAGACCCGAAAGATCCGCTCTCAACCGTTATGCACGTTGCTGCGCCCATTTACCACAGAGGCGAAATCATTGGCAGCGTGACGGTGGCAAAATCCAATCGCTCAGTACAACCCTTCATCGATCTGTCTAAACGCAATGTGTTGTTTTGGATGGTGTGGATGAGTGGTTTAGTGCTTTTGGCAGGGGCATTGTTTGCTTGGCGAATTCACTCGGCACTGAATAAGCTAGAAGACTACGCAACCAAAATGGGTGAGGGCGAAAAGGTTTCTAAGCCAACATTTCGTATCTTTTATGAGTACGGCACGCTAAGCGACGCATTGGAGAAAATGCGCAACCAGCTCGATGGTAAACAGTATGTGGAAGAGTACGTACAGACGCTGACTCATGAGCTGAAAAGCCCGTTGTCAGCGATTAAAGGCGCGAGTGAAATATTGCAAATGCCGTTGCCTGAAGAAAAGGTCACGCGCTTTGCTGGCAACATTGAGCGAGAAAGCGACCGCATGCAGTCATTGATTGATAAGTTGCTCGAACTGGCTCGCCTTGAAAAGCGCCCCGAGTTAGAACAAGTCGAAGCTATCTCGCTAAAACAAATGGTCAATGAAGTGGTTGAATCGGCGGATGCGCGCTTGAGTGCTAAATCGGTGATTGCCAACATCCAAATTGATGACCATCTCTCCGTGCTTGGTGATGCCTTCTTACTGAAACAAGCCGTTTTTAACTTGATGGATAATGCGCTGGATTTTGCCCACTCAGAGGGATGCATTGAGTGGAAAGCTGAGGTCACGAAAGAGAAAGTGTGCCTGTCGATTTTCAATTCAGGTCCTCACATTCCCGACTATGCAATGCCTCGTTTAACCGAGCGCTTCTACTCCCTCGCTCGGGAAAATGGCGTTAAGAGCACTGGGCTCGGGCTGAATTTTGTTGAGCAAGTGACCAAGCTGCACAAAGGTAAGTTGCAAGTCGAAAACGTCGATTCTGGTGTGAAAGTGACCTTGATTTTACCAACTCCATAGAAACTCCACATTAGTTCCATTCGTTCTCCAAATTGCTGATTTAGATTACTTCCATCAGCAAATGGAGAATGAAACATGAAAAAGATCCTCAATAACCAACTCGGCACGAAGTTCGCCTTCGTGCTGTTTTTGTTTGTCTTACTGCAAATCCCGCTTTCAATGGTCACAGGGCTGATCTCAGAACGCTCATATCGCCAAGATGAAGTCAGAAACGACATCGCACGCAGCAGCAGCGGCGAGCAGCGCATCATTGGTCCATTCATCATGGTTAACTACACCGAAACCAGTTACCGAGATGACAAAGTACAGATTAAAGAGCGTCGTAAATTTCTTTTACCTAGCACTTTTGATATGAGCGCGAATCTGGACAGTTTTGAAAAGTACCGAGGCATTTACCGTGCGCGTTTATACAAAGCACAAGTGGCGCTGAAAGGCACTTTCGATGCAGACGATCTCGCGGCGTTGCAGGGGCTTGATATTGAAAACATGAGCCTAGTGGTTGGCATTGAAGACAGCCGTGGATTGATTCGTTTGGATGACATGACCATGGCGAGTGCTGATATCGAAGTCGTACCGGGAACGGGGTTAAATCAGTTACCACAAGGCTTCCATAGTGCTCTGACTCTCGCTGACCTGAACATAGAGCAACCTTTGGCTTTCGATCTTAACTTCTTGCTGCAAGGGATGGGGCAACTTCAAGTCACGCCAATCGGCAGTCAAACAACAGTTGAGCTCTCTTCAGCATGGGCGCATCCAAGCTTTATCGGTGATTACTTACCAGTGTCGTCAGAGGTATCCGAAGATGGATTTAATGCACAATGGGCGAGCAATAACTTCTCTACCAATATCGCGCAGCTGTTCCAAAGCTGTTTGTCATCGAATCACGCTTGTCACGAGCTTGAACAGCGGCAAATGGGCGTAGATTTGATTGATCCCGTTGACCACTATTTGAAATCCCACCGAGCTGTAAACTATTCACTGTTGGTTATCACATTAGTGTTTGCGAGTTTCTTCTTGCTGGAGCTGTTCCAAGCGCGTCCGGTTCACCCTGTGCAATACGGCTTTATTGGTCTGGCTTTAGCGCTTTTCTATCTGTTGCTGATTTCGATGAGTGAACACCTCGGCTTTAACTGGGCGTATGTGGTATCAGCAGTCGCATCGACAGGGCTTTTAAGTGTGTACGTGAGCGGTATGTTGAGCAACACCAAACACGGCGCGATGTTCGGAGCGTGTTTGCTCACTCTCTACGGATTACTGTTTGGCTTGCTACAAGCAGAAAGCTACGCATTGGTTATGGGGACATTACTGTGTTTCGCGATTTTGAGCTTCACTATGGTCATTACACGCAACGTCGACTGGTACGCACGAAACAAGAAAGCAGAAGAAAGTGCAAAGGCGAATCATGAAGACGTTTAAGCGAGCAACTCTCACTGGTCAGCCAAGCGATATGGTGGAAGAGACATCCGCTATCCACCTGCGATTATCTGCAAAAAATGGACTGAAAAGCTTGGTGTGTTTTATCGCATTGGTCATTATTGCGCTCTATGTTCGAGACAGCTTTATTCGTCCGACAGTTGGTGATGTTCTCGTTGTGGTTTGGCTCTACTACTTTCTTGCAAGTATGTTCTCTATGCCCGTTAACTGGCTGGTTTCATTGGTGGTGTTGATTGCGTTTGCTGTCGAGTTGGGGCAATTGCTTCAGGTCGCAGCTTGGCTTGGTATCGAATCTTCATCGCCTCTGGCTGTAATTTTTGGCGCTACATTTGATTGGAAAGATCTGCTGGCTTACTGCATCGGAGGTCTACTGTGTTGGTGGATGGAAAAGAAATGAAAACCGAGATGAAAGCTATTGTGCTACCAAACCGACTCCGCCATTCCAAACGAGGTATTCGTAAGAGGCTCAAAACCAGTTTACTCAAGCACGTGTACCTTTGGTCACTGACCAATAGAGAACTGCTGTAAACCTCACCTCTTTATTTGAAATACAAAAGGGAATCTTAAACTCACCGACGCACAGGGTGAGTTGAGATTCCCTTTATTAACTAAGATCTATAGTTCTTACTTTTAATCAGCTTTCAAATGAAAGTTTATCGCCGAACGTCTCTTTCCAGTCTTTATCGAACTGTTCAACCGCCGGTTTTACTGCTGGGTGAGCGAACATTTGTGCCGCCACATCGGTTGGTAATGTAATGGCTTCTATACCCAGTTTCATCACTTCCATCGCTTGTTGAGTGTTCTTGAAGCTGGCTGCCAAAATCTTCGCTGGTAGTTGGTTTTGATCGAGCAACAATTGAAGATCCGCGACCACTTCAACACCGTTGCCGTTCATCGCATCAATGCGGTTTACGTAAGGTGCTAGGTAGTCTGCACCGCACAGTGCTGCAAGGAAACCTTGTTGAGCTGAATAGATAGCCGTAGCAAGAACCTGAATTCCTTCTTTTTTCATTAGCTTAATTGCCGCTAAGCCGGTTTCTGTTGCTGGCACTTTTACCACCATATCGTAAGGCAATTCATTCAGTTGGCGCGCTTCTGCCAGCATACCTTCGACGGTTGAACTCACGACTTGAGCGTGAAAGCGAGGTGTACCGCCAAGTGCTTCTTGCATGCCTGCTAGGGTTTCATTCAGCCCCCGTTTTGACTTCGCCAAAATGCTTGGGTTTGTCGTCACGCCTTTTAGCGGTAGGCACTGGTTAAAGCGTTTTACTTCTGCCACATCAGCAGTATCTAAATAAAGTTCAATCATGGTTTCTACCTTAAACAAAATCTTCGTTTTGATGATGGGATCACTATAGATCTGACAATCGAACGAGATCTTGATTTTGATCAATTGAAATTTCATTTGAAACTATAATAATTTCATTAAATGAAAGTTAAGTGAAACTTGTAAACGCTCAAATGAAGCTTTCAGTTCGAACAAAGAAAAGCCGTTCATAAGACTTAACCAGCAAGAAAGAAACGAATTAGGTACACAGCGGTAGCACAGACCAAGAGGCAAGCAGAGATGTATTTCAATATCCAACGATTCTCTACCCATGATGGCGATGGCATTCGTTCCATTCTTTTTCTTAAAGGATGCAGCTTGTCTTGCCCTTGGTGTCAAAACCCAGAAAGTCGCAGCGAAAAGCATTCACTGTTGTTTGATCAGCGAAGCTGCATGGAAGATTGCCAGCTGTGCGTTTCTGCTTATCAAGCCACAACTCAATCTACAGCGGATAGTGAAACGGTGGGTGATGGTATTCAACGTATCGACAACCAGATCATCATCAATCGCAAAGCCATCAAAGAAGACCAACTGATCGCGCTTCGAAACGTCTGTCCTACGCAAGCACTGACTGTCTGCGGTGAAGAGGCAAAATCAGACATGCTGTTCGACACCTTGATGAAAGACAAACCTTTCTACGACCAAAGCCAAGGTGGCGTGACCTTCTCCGGTGGTGAGCCTCTCATGCAAGCGGATTTGGTGGCAGAACTCGCGCAGCGTCTGCATGACAACCAAGTCTCTACCGCTATTGAATCGTGCATGCATGTGCCGTGGAAGAACGTCGAAAAAGCCGCGCCGCATATTGATTGCTGGTTGGCGGATTTAAAACATACCGACGAAGAAAAGTTTCTTAGCTGGGCGAAAGGTTCACTAAAACGCATCAAAGATAATTTCCGAAAACTGGCACCTATCGCGAAGCGCATTGTGATTCGTGTTCCCGTTGTGCCGGGGTTCAATGACACCATCGAAGAGTTGAAAGACATCATCGATTTTGCGGCTTCACTAGAAAGCTGCCAAGAACTTCACTTGCTGCCGTACCACACGCTCGGCATCAATAAATACCGTTTGCTCGATATGCCTTACGAGTGTTCTGACAAGCCATTAAACAAACCAGAACTGCTAGAAAGCGCCATGCAATACGCAAGCGAAAACACCCAACTTAACGTGATTGTAAGAGGTTAACTATGGACCTGAATTACCTTCCTGAGCGTATCAAAGCGCACAAATCGGCACTGGTAAATATCGTAACGCCACCTGTCTGTACCGAGCGTGCAGAGGCATACACTCGTGCTTATCAAGCGAACGAAGACAAACCTGTAATTGTCCAACGTGCGCTAGCACTGCAAGAGCACTTACGCACTCGTACGATTTGGATTAAGCATGATGAGTTAATCGTCGGTAACCAAGCGAGCAAAGTACGCGCTGCGCCTATTTTCCCAGAATACACTGTACGTTGGATTGAAGCGGAAATTGATGAGCTAGCCGACCGTCCTGGTGCAGGCTTTGCGGTCACTGAAGAAGATAAGCAAAGCATCCACAGCATCACACCGTACTGGCGCGGTAAAACCGTTCAAGACCGTTGTTACGGCTTGTTCACTGATGAGCAGCAAGAGATCTTAGCCAGCACCATCATTAAAGCTGAAGGCAACATGACTTCGGGTGATGCGCACCTTGCGGTGGATAACGAGAAAATCTTGAAGCTAGGCATGAACGGTTTGTTAGAGGATGTTCGTCAGCACTGTGCTAACAATGATGTTTCGACCTTTGAAGGCTTGAAGAAAGAGCAGTTCTACAAGTCGGTCGAAATTGTACTGCTTGCCATTCAAGACCACATGGTGAGCTACGCTGAATTGGCGGCAAAAATGGCGCTAGAAGAGACACGCCCGCTGCGCAAAGCTGAGTTAGAAAGCATTGCGGCAAACTGTCGTCATGTAGCAAGCCACGCACCAGAAAACTTCTGGCAAGCACTGCAATTAAGCTACTTCGTTCAGTTGATGCTACAAATCGAATCGAACGGTCACTCGGTTTCTTTCGGTCGTATGGACCAATTCCTCAACGAGTTTTATGTTCGTGATATCGAAAACGGCGCGATTGAAGAAGACTTTGCACTAGAGCTTTTACAAAGCTGTTGGTTGAAGCTACTTGAAGTGAACAAGATTCGCTCTGGCGCACACTCAAAAGCCTCCGCAGGTTCTCCGCTGTACCAAAACGTGTGTATTGGCGGTCAGAAGTTGAATGAAAAGGGTGAGCCTGAAGACGCAGTGAATCCACTTTCTTGGGCGATTCTGGAATCTTGTGGTCAGTTACGTTCGACGCAACCTAACTTGAGTGTGCGTTACCATGAAGGTTTGAACCAAGAATTCTTAATGGGTTGTATCGAAGTGATTAAATGCGGTTTCGGCATGCCTGCTTTCAACAACGATGAGATTGTCATTCCTGAATTCATCAAGCTTGGCGTAGAGAAAGAAGACGCTTACAACTACGCATCTATCGGCTGTATCGAGACGGCGGTTCCAGGCAAATGGGGTTACCGTTGTACGGGCATGAGCTTCATTAACTTCGCTCGTATCCTGCTCGCTTCATTGAATGAAGGTGTGGATGCAACAACGGGTAAAGCTTTCTTGCCGCACGATAAGTCATTAGCAAAAGGCAACTTTGAGAACTTTGAGCAAGTGACGGCTTCTTGGGCAGAGCAAATCCGCTACTACACCCGTAAATCGATTGAGATTGATACAGTCGTCGACAGCGTACTTGAACAGCAAGCTCAAGACATCTTCTGTTCAACACTAGTGGATGACTGTTTGGCTCGCGGTAAAACTGTGAAAGAAGGTGGCACGAAATACGATTGGGTATCTGGCTTGCAAGTCGGTATCGCCAACTTAGGTAACAGCCTAGCCGCCATCAAGCACCTTGTTTTCGATGATGCGCAAATCACCCAACCAGAGTTGGCAAAAGCATTGGCTGAAGATTTCGACGGCATGGAGAACGAACAGCTTCGCCAACGTCTTATCAACTTTGCACCAAAATACGGTAACGATGATGACGCAGTAGACCAACTACTGGCAGACGCGTACCAAGTGTACATTGATGAGCTAGAGCAGTTCGTTAATACGCGTCATGGTCGTGGTCCAATTGGCGGCGGTTACTACGCAGGTACATCAAGTATTTCGGCAAACGTCCCATTCGGTGCTTCAACCATGGCAACGCCAGATGGTCGTAAAGCGAAAACGCCGTTAGCTGAAGGTGCAAGCCCGTCATCTGGCTCAGACCGTTTAGGTCCAACGGCTGTGTACAACTCGGTCGGTAAGATCCAAGCGAACAAGATCCTTGGTGGCGTGCTGCTTAACCAGAAGTTAAGCCCGGCAGCGGTTGAGTCTGAAGGGGATAAGCTCAAGCTTTCTATGTTGATTCGTACCTTCTTCAACCACCACAAAGGTTGGCACGTGCAGTACAACATCGTCTCTCGTGAGACCTTGCTAGCTGCGAAGAAGAACCCTGAACAATATCGTGATCTTGTTGTGCGAGTCGCAGGTTACTCAGCCTTCTTCACCGCGCTATCACCAGATGCTCAAGACGACATCATCGCACGTACTGAGCACGAGCTGTAAGTACACTCACTAAGTAAAACAAAAGGCACCAATCGGTGCCTTTTTGCGTTTTGGTATGAGTTTATTTACCCATATGCTCGCGGCGCATTTTTGTCAGTATTTCCAAGCGTTTTGAATACTGCTCTTGGAACGCTTTTGGGTCGACGCCTTCGGAAACTTGAGCGTATACTCGCATCTTGTTACCACCGTAAATCTTCGCCAAGTCTTCGTTGCTGTAGCCTCGTGCCCATAAGTCATCAGTAATTGCGGCTAAGATCTTGGATAGTTCGCCGTTGCCTGTTGCTCCCTTGTTGAAGGCGTCAATCATGTAGCCGCCATCGTCATACATCTTGGCGTTTTTCGTCGCAAAATCGACCACGCCTTTTGTCGAGAACATGTCATCGGTAGCGATACCAACATGGTCAACACCAACCAATTTCACATAGTAATCAATCATATCTGCCGCTTGTTTTGGTGAAATGTCCTCAGGCCATACACCATCCATCATCCACTCGGTAAAGGTTGGAGATACATATCCGCCAGATTTCGCAGCACGAATTGCTTCATCATCAGGGATTGCACGGTAACAGCCTTTTGGAGTCGCATCGGGTTCACTCTTATACAAACCCGCAGGGACTGAGTGAGAGTAGATAAATGGCGTTCCAGCATGATTCTTTTCCATGTAATCCATCGCATCATTGGCGGTCTTGGAACCGGTATGGCTCAAGTCGAGAATTACGCGGTATTTCACCATCTCATCGATCACTGATTGGCCCCAAGGCGTTAAGCCAATATCGCGACCATTATAGGCAGCTAATTGACCTGAACCGGTACGAAAAATATCGTTGTACGCCAAGATCATGCTTTTCAAACCCATGTCTTTAAGCAGCGCCATACGAGTCACGTCTTCTTCCAAAATTGTGGCAGTTTGGCTATTCCAAAGAACGGCCGTTTTGCCTTCTACGTGCGCTTTCTCAATGTCTTGGTTGGAGTGGGCAACAATAAAGTTGTCTGGTTCTTTCGCCATGGCTGCACGGTGTTTGTGGTGGTGGAAAATGAAGTCATCAAAGTTATGGTCAGCCGCAGTAATTGTGTATTCATGACCAGTAATTCCGTTGTCGCGTGCTAACTGGAAGTAATCGAGAAGTTGTTGATCGTCTGTCCAACCAGCACCATAAGGGCTTGCTAGCATGCCAATCACAATGGTGTCTTGAACAAAGGCTTTCGCTTTGTCTGAAGCTGGCCACGTTTTGCTTTCTACGCTGGCGTAAGCGGAGCCCATTGATACGGCGATAGTGATTGCTGCCAATGACATTTTCTTGATCATAGTAACCTCTCAATAGTGAGTGTAAGTCCGTTTATTTTGATGGGTGCATCTAGCGTTTAGAGATGGCTTTTGTCGTGAATGGTTTAATTCAACTAATTGAATATTAGTCAAAACTCACGTTCTTGCTGCCAATCTCCAAGCGATAACGGAAACTTGATGTGAAATACGATCTATGGCTCAAATTTTTGCCTTAACTTCACTCAAGCGATGTGGTTATCTTAGTCAGTTATGAATGTAAAAATGTGCATTTTGCGCCACGTGTTCTATCTTTTGAAAAGCCAGTCAAGTAACGTCAGAAGTCGTGTAATGAAAAGAGACGCGTTGAACCTAGGAGAAGGTGTGAGTCATTCCATCCCATTGATTAGAAAAACAATCGTGTATGATTTTCTTGGGCAGTTAGCTCTGGAGCCTAAAGCATTGGCGCTATTGCAAGAGCAAGCGGACATGCCATTTGCGCTAGACACTTCAACGGCTGAGTTCATTCCTTTCCATGCTTTTTCTCGGTTGCTATCTGGGTTGGGGCAGCACTTAGGCGCAACGGTATTTGTCTCTTCATTACAACGTATCTCGAAGCACGCGAGTATTAATTTGAAGTTCAATCAAGCCACGTCGGAAAACGTCATAACGAGCTTAGGGCTAAGAGCCTTGAATGTTGAAACGTCAGCTCATGTCACTCGAGTAGAAGCTCATGCTAGTGCCTTTGAGCAAATAGAAGCCGAGTTGTTTCTAACGGTTTATCTTCATGCGTATATGAAAGCTTGGTACCCAAATCTGCAAGAGCCGAGCGCTTACTATCTGCTTCACCCGCAAGGCCAGCCTTTAACTGAGCTCCAAATCAGGAGTGATATTCCGCAGTTTCTTGGTCAAGAACATTTAGCGTTGGAGTATCCCGCTTTAGAAGGGATCGATAGCATAAATGTATGCGCGGAAGACAAGCCTTTTGCTTACTATGTTGAGCAAGCTTTGGCGGCGTATGTAGGGCGAGTTGATATGTCTTTGGAAGTGTTTAGCGAGTTAATTGGCATTTCAAAGCGCACGGTGCAGCGCAGTTTGAAGCAAGAAGGCACCAGTTTTCGAGAGGTAAAAGAGGTGCTCAACTTTGCCTTTGCCAAACGCGTTTTGATTCAAAGAAACAGTGCCGTTGGAGATATTGCCGTGCACTTGGGATACGCTGATGCCACTCAGTTTGTACGTGCCTTTAAACGCGCGAATGGCATCCCCCCCTTGCAGTGGAAGAAAGCCAATCAATCCTCGATCTAGGCTTACTGAGCAAATCTGTTTGAGCTTTATCGTGTTTGGCAACATAACCATTTGATTAATTGAGTGGTTTCAATAGGGTAGGAGACAGTTTCAAAAAGAAGGGTAGAAGAACGGATGTTTTTACTCGTCGCAGTCTTCGCTGGTTTGGCAGCATTAGTTTGGTTTTTCCGAGAAGGCCAATCCATCGGTTTGCACCGCATTCTTGGTACACTTTATTTCATTGCTTACACCGTGGTGTATTTGTACGTCCCGCCATTTCTTGAAATGGGGCATCAATACATTGCTAAAACCTACGAACTCATTCCCATCGTTTGTTATTACTTCATCCTGCAACCTGATCCAGAAGAAGCCAGTGCAGAGCAAAAAGCGAAGATCTTTTTCGCATGGTGCGGCTTAATATTTATTACCTGCTTCTTGTTGTATTTCAAAATGAATGTCTGGTGAGGAGAGCGATCATGCAAATAGTCAAAGCCAACCTCAACCATTTAGAGGCGTTTGAGCAGTATGTTGAAAAGTGTGCTCATGCGGAAATGGAAATGTACGTCGCCGCCCAAAGCGACAGCGAAGCGCTGCTGAAAAAACGAATTGGATACGCGAAGGGAGAAGGTTTGCCTGAAGGTTGGACGCCGTCTTCGACATACTTCTGTATCGAAGAAGGGATGATACTTGGTTCGATTCGAGTTCGTGATGGGAATAACGACTACCTTGAAAATGTGATTGGGCACATTGGTTACGAAACTGCGCCAGATGCTCAAGGTAAAGGCATCGCCACATTCATGTTGAATTGGGTGAAAACCGAAATCATTAAGGACTTTGCTGTCGTCACTTGTGATGTGAACAATACCGCATCAAGACGCGTGATCGAAAAAGCGGGTGGCGAGTTCCTCAATACATTCTATTCAGAACAAGACCAATACGAAGTGCGCCGCTATCGATTGTCGGCAGAGTAAGCTCATTGAGATGAACAAACGCCCTCGTGATTGAGGGCGTTTGTTATTGGGAATGTTCCGTTCTGAAGTGAGAGGTTAGAACTCTTCCTCTTCAAAGCGTCCTGTGTTCTCTAGCCATAAACCATTGATGACACCAAAGGCGCAGGCGAGTAATACGCCAAGTACCCAACACATGTACCACATACTTGCCTCCTTAATAGAGCGATGAGCTGTTGCTGCGGATGTAGTTGTTATCCAAACGTCCGAACATTTTGTAGTAACACCATGCGGTGTAGCCCAGAATCACAGGCACAACGATGATGGCAACGATAGAGATAATGCCGAGCGTTTTCTCACTCGATGTCGCATCCCATAACGTTAAGCTGTGCGATGGGTTGATGCTTGATGGCATGATCATCGGGAACAAGGTGACGCCTGCCGTTAAGATGATGCAAGCAATCGCAATGCTCGACATAGTAAACGCCACCCCAGCACGGCGAGAGACCGTTGCCCAAAAACACACCAGTAAGCTCGTTACCGCAGTAAATGGAATCAACCAAAGTTGCGGCATTTCGCTGAAGTTATGCAATAAATCACCCGCGATGCTCACCACTTGTTTGTTGAGTGGGTTTGAAATGCCATCTTTAAGCATCGCGCCTATGATGATGTAACCCGATTGCGATGCCGCGAACAAACCGCCAAACATAAATAGCAACATGGTTGCACCCGCGCCCCACAACGTGATGTTTTGTGCTCGACTGCGCAGCTCATGTTTGGTTTTCATTTGAAGGAAAGTAGCCCCTTGTGTCACCACCATGGTCAAACTCACTAAGCCACACAGAATTGGGAATGGAGTAAGCAAGTCAAAGAACCCACCTTGATAATCCAACATCAGCAAGTTGTTTAACTCGAACGGTACGCCGACCAACAAGTTACCGAAGCCAACCCCAAAGATAATCGGTGGAATCACACCGCTGATGAACAAGGCGATATCACACGCGTTGCGCCATTGCGGATTATCGATTTTAGCTCGGTAATCCATACCTATAGGACGCAACCAAAGGGATGCGAGCACTAACAGCATGGCAATATAGAATCCGGAGAACGCTGCGGCGTATACCAAGGGCCATATCGCGAAGATGGCACCGCCAGCGGTGATCAGCCAAACTTGGTTGCCGTCCCAGTGTGGCGCGATAGCGTTAAGCATTACGCGACGTTCGAGGTTCTTTTTCCCCATAACTGGGAGCAGCGCGGCTACCCCCATATCGAATCCGTCAGTGATGGTGAAACCAATCAACAGCACACCAACGACCGCCCAAGTAAATAGGCGTAGGTTTTCGTAATCAAACATAGTGCCTCCTTAGTGCTGATCAATCAGTTTGAATGTGTCGGATTGTTTGTCTTTTTCGTTGTTTTCTTCATGGTGATAGCGACCTGTTTTAAGCACGCTTGGTCCACGTTTGGCAAACTTCACCATCAAGAACATTTCTACAATCAAGAACGCTGTGTAGAGCACATAAACAAAGCCGAGCGAAATCCAAATGTCACTTGGTGCGAGGTTAGATACCGCCATATTGACCGGAAGCACCTCACCAATTGCCCATGGCTGACGTCCGTATTCAGCAACGAACCAACCCGCTTCACAAGCTATGAAAGGTAATGGGATCGCCCATAGTGCTGCTCTCAATAACCAAGGGCTCGAACCCAATTTTCTGCGGCAGACTTGGACGAAAGACAAACCGATAATGGCGAACATCAATACCCCACAAGCCACCATGATTCGGAAGCTCCAGAACAGAGGTGCTACTTGAGGAATCGTGTCTTGCGCCGCTTGCTTGATTTGACTTTCAGTCGCGTCGGTGACGTTCTCAGTGTATTTCTTCAAGAGCAGACCGTAGCCGAGATCTTTCTTCATCTCATCGAATTGAGCGATGTTTTCAGGACTGTCGTTACCTGCGCGAAGTTCCTCTAGCATGCCGTAAGCTTGGATACCATCGCGGATACGATCTTCGTTCTGTGCCATCAGATCGCGTAAGCCCATCACAGGTTCATCCAGCGAGCGAGTTGCGATGATCCCCATTAAATATGGAATCTTAATGGCGTAGTCGGTTTCCATAGTTTCTTGGTTTGGTAAGCCAAATAGCGTGAACGAGGCGGGTGCTTCTTCGGTGTGCCACTCGGACTCAATTGCCGCCAGTTTTACCTGTTGCACGTCACCAAGCTCGTAACCCGATTCATCACCTAGCATCAATGTAGACACAATCGCAGCCATGCCAAATGCGGACGCCACCGCAAACGAACGGCGAGCGAACGAGATATCTCGACCTTTAAGTAAGTAGTAAGCACTGATGCCCATCACAAACAAAGCACCTGTGGTGTAACCGGCAGCCACGGTATGAACAAACTTCACTTGCGTGACAGGGTTAAACACCACATCAGCAAAGTTGATCATTTCCATTCTCATGGTTTGGTAATTAAATTCCGCGCCGACTGGGTTTTGCATCCAGCCATTTGCCATCAAAATCCACAACCCAGAGAAGTTAGAACCCAGAGCTGTCAGCCAAGTAACCGACAAGTGTTGGCGTTTTGATAATCGATCCCAACCGAAGAAGAACATACCGACTAAGGTGGATTCGAGGAAGAAGGCAATCAAGGCTTCGATAGCGAGCGGTGCCCCGAAAATATCGCCCACATAGTGAGAGTAATACGCCCAGTTGGTACCAAATTGAAACTCCATGGTAAGACCGGTCGCGACGCCCACGGCGAAGTTAATCCCGAATAACTTACCCCAGAACTTGGTCATGTCTTTGTAGATGGTTTTTCCCGTCATGACGTACAAAGACTCCATAACGGCCAGCAAGAAAGACAAACCTATGGTCAGTGGAACGAATATAAAATGATAGAGTGCGGTACTAGCGAACTGAAACCGCGACAGATCAACGACATCTGCAAACATAAGGACTCCTTCCCGCTACCAGAGTAGCGGGTTAGATAAGGTTATTATTAGTCTGTTTAATTAAGCGTTAAGGCTTGGGGCGCTTGAGTTAGGCTTTTGCTGGCGTGCGAGAGAAAGGTTTTCTCAGCCAGTAATCCAAGCTTACGTAGCGACCACCGCCGTAGAAGAACAGCACCAGCAACATCACAAAGTAGGTCGCTGCGAACTCCATACCGTTGTTGAGCATTACTGGGTCACCCAATTCGGTGATGTAGTTGTATCGACCTGGGAAGTTAGTTGCTAACCATTCAATAAAGCCGTTCAAACGTACCGTTGCTTCCATGCCGCCAGTAGCGATAGCATCCCAACCGTGTTTCCAGTGCACCATTGCGCTCGCAACACTCATCAAGAAAATCATCGGAATCGACATCACTCGGGTAAACAAACCCAAAGCGATACAAATACAGCCAAGCACTTCCGTACCTGCGGCAAGAAACGCCAACAACTCGGGAAATGGTAAGTTCAAACCACCATCTGCAGTGGACGCGCCAAACCACGCGACGGTGCCAGAGAAACCCAGCACCTTAGATCGAGCGCCAACAAAAATGACTGGAATGAGGTAGAGACGAATCGCAAGTAACGCTAAGTAATCGTATCTTTTGCACTTCTCGACGAGACCGTCGAACCAATTGAGGGCTGACTTAATCATAATTTTTCTCCTGAAGGGCGGACGCTGACGAGTCCTAGTTCACTGAAGTGTTGAGCCCACTCCATGAAACTGAATCTGGCGAGTTGCTGAGCAATCATTTGTTGTAGTTGCGCCAGAGTCAGGTTTGGTTGCTGTTGTAATAGCTGAATCAATGCGACATCCACTTCTCTGAGCTTTTGCGATACCACATGATGCTGTGAGTTCCGAAACACGCCATAAAACACAGGATGACGCCTGTCAGTTAAGAAGGTCACGGAGTCTTGATGCAACAAGAAAGGCACTTCGACCAGCTTTAATGTTGGGTTGAGTTGCAGCACTTGGCTCTCTTCGAATATCTGATTCGGTGAAGAAGTAAATGCCGCGACTAAGGTGTCAATTTCTACATTGAACGCCACCCATTCATATTCCAACAACGCCTCCTGATCGGCAGATATGGAGCTGGAATCTTGATGCGCTTTCTGCTGCAAAAATTGAACAAACTCGGTGGCAATATGATGAAACTCAGGCTCGGATGCACCGTGCATCACCACAAAGTCATCCACCATGTGTTCAAGTTGTTCATCAGCGAACTGCGAAGAAAATAGAGGGAACGTATTCGCAACGACACCCAAGATGTTGTCGCGGATAAATTCGCTATATCGACACAGCGCATGCTGATTCATAGGCGTGCGAATCAGAGCCGTTAGGGACTCGGTTTGCGCGCGCATTTTGCTCGGAGGTTTAAGCATTGAGCACCTCCTTACACAACACTTCGAGGGTTTGGCTGAAATCCAAGATCTCACCATGAATACAGCGAAGCTCTTCGGCCAGAACAAGCAGCGACGGCACATTGTGGTCGCGTTCAAGAAGCAAAGGCTTACCGCCATGCACCGAGTAGGTATAACGAGCCAGATCAATCACTTCATCAGGTACTGGTTTACCATGGGTATCGAGCAAGAAGTCGTCACGCTCTTTCAAGTGACCCGCAATGTGGTAATAACGAATCGCATCGCTTGGTAAAGTGCTCAGCATGTCGTAAGGGCAGAAATGATGATTTCGGCTGTTGACGAACACATTGTTAATGTCGATAAGCAACTTACATCCACTGCGCTCACTCACTTCAGCGATAAACTCGCCCTCTGGCATTTCATGTCCGTAATCGTGGTAGTAAGAGATATTCTCTAACGCCAATGGACGCTGAACAATGTCTTGCACGCGTTGAATGCGTTCGACCAAATACGGAATGTTCTCTTTATGTCGAGGGATCGGAAGCAGTTCATACAAATAGCCCTGATTGTCTCTAGAGAAACTCAGATGTTCGCTATAGATGTCGATATTAAATTCATCGAGAAAGCGTGCGACGTCTCGTACAAAAGACTCGTTTAACGGTTGGCAATCACCAATCGATAAGCTCAAGCCATGAGCGACAAGAGGATAATATTTTGCAATGTCTTGCAGTTGTTCACGTTTCAAGCCGCCAATATTCATCCAGTTTTCCGGTGCCAATTCGAGGAAATCGATATCTGGGTGCTCGGGCAACTGACACAGCAAATCAACGTGTTCGCTGCGCAGCCCAATCCCTTTTGATGTATCGGTTATTGTCCGCATACCCCACCTGTGATTTTGCTTTTGGTTAATTTGATGGTTTCAGCCGAAGGGTTAATACCTTCACCTGTCACACCACATTTACCGTCTCGGGCGCGTACCAAACGGCCTTGCGGATCATCTTTTAACTCTTGTTTCTCGAAGCGTTTCTCTGTACCACATTTACCAGCCGCACACTTACCGCCATGTTGAGAGCTGGATTGAGCTTCAACAGGAGCCTCGGTGGGAGCATCGGCAAACGCCATGCCTGAGTTCAAAGTAATGACAGACGTCATCGCGATAGATAGAGCGAGTTTATTGTTCATGAGATATCTCCTTCGCTGCGCTCATTGGGTAGCTAGATAAGTCGTGACCAGCGATAACTTGACCGTGGTAGTACTCTTTGACGATCTTGATGGAAGCGGGTTTGAGTTTTAGACCTAAGCCCATCCAGTGGTTAAGCACCAAGAGTTTTGGATTTACTTCTGCGGCGATCTTGCCGACAACCGATGGCTTAGCGTGCATAAATGACGAGACTTCGTCTGCTTCTTCGTGAATTGCCAATGGCATCAATAAAATGTCGGCACCTTTAGCGAAGTCGATGAAGTCAGGGTTACTGCCGTTTTGGTCGGCGGAAATCACCATTACGCCTTCGGCACTTTCGATTCGGAAAGCGAGACAAGGTACGTCACCGTGTGGGATGCCGAGAGCGTAAATGGTTAACCCATCTTGCTCGTACACCTTGGTGCCTTGGGACGTTTTGTATGGCACATCAGTAATGGTGACTGGGAACAAGCCATCGCTGCCATCAAACAAACCGTTCAGATATGCGTACGCGCCTTCATCACCGTCGAAAAGCGCTTTCATGTAACCGGTTAAGCTAGGAAATGCAGAGCCTGCTTCTGGGCCCGCGATATCGAGGGGATCTTGACGGTCAAAGAAGTAGCCACCTTTTAATAAGGCAGGAACGTCGGCGACGTGGTCGGTGTGGAAATGGCTTAAACCAAGGAAGTCTAAGTCTTCCAGTTTGCCGCCTGCTTGGCCGAAACGCAGATAAACACCACCACCGGCATCGATCATCACGCGTGATTTTCCTTTCCACCAAACCAGTTCACCAGAAGATGCACGAAGGTCATCAGAGATTGGTCCGCCGGATCCGAGTAGCTGCAAAGTAAAATCTTTTTCGAGCGGTTCGACAGTTAATGCGTAACAGTTGGCTGCACCTAAGGATAACCCTAGAGCCAGCACTAACGTTTTTAAAGGCTGTTTCATATTGAATACCTATGAGTTTGATTTTTATTATTTATTTTCTTTGGGTGAGCATCCAAAGAAGTGTTGAAGAGGCAGGAAAAACGATTTGTTTTTGATGTCCGTCAAAGCACGGGAATAAGATATCCAATATGAATGGTTAATTATATCTAGTAATTTTAAAGTTTCGTTCAGGCAAATTGAACGTTATTGGTTTGAGCTGAACAAGCATCAGAATGTAAAAAGGCACCGCAAAGGGTGCCTTTTGTTTGTGTTTTGCAAGAACAAACAGGGCATGCATTGTCGCTTTACCATGAAACCGATAAGCTGTTTGGCATCTTGCCAAAATAGCAGTATTAGGAAGCGCATCATGGATCTCGATATCTACCAAGTGGACTCTTTCACCACCGAACCTTTTAAAGGAAACCCTGCAGGAGTCTGCCTCTCACCAGAACCGTTACCAGAGGCATTGATGTTCTCTATCGCTGAAGAAATGGCGGTATCAGAAACCGCTTTTCTCTGTTTGAAAGACATGCGACTGCGTTGGTTCACACCTAAGGTAGAAGTGGCGCTATGTGGTCATGGCACATTAGCCACAGCGCAAATCTTAAAAGAACAAGGATTAGCGAAGGTTGGCGATACCATTGCCTTTCAAACTCTCTCTGGTGAGCTTCATGCAAAAGTAAACGAGTTGACAATTGAGCTCGACTTTCCTTCGACTCAGCTTGAAATGGATGTTGAACAAGACGCTACGTTGCTAGCGGCACTTGGATTGAAAGCGGAGCAAGTGGTTTCTTACGCTCAGTTTGATAGCAAAGGCTTTATTGAAGTCGACTGTGAACAAACCGTGTTGGAACTCGAGCCTAACTTTGATGCATTAAAGAACATTCAAGGGCGCGGCGTGGTGGTAACTGCTCAGTCGAATTCCCCAGACCTCGACTTTATCTCACGCTACTTCGCTCCTTGGGTGGGCGTGAACGAAGATCCTGTTACGGGCTCAGCTCACTGCGCACTGACTCAGTTTTGGGCGCAGAAGCTCGGTCAAAATCAGTACCGCGCTTATCAAGCGTCGGCACGCGGTGGACATTTACAAACCGAGTTGTTAGAAAACGGACGTATTAAACTGATTGGCTCCGCAAAGACGGTTATCAGCGGAAAACTAAAGGTATAACGCGATGAAACAATCCATTATCCATATTGCTTTGGTCGTAAAAGATTACGATGAAGCGATTGATTTTTATGTGAATAAGCTGAAGTTTGAGCTGGTGGAAGATACTTACCAACCAGAGCAAGATAAGCGCTGGGTTGTGGTTTCTCCACCGGGTTCTAATGGTGTGACATTATTGCTAGCCAAAGCGTCTAAGCCAGAGCAGCATGACTTCATCGGTAACCAAACTGGTGGACGTGTGTTCCTATTTTTGAATACAGATGACTTCTGGCGTGATTACAACCGAATGGTAGAGCAGGGTATTAAGTTTGTTCGCCCGCCAGCGAAGCAAGACTACGGCACAGTCGCCGTGTTTGAAGATCTCTATGGCAACCTGTGGGACTTGCTAGAAATGAGCCCAAGCCACCCAATGGCGTCGCGTTCATAGAGTCAAATTCATCGATATTAAGAGCGTCTTTCTGGGCGCTCTTTTTGTTTCAGGTGTCTGCTTCTCGCATTTGTTTCTTCTCTTCCCATTTCGCTTCACTTTGCCTATCAGCTTAATTCTCAAAATGAGAATGATATTTAAATCAATATAACTCCATGTTTTTAAATGAGGTAATTTCGGCATCATATTTGCGTTAACCCTCTACGACCAACGATTCAGTTGATGAGGGGAATAACATGAAAGCAGGGAAACTTATTGCGCTAACCAGTTGTTGCGTATCCATGTCCGGATACGCGCTCACTACCAGTGATTTATCGTTCGAATCAGGCAGTGACAATGCAAACTACACCATCAAAGGTAAACCATTAGAGACCACTTCTATTGCGGAAACCTTACCTCAGGACACGTTGACCAATGTGTACTCGATGCTTCCTGAAGGGACTTACGTTAACAGTGCGTTTATTGCACCGGAACGCTATTCAAATATTGATATCGATGACGAGCTTGATGGCGCTGAGTACGCGACGGCCTCAGTGACTTTTCTTAATGAGGGGGCTGGCTATCGAAATTCGCTAGGCTATTTTGTCTACGACACTAACAATCCACCAACTAGCAAAGACGATATCGAAACGCACATGGTTATTTTCCCAAATGCTTCGAAAGCGCCAGATGGTGACATGCAGGAAGGTGACACTATCGATCTCGATGTGCAGTTAACTGCGGGTCAGACGCTTGCGTTTTTCGTCATCCCGAATGGTTGGTATGTGAGTACCTATAACAACATTCCTTACCTTGGCCCTTGGAACACCCCTTTTTACAGTTTATCCAGTTTGAATCCAGAGACGACCGCTAATTACCGCCGCCATAACGTTGCGTTCTTGGATACTGAGAATGAATTTTTGGTGCTTGGTTTTGAAGACATTCGCCGTCCGAGTGGCGATAACGACTTCAACGACTTGATTTTCACCGTGGACATTTCACCTTTCTCGGCTGTGGATGGCGTGAACACCGATGGCACTACTGACTCGAAATACGAAGTGTTGGTCCAAGAGAACAACCCAGAGGTCACAGTGACGTCGGTTTATCCAAGCTCCGATACTTATGCGACGATGGCATTCGAAGATCGCTGGCCGTTAATGGGTGACTACGACTTTAACGATGTGGTGTGGCGCTACCGTGTGACCGAACTGTTGAATGGCCAACGTGAATTGAAGACCATTACCGTCGATTACACCCTACAAGCAATGGGGGCGGGTTATTCTAATGGTTTTGCCGTGAAGCTGCCTAATGTGGATTCGTCCAACGTGGCATCGGTAACGGTGACCAAAAATGGGCAAGCAGTGGAACATACGGTGCTTCAATCTGGCAGCGAAACCGTGTTGGTGGTATCGGAGGATTTAAGAGCTGAACTGGATGCGCTTGGTGTTCTGACTTCAGGTTGTACTTATTACCGTACTCAGAGCAATTGTTTGAATCAGCAAGCGACCGATATTCTCAGCTACCAGATGGTCGTCGAACTAACCACGCCAGTCGCACGAGATCAAATCGGTTACCCGCCATATGACTCATTCATCTTTGCGGCAGAAGGTACGTACCACGGGGACTTTGTTGCGACCTTCCCGGGTATGACATGGCAAACCCACTTTAAGACATTCTCAGGCACTGGGGACATGAATAACGCATTGTTCAACCTGCATGATGATGACACAGGCGGCTCGGAATACTTCCTAACCAGCAACAACATGCCTTGGGCAATCAACATTCGTGATGAATGGGATCACCCAACCGAGAACACAGATATCAGCCATGCCTACACAGGATTTCCAACTTGGGTAACCAGCAGTGGCTAAACGGACACCAGTTGGTACAACGCGCCAGCGAGTGGCAAAGTTATCTCAGCAACGGAATAGCAAGGAGCATCACATGAATACTTCGACAAAACTACTGACCATCATGTTTGCTTCAACCTTAGTTGCTGCTTGTGGAGGCGGTGGCGGCGGAGGTGGCGGCTCTTCAACCCCAGCTCCTGCGCCAGTGGTGGATGAGACTGATGACACACAAGACATTGTGGCACAACGAGACTTTTCCTTTGATGTTGGCGAGACCATTACCTTGTCTATGAACTACCAAGGGGCTTCTGATGGTGCATTACATCTCTACACCAAAGAGGCATTTACGGCGGAAAACGGCGATGTGATTGCAGACCCAATGTCACGCATCACCACTATTTATCCGACCCGAACCAATCAGGTTGAGTTAGAGGTGAATGGCAATTGGACCAAGTTGTACGCGCAATGGGTCCCAATGAATGCTGGTGAATCTGAGAAGAACTGGGTGATTTCGTTGAATCAATCCAACAACAATTACCATCTCGATTTTTAATCCAAGATGTCGTTAATAAGCAAAGCGTGGTTAAAGCCACGCTTTATTTTTGATAAAAATCCTTCGCAACATTAGCGTGATCTATATCACCTATTGAGCGAATCAGATAGAATGGCGGCCACTTTCAATATGCCCTTTTCTAACCGTATCTCGAAAGTGATTTAACAACTTGTTATTTAAAAGAAATTTCCTTCGAGGACGCCGCTATCATTAGTACAAACAATATCACCATGCAATTTGGTGCCGAGCCACTGTTCGAAAATATCTCTGCTAAATTTGGCAACGGTAACCGTTATGGTCTGATTGGCGCAAACGGCTGTGGTAAATCGACATTTATGAAAATCCTGAGTGGGGCACTTGCGCCAAGCTCGGGCAACGTTTCTATTACTCCGGGGCTGAAACTGGGCGTATTGAGCCAAGATCAGTTTGCGTTCGAGCAATACAGCGTGATTGACGCTGTGATCATGGGCGATCGCAAGCTTTGGGAAGTGAAGCAGGAACGTGACCGTATCTATTCATTACCTGAAATGAGCGAAGAAGACGGCATGAAAGTCGCTGAGCTTGAAAGCGAATTCGCAGAAATGGATGGCTACACAGCAGAAAGCCGTGCTGGTGATATTTTGCTTCAAGCGGGTATTGAAGAAGAGCTGCATTTTGGTTTGATGCAGCAAGTTGCTCCGGGCTGGAAACTGCGTGTGCTTTTGGCGCAAGCTCTGTTTGCTAACCCAGATATTTTGCTGCTCGACGAACCAACCAACAACTTGGATATTCACACCATCAACTGGTTGGCGGAAGAGTTGAACCAACGTAAGTGTACGATGATGATCATCTCGCACGACCGTCACTTCTTAAACTCTGTGTGTACTCACATGGCAGATATCGATTACGGCGAACTGCGCATTTACCCTGGCAACTATGAATACTTCCTTGAGGCGTCTGGTCTTCGTCGTGAGCAGTTATTGGCTTCTAACGCGAAGAAAACCGCTGAAATCAATGAACTTCAAGAATTCGTAAACCGTTTTGGTGCGAATGCATCGAAAGCAAAACAGGCCAGCTCTCGCGCGAAGAAGATGGAAAAAATCCAACTTGACGAAGTGAAAGCAAGTAGCCGTGTTAGCCCATCGATTGATTTCGGTGAGGGTAAAAAACTGCATCGTTTAGCATTGGAACTGCAAGACCTTGGTCACTCGTTTGGTGATGAGCTGTTGTTTGAAAAAGGCAACTTGTTACTCGAAGCAGGCACTCGCCTTGCGATCATCGGTGAAAACGGTGTGGGTAAAACGACCTTGCTACGTTGCCTAGTGAACGAACTAGAGCAAACTCAGGGCGTAGTAAAATGGTCTGAAAACGCTTCGATTGGTTACTGCCCACAGGACAGCAGCGCGGACTTCGATAATGATCTGACCATCTTTGAGTGGATCTCTCAGTGGCGCACCGTGAAGCACAATGACTTAATGGTGCGTGGCATTCTAGGTCGCTTGTTGTTTACCGCTGACGATGCCAACAAAAAAGCAAAAAACTGCTCGGGTGGTGAGAAGAACCGCCTGCTGTTTGGTAAGCTAATGATGCAAGACATCAACGTTTTGGTGATGGATGAGCCAACCAACCACATGGATATGGAAGCGATTGAAGCGTTAAACAGCGCATTAAAAGACTACACGGGTACTTTGATCTTTGTTAGTCATGACCGTGAGTTTGTATCGTCATTGGCGACTTCAATCATTGATGTAAAAGACAAACAGTTGGTGAGTTTCCAAGGTACATTTGAAGAGTACATGGCACACCAACAAAAGGTGCTTAGCGCTGCGTAATCAAGCGCCGATCATCGTGAATAATTGGACGTAAAGTTCGTCTTTGAGACGAAGAAAACAACAGATTATTTGCAATAGTGATTTAATCTAAACCTAATAGAGGTAAGGTGGTGAGTACAACGCTCGCCACCCACAATTAAGGAGCCGTTCATGAGCCATGAATTTATGACCGACGAAGAACGTATTGAACTGCAGAAGAACAACCCTCTGCACGGTCTTAAATTAGAAGACATGTTGCAGCAGCTTGTTGACCATTACGGTTGGGAAATCCTCGACACAGCAATGCGTATGAACTGTTTCAACACTAAGCCAAGTATTGCGAGCAGCGTTAAATACCTGAAGAAAACAGAATGGGCTCGCGAGCGTGTAGAGAACTTCTACCTATACCGCTACAAGCGTATGCCAAAGGCGTCTGAATACGAATACAACCTACCACCACGCGCACGTACTTTCCGTCATGGATTGGAGCCGCGTGAACCAATGGAACTGACGGTTGAATCGATTCTGGCTTCACAAGCGAAGGCTGCGTCTGCGCACAAAGAGCGTTCAGCAAAGCAACGCTCAGATCGTGCTCGTTTTAACAACCGCCGTCGATAAACTTTCAGTACTCTTGTTCTTGTAGGCTTGATCTCTAAGAGCAGGATGATTTTGATGAAAAGCCAAACTACCCAGTTTGGCTTTTTTATTGCCTTTTCTTTAGCTAAACCTTGTTATCAAGACCCTAGCTTGATAATCGAAGAGTACATCTGTTGCGGGTCTGACTGACGGCTGAATCGCGCTTGGAAGCTCTCTACGACATAATCAATAAAGGCACGTAACTTTTGTGATTGCTCTTTGTGGTAAGGGTAGACGATATACAGCGCGTGCTTTTCCATCTGCCATTCAGGAGTAATCTCAACCAATTCACCTGAAGCTAATTGAGGCTCAACAAAGAAATCCGGTAGTAGTGCGACACCGAGTCCTGCACATGCCGCTTGGGTAAGCGCAAGACCACTGTTTACCATATAAACACAAGGCGGAATCGCAACATCTAAAATCTGATTGCCATTATTGAAAGTCCAACGACGTGAGGCTGATGACAGGCTGTAACTCAGTAGCCGATGATTAACCACATCGCTAGGAGTGAGGAAGGGTGCTGATGCTTCCAAGTAACTCGGAGAGGCACAAAGCACACGTCGAATGTCTAGCAGCTTTCGCGAACGTAAAGTTGAATTTCCAAGCTCTTCTCCACCACGAATGGCGATATCAACCCCTTGTTCAATCAAATCGAGGTGCTCGTCACTCATGATTACCTCTATGGAAAGTTCTGGATGCAGCTTCATAAACTCGCAAATGATAGGGTTTAGCTCAATCAACCCCAATGACATCGGCATGCTGACTTTTAGCGTGCCCTTTAATGTGTGGGAAGACTCGATCACTGAACGATCGGCATTGTTGAGTGCATCGAGAACCTGACACACTTGCTGATAATAGAGCTGACCATTATCGGTAATGTGCAAGTTACGCGTCGTGCGGTTAATCAAAGGGCTTTTTAAGTAGCTCTCTAATTCATTGATGTTCTTACTGATGGCGGCTTTTGAAAGGTTTAAATCTTCTGCTGCTGCAACGAAGCTGCCTAGCTCCACGACTCGACGAAATACGGTTAATGCTCTGATCTTATCCATGTATTTGCTACCTCGAACTCATAATTATTCACCATTAGTGAACTATATAGACACTATTATAGAGTTTATTCACCAATTGGAGTTAATTAATATCACCTCATTCAATGAGTGCCCGACAAAAGTAAGGGCAAATGTAATTAGGATTCCATTATGAAAAAGATTGTCGCATTTACTGGTAGCAACAACAGCCAATCAATCCACAGCCTTTTGGTTCAAGCGTTAGCAAAGCAAGCTATCCAAACAGAAGTAAGCACCATTGACCTAAACGACTTTGAATTGCCAATGTATGGTTTGGATATTGAAGGTCAGGGTATTCCAGAAGACGCGCACAAACTGCGTGCGACGTTAAACGAATACGATGCGATCATCATTGCATCACCAGAGCACAACGGCTCAATGCCAGCATTCCTGAAAAATGCGATCGACTGGCTATCACGCGTTGCGCCTCAAGGTACGTCTTTCTTTGGTGACACGAAGAAACCAGTTCTGCTAGTGAGCACATCTCCAGGTGCAAACGGCGGCGCAACTAATATCAAAACCATGGCTGAGTTGATGCCTTGGTGGGGCGGCGATGTAAAAGGCACTTACAGCTTGGGTGGCTTCTACGACAAGTTCCAAGACGGTGAATTTGACGCTGCGACCTCGGCAGAACTGAGCGAGTTAATGGCCTCTTTCGAACATGCTATTAATTAGTTTTATTATATTTCTATACAAACTATTTAATTACTAACTTAGTTGCTATTAAATTAGTAATAGCAACAGGTTGTTCCTTAAACTCTACATTTTAAATTTGAAGTTATATCTTGCTATAAAAATTTATAGTGAGTGGTGTTTTTTGTTCGTAAATATAAAAATAATATAAAGGTGTATACTATGAATATTATTAAATATCCTATATTAGCGCTAAGTGTTTTAGCCTCTATTCCTGCTGTCTCTCAAGAAAATAAAGATGAAAAACTGCAAGATATGTCTGATCCACTTGCGGTATATACACAAGCTGGTTTTGGTATCAGTGATAAAGGCATTAACATTAAAGTCGGCCAAGCCTATGACTCAAATAAGCCAAATACGCTTGCTATGAATGTTATTGAAGTGAAGGGTATTGGTGGTGACTTATTGGGGATCAGAGACAACGATGATCCACTATACAAGGGAGTAGATGATAGTATCGACTCACTTCGACTTCGTAACTTTCAATCCGACTTAACTACAGGTCGAGGCCGTCAAATCGATATCAATTACGATGTTGATAACGACAGACTTGATGCCTCTTATAGCTATGTCCAATCGCTTCCTAAATTTGGTATTGTACAACTCTACCCTCTTGGTGGTGTCGGCGTGACGGTCGCGAACGATTACAGCGGTGAAGACAATGGTTATGAAATTCCGGGCACGTTTATGGTGGTTGGTATGTACTCTAAAATCGACATCACAGATAAAATCTGGATTAACTACAACCCAATGTACATACACACATTATCTGGTTCGAGTGATTACAAAGATAATTATTATGCTGAAGAGAAAGATATTCTAACCCATGAGTTTACGCTTTCTTACCAATTAAATAAAAGATCGAATATTCGTTACTATGCAAACTGGAGTGAAAACGTTGACTTTAATGATGGTGATCATCGCATCGAATACAACTATCAATTTTAACTACTAGTTTTTTATTGGTAATAATTTAAAGTTGATTATTGAAGTAAATATATATGGATATTCTCTTTTTATCATTAATGTTGTTGCTTGGGCTGTACGCTAGGATAGAAATCCAAACAACGCTCAGTAAGCCACTGCATAACAGGACCTGCTTCTTTTGCTTTGCTCGTCACACGGTCAATCTGTAAAAGCCAATCTTTCTCTTCCCCTTGTAGTTTAAGAGGAACGATATCTAAGTGTTTTTGAAACAAGTGGTCAGGTATCAGGCTCCAGTTATTATTCAATTTAATCAACTCTATTACGGTTTCCAAGTCATTCACTTTGGTCAGTGAATTAGATAAGTTCGCGTTGTAGTGAGCAGGGTAATCTTGCAATACGATTTGTCGATACGCCTTAAGGGTTTCAAAAGAAACGGAGCCTTCGGCCAGTAGTGGATGTGATTGATGTACAGCGATAGAAAACGGCACATAGCCAATCGAACCTAAAAGCACGTTCTTAGGCTGTGTGCTGCCCCACAACATAAAACCGATATCCACTTCATTACTCGCGACAGCATCAGCAATGTCATTGTTTTTCAAGACATTGAGATTGAGCTCGGTGTGCGGGAATTGCTGATAGAACTCCTCAATCACGCCAAAAAACTGCGGTGTTAGTAAAAGCGCATTGATTCCTATCGAGATCCTATCTTCTATTCCCACATTGAACGTTTGCAGCATATTTTGGATGTGTTGTGCATGCTCTAACAAGGAGAGGGCTTGAGCATGCAGTCGCTCGCCTTGTGCCGTTAAGGTAGGCAAGCGAGAAGTACGATCAAAGATGGTCAGTCCTGTGTCTATTTCCAAGTTTGAAATCGTAGTACTGACCGCAGACTGTGCTTTCCCAAGCTTTCTTGCCGCCGCAGAAAACGAACCACACTCCACGCACATGACTAACGTTTCAAGTTGTTGAAGATTGAACATAACGATGTATCTAATTTTTAGATGGTAGCTAACTATATCTTATAAAAACTTTAGATGACAATCGCTCCATTAATCGTTAAGTACAAGTAGAGAATAAGATGAGTAACAACCAATCTGCGGAATTATCGGATACACAAAAGGAACTAGAAGCATTGCGTGAACGCTTGCGTCAAAACACTCAAACCATGCAAAGTTCGGCTAAGAAATCAGACGCTAACGAAATGATGTCTGGCGTGATTAAGACCGTAGCGACGTTCGAAAAAGACTAATAAGCTCCTTCCTAGAAAACAGAAAACAGAAAACAGAAAACAGAAAACAGAAAACAGAAAACAGAAAATAGAAGAAAGGCACCAATTGATGGTGCCTTTTGTTTTTTATAGCTGCGCCGTAATTTCCTCTATCTCTTGCTGCCATTGCTCTTGCATCGCTGGTTTTTGATGTTTGGGTTTTCGCCCCAAATCGGCTTCCAGCAAGCTTTCTAGCTCCAACAGTCTTTCCAACATTTGCTCTTCGGATTGCTCATCAGATGCGGTGTTTGTTTCCATCGACATTACTTCATTGCAATGGTGCAATATGGCTGATTTGGGAGCCGTATCAGTTACGCGTTGATACACTTCTTCCGCGCTTAAATACTCCGTCAGTAAGCCATTTTCAATAAACCAGAATCGATTACAGCTTTGTTCTATCAGGCTTCGGTCATGACTCACCAATAAGGCAGCACCTTCGAAGTTTTGCAAAGTTTCAATCAACTCCTCTTTGCCTTCCATATCCAAATGGTTGGTCGGTTCATCTAAAAACAACATGTGATAACGAGCCAGGGTTAAACCAACAAACAGCAGCCTTGCTCGTTCCCCACCACTTAGACTGACGACTTTCTGCTCGTGTCTTGCGTACTCGTATCCTGCACCAATAAGCGAACGTTTTGCCTGTTCACTGCTGATGCTGGCAAACGACTGCAACGCATCCGAGATGGATTGATGATCGTCGAGTTGCCTTAGAGATTGATCGTAGTAACCCAAGCGACAGCGGTCGTGGAAAGTCACACTCTCATGTTTGTTGGCTAGGTCGGTTTGGATGGCTTCATACTGACGATAAAGCAGATTCAACAAGGTCGATTTGCCGCAACCATTACTACCTAGAACGGCAATTCGGTCGCCACTTTTCACGCGCATTTCTGCCATATCAAACAAATGATAATCACTGTTTGGTGGCGTTACCGAGAAAGGCAAAACCTCTAACAGTCGATTTGCTGGCATTGACTCACCTTGAAGTTGTAGCGCCCACGGTGTGCCTTCTGTCAGTTCGGTTTGTTCTTCCTCTAAACGTTCTTTTCGCGCAAACATCGTCTTGGCTTTTCGAGCAAGATCTTCGTTATCGTAGACTTTGCCCCAAGTGGCTAGACGCTTGGCGCTTTTCTCGATTCGGTCGATCTCTTTCTGCTCGCTGGCATGGCGAAGTTGATCGGTTTCATCTTTCTCTTTCAATGCTTGTCTTGCTTGAGAACAAGGCAGAGAGAAATGATGCAGAGATCGATCTCGCATGACCCAAGTGGTGTTGGTGACGCGATCGAGTAAGGTTTGATCGTGAGATACCAATACGAATGAGCCTTTCCAGTTTGATAGGAATTGCTCTAACCAAAGGAGCGATGGCAAGTCCAAGTGGTTGCTTGGTTCATCCAGAAGCAGTAAGTCAGGTTGATGGATAATCGCACGAGCAAGCAGGAGTCGCATTTGCTGACCTCCGCTGCAATTCTCAACCGGCATGTGTCTTTCTGTGATCGAAAATCCGAGTTCATCCAATAAGAGTTCGGCGCGCCAAATCTCATCGTCTGATAAGGATTCTGCTAACGCATCTAAGACAGAATGTGTGCTTAAAGATTCAGGTAAATGCTGCTCAACATAACGCATTAAACATGAACTGGCTTTGGCAACCTTGCCTTGGCTTGGTTCAAATTGACAGCTAAGCAGTTTGAGTAGGGAGCTTTTACCACAGCCGTTATGACCGATAAGACCAATTTTGTCGCCACGATGAATCGTAAACGTTAGATCTTTGAAGATTGGTGTTGCTGTGTGAGAAAGGGTTAGTGATTGTGCAGTTAAAAAAGTACTCATAGTGTTCTCAAGAATTTTGGGCGCAAAACGCCGTTGTCATAGCTGACAATAATTCTTCGAGCTTGAGGGAAAGTACTCGGGTGACGTGTTTTCGTCGAAAGGTAATTATTCGCTCAAGTCGAGATTATCGCAGCGCGAAATCTGAAACTCTTGAGCGGTCCTTCATGCCATAAAAACGTGGGTTGATTGAACACCACAAAGACATAAATTCCTCCTTAATTTCGTTGTAAGTGTTGCCACTTTTGGTTGATAGATGCGCTAGATTCTAACTCTAAAAGTGGCAATGTACAGATAGCTTGATGAAAAAATGATGAGAGGATCACCAAGGTATCACGTGCTTTTAGCGATATAAGCTGAACTTCTTGGTCAATTCTCGAAGAGTTTCAGTCTCGCCGAACAAACAAATACCCAAGTATTCTAACTCAGCTTCCGGTGTGTTTTTGGTGGTTTGCTGTTGTATTTCAGAGCCACCTTCTACCATGGTGTGAGTAAAATCAGAGAAGGGGATACCTTTATCGAGTGCTTCTTGGCGAAGCTTTCTGATTTTGTTGGAGTTATCCGCTCTCAAGACGATAAACGGATAGTGCGAGATATTTGGATGAACATTGCCGTCGAGGTCGTGATAATCGGTATAGACTGCGTCGCCATCAGAAAGTTGACTCGCAAGGCTCACGCTCAAGTGTCCTAATACGTTAACGGCGCGTCCCACCTCGACTTTTTTACTGATTACGGCAACAAATCGTTTTTGGTTTTCGTCGGGAAGTTGATTCATGGAGGACCTCGTTTCTCTAATAATCTGGCTATTGTTTAACTGTCTCCATTGTATTTCCTCGCACGCGCAATTTTGTTTCTAACATTGCTGTTGATAAGCCAAGTTTGCAATAAACGAATGATTTAATCGTTTTTCATGCAATAAGATTCGCCAGAGTTTGCAAATAGACAAGGCACCAACGGACTGTCGGTGCCTTAGGTCGAGGCTGAACCAAGTTCTATTGTTTGTTTAGCTCAGCCGCGGTATCCACAAAGATGCCTTGGATGTCTTTCGCTTCACGCTCTGTTTGACCACCATGTTTTAGGAACGCGTCGATGATCGCTGCGGTTTTTTGCTCTTTTGCGCGCTCTAGGAAGTAACGCAACTCTAGCTCTGCACCTGCGTCTTCATCTTTGATAGAGGTTGCGATGATCTCTTTGTACATTACGATGTCACGCACTTCTAATTGGCTAATCACGCCCAATGTTGCCGCTAAGAACCCATCCAGTTCTGCTTTAGGAACAAACTGAGTAATGATGTTTAACTGCTCTGCTTGTTGTGCCGTAAAGTCGTTACCAAGTAGCAGTGCTTGAAGCGCTTTGTTTTTGCCCATGCGACGAGCGAACTGCACCGCACCTTGACCACCTGTTGGGATGTTGACGTGAATCTCTGGCTGAGCAAATGCTGCGTTTTCAGTGCCGTAAGCCAAGTCACACGCCATCACAAACTCATTACCGCCGCCACGAGCCACACCATCAACCACAGCAACCGATACTTGCTTCATCGCTTTGATATTGGCAATCATGTGGTTGAATTCAATTGATGCTGCCTGACCACCTTGTGTGCCGTTGATAACGTTCAAATCTAAATGCGCCAAGAAGAAAGACTCATGAAGTGATTTGAATACCACCACTTTCGTATCGCGGTCATCTTTAAGTGATAGTACAAATTCGTTGATTTCATTAATCAAATCGATAGTCAGTACATTCACTGGTGGGTTGTTGATTTCAACAGTAGCGATGCCGTTTTGTTGTGTGATTGATAGAGTTTTCATAGCTGTTTCCTCAGCGTTAGTAAGATCAACAGACCTCGGTCACGCGAATTTATTGGTTTGGTATTGAGGAGGTTTGTCTCTCTCCCGTTGTGTGCAGCTACTATAGATTTGTTATAAGATGAGAAAAATAAGCTAAATGGCATATAATTGGTGCCATAAAAGCAACAATGGTTTTTTAGGTATGACGTTATGGATTTCTCTAGTCGTTTATTGCTGCTACTTGAAGTGGTCGAGCTTGGTTCGTTCACTAAGGTATCAGAACAGAAGAATGTGGATCGTTCGGTGATCTCAAAGCAGATCAGCCGTTTGGAAGAGGAGTTGGGTGTTCGATTGCTCAACCGAACCACGCGTTCTTTATCGTTAACGGCTGCTGGGAATGAAATGGTCAACCAAGCCAAATCCCTTCGGTCACTTCTCAGTGATACTCACCGTTTAGCGCAGAATTATCACGAGGAGCCTCGTGGTGTCTTGCGCATTACCAGCTCGACCATGTTCGGGCGTCAATATGTCCAAGATGCGATTTCGGTGTTTCAACAACAATACCCAGATGTGGAGTTTGAATTGCGCTTAGAAGATCGCATGGTGGATATGGTGCAAGAGGGCTTTGATATTGGCTTCCGCATTGGGCGACCTAAAAACTCAAGCTTGATTACCCGTAAGATTGCGCGAAGTCGCCTTTTGATTGTTGCTGCCCCTGCGTTTTTAGAAAAGCATGGTGAGGTGAACAGTCTGGAGAAGTTGGAATCTTTACCCGCCACTATTTACGCCGCCCCAGGTTTGTTATTCGATAAATTCGGCTATCAAGATGAGCAAGGTAAACAACAGCATTTTCAGCTTAATGTCGCTTATAAAGTGAATGATGTGGAAATGTTGGCAAGAAGCGCTGCAGGAGGAAATACGCTTGCTGTGGTGACTGCACAAATGGTTCAAGACGAAATCAAACAAGGCAAGTTAGTGCCGATTATGACGCACTTGAATATTGATGATTTCGGAACCTTCTACGCCGTGTATCCGCACCGAGATGCACCAATCAAAACCAAGTTATTCATCGACACACTCAAATCCATTGTGGGAGAAGAGACGCCCATTTGGGAAAAGAACATTCCAAACTTCGACAAGATGTATGGACGAGGGAAGTAGTGGGGTTGGTGTTCGGACGAAAAAAGCACCGACATTGCGGTGCTTTTGTTAGAGTGCGAAATGGCGCTCAGTTCTTTGTCAGCGACTAGAACTTCGCCATAAATGACTTAGTCAGTGGCAAGCGGAAATCTTTGCCCATCATTTCATAAACGTTGAATTTCACCGTGTTCCAGTTTTCTTCAAAGTTGTATTCGAACACGCTGTCACCAGTATCCAAGCTTTGTGTCATGGTCCATTCTGTCGCGTAGCTAGACATTCCATTGCCGTTGCCAAAGTCTTTGTATGGCGCATCTGCAGGCACACGGTAAGGAACAGTCGACAGCTTCATCATCCCGTTGGTGATGCTGGTCGGCTCGGTGAGTTTGCTCATAAAGTAGCTAGCATGAACAAAGCGGCTGTGTGAGTTGCCGTTACCAATGGAGCCATAGTCGGTATCGCGGCTCGCGTTTTCCCACGTTGGTTGAACCTTCTTGCGCATTTCGATGTGTTCTTTCATCGAAGGGTCGTTAGTCATTACCATCGCTTCTTCGCCGCGGTAGGTATGCAAGCCGTCTTTATCCATTTCAATCACTAGACGGTCACCGCTCTTATCCGTGACAGACCAGTGAAGTTTCATTTCAACGGGCATCCCCTCCATAGGGATAGATGCGTATTCCAATGTTGGTAGCGCTTTAACCACTTCATCGACTGTTGCGTAGTTAGCTAACAGGTATTCAGCGATGGTAAATTGCGTGACTTCTGAACCTGTTTCTGCCTTTTTCATGGTCATATCTGGATAGAACAGAGCGTTGACTTGCATGCCCTCGCTGTTTACGCCATCGGCCACCAACTCACCATAAGCCAGTACTGCAACCATGTCGTATTTCACCGTGTAGGTATTGCCTAGACCATTACCTTGAAGCGAGCGAACGTCGCCTTTGTTAATGGTACCTAGCACAGGTGAGGTTGATTCCATCCAATCCATCGTTCTAGAAGTGAAAGTGCCCAAGTCGGTATTCCATGCGACTGAGGTACAAGCATGCGCTACACCAGTAGTAAGAGTGCCAGCAAGAAGAGCTAGGGTGATTGCTTTCAATTTCATAGTAACTCCGATTCATGTTTAGGAACGATTTGGAGTGTAAGGTGGAAAACTAAAAAGCTTAAATCACGTTATGAGCATTCAATCCTCACTTTGAATGCTATGAGCATGGCTGTGTTCTTTAAACAGTCGAATCATTTCTCGCGTGACAGGACCGGCTAAGCGGTTGTGTTGCCAAAGGTTGATGGGGAACTGAAGCACGGCATGGAGTTCGTCTATCTCAATGGTCTGTAATTGCTGGGTGGCTAAAAGCTCCTCCACGCAATGGGTCGGGACAATTGCCCAGCCATCACCTGCGACTAACAGGCTTTTGAGTACATTCACACTTTCGATTTGTTGTGCGAGATTCGATATCGTCAGCGTCTGCGCGATGCCAGTATGGTGAAAATCCGCCATCAACAGTTGCCTTGCTCGCTTTAGAGAGGTGAGGTCAACAATCTGATGTTGCTTAATAAATTCGCTGGTGGCACACACAACAAAAGGAAGATTGAGTAGATAGGTGTAGCTGAATGCTGTCGTGGCATTGCCCGTCGGAACAAGCATGACAGCAAGATCTGCGGCATCTTGTTCGAACAGAGCTTTTGTTTCGTTATTGTTTTTGTGAAGCCAGTTCACTTTGACTAGCGGGAATTTTTTGCGAATCCCAATCATCACATCTTGAATCAGTTTTCCCGGAACCAATTCACTGTGGCAGATAGTAATTTGGCTCTCGTTCCCTTGTTCCGTGCTCTGGCAAAGACGCTCAAAAGATTTGGTCGTTTCCGCGAGGTTTTTAGCATGTTGATACAGTGCTAATCCTTCTTCCGTCAATTGAGGATAGCGGGTCGAACGGTCAAACAAGGTCATGTTGATTTCAATTTCGAGATTGGTGATCACCTGACCAAGCGTCGTGCGATGCTTATTTAATTGTTTTGCTGCTGCGCTAAAGGAGCCACATTCCGCAACAGCGACAAAGGCGGTGACTTGCTCATAACTGATGTGCATGATGATTTGGTCCTACAAAAGTGTCTTATTCAAACCTAATGTAAGACCCAAGCAGAGTCCAGACAGAGAAGAGCAAGTTGTGATGAGTTGAGAGTTCTCTACGATTCAACGAGCGGAAGCTAGATAACCATTGCGATATTGAGCAGGTGTTTGTCCCGTCCAAGCTTTGAAAGCACGATTAAAATTGGAGAGGTCGTTGTAACCACATTGCCAAGCCGTTTCAAATGGAGTGAGTTGTCCTTGCGTAAGTAGTACTTTGGCTGAGCGGCATCTTGCTTGATCTCGCAGTGTTCGAAAGCTCGTACAGCGCATGTGAAGTTGGCGTTGCAATGACCGAGAAGAGGTGCCAATCAGTTTGACAAACCAGTCGATATTAAACCAAGGCAACACAGCGTAGGTAGCAATCAACTGTTCGACTTTGTCCAACCAGTCTGTGGTTAGAGTTTGCCTATCAATTGGGACGAAGTTGCTCGGTAAATTAATCGCGATTGCGCCATAGTCTTTTTCAAACAGAAACTCGGTGTTGTCAAACGTGGCTGGCAACTTTGAGCTGAGGTGTTCTGCAGAGCTCATCCAGACCTGCTGTGGTTGCCAAGCCTCTCCGATGAACATACGACACATTGATAGTAGCGCAAAGCTACGAAACCATTCGGCTTGATCAAAACCAATTGTTGATGGGTGATAGGCTCCTCGATGACACAGAAACCATTGATCTTGAATGTTTTCGACCCAGACCATGACGTGACTATTGAGTGTCGGCATTATCTCAATCAGCTTATGCAGTGCATCGCCTAAATCATGGCAATTCGACAGTGTTTGATGCAATTCTGGTGAGATTTGTTCAAGGGTAATTAGGCGTCCTACCTCAATGCCAATCCGCTTTTTGCTCTCCCTCATCATTGCCATTAAAAACGCCATCACTTGATGAGTGGGAACCCAGTTAGGTTGAACGTCAATATCTTCAGGAATGTTATGTAGACGAGCCGCCGACTTCCATTCAATGCCCTTTGAGTCAAAGTAACGAATAAAGGGCAATAAGTTGTTAGTCTGAGTGATATTGATGTTTTCAGGCATTCTTTTCTCGTTAGATTATATGGCGGGAAATGACCTAATTTGTTCCTCACGGTATCAGTATAGTTCTCCCAAGACAACACGGGAGATGCACACATGACAGTCAAACCAAGTACCCTAATTTTAAGCGCCATTGTTCTTAGTCAACCTGCATTCGCAGCCGACGAAAACCCAGTCAAAGCCGCACTAAAGGCAGAGGGTGCGCAAGTAACGTTACCTGTGAGCGCTGCAAAACACCCTTATTCCAACCAGTTTGTAGATTCGGCTCGTGAGCAGTTCAATAATTTTCATTGGCAAATGGGCGGTGACCACTCCCTTTACTACAACATGCATATGAGTGAGTTTATGCCGACGGCGGTTGCCTCTCCCAGCCATGAATACCAGCCATTAGTCAAAGCCATTAACCCAGAACTCGGCAGCCTTAAAGTCGAAACAGAAACAAAAGGCGAAATGACCATGGATCAGTACTTGGCTGATCCTCAGTTTCGTACTCAGGGTTTCATGCTGATTCACAAAGGTAAAATTGTTTATGAAGCGTATCCGGGAATGAAGCCGACTGACCGTCATATTTGGGCGTCTGCGGCGAAAACCACAGTGGGTGCTGTGATAGCGATGCTGGTAGAAGAGGGAAAAGTTGACCAAAACAAACCGGTTTCTGAGTACGTTCCAGAGTTAAAGGGAACGGTATGGGATGATGTGTCTGTACTAAATGTACTCAATCATGCGACAGGTTTGGACAATGAGGAAACCGGTGAGTCGATCATGAACCCTGACTCTCCAGTGGTTCGCTTCTTTGCTTCAGCGTTTGGTTCGCGACGTTACTCGACTGGCAAGCTTGAAAGTTGGTTGGATGTCGCCTTAGATACGCATAAGTTACCAAACGAAGAGGCTAGTGAGTATTTCCGTTATGCGTCGATGAATACGATTGTTCTGACGCAAATTGTAGAGAATATCGAGGGAACGACTTGGACTAAAGTATTCGAAGATCGCGTTTGGTCTAAAGTCAAAGCACGCCAACCAATGATGATTAATCAAACGCCAGATGGTATGGCAATTGCGGTTGGTCTCGTATCGACAACCTTAGAAGACATGGCACGCTGGGGGATATTGTTTACGCCAAGTTGGAATGCGGTTGCCGATGAGGCCGTGATTTCTCCTGCTGTTATCGATCGCATTTTAAATAATGGTGACCACAACGCATTTGTCGGCACAGCGAAAGAGGTGAGTTCGCTACATTCATTCAATGAGAAAGCACAGTACAACTCGTACCATTTCGACTTCATTTTTGAAGATGGAGCCATGGCGAAGAGTGGCAACCTAGGGCAGATGATTTACATCGATCCTAAACGTGATTTCGTTGGGGTGGTGTTCTCAAATAATCCGTACCATTCGGGTTATGGTGAAACCAAAGCACCTGCATTAATGCGCTCTGCTGCTAAGCTATTAGCTGATAAATAAGAGAAGTGACAAAGAGGCTCGACGGAGCCTCTTTTAGGTTTTTATTCGGAATAAGACTTCGTTTGTTGCATCTCAACCAAGCCGCCCGCGTTATGAAGGTTGGTAAACCCCTGTGATTGCAGGTACTGATACGCTTGCCCTGAGCGATTGCCGCTTCGGCAGTAGAGCACGATCTGCGTGTCTTTATCGACATTAGCAAAGTGTTTGTCTAACTCTGAAAGTGGGAAGTTAACTGCATTGTCCAAGTGACCATCGGCAAACTCTTGTGGCGTGCGTACATCGACAATCATTGCGCCTTGCTCAATCCATTGCCAACCTTGCTCTGCTCGTTCAGAAGCCAATACCGATGGTGCGGTGAAAGCTAAGCTCAAACAAGTGAATACAATCGGAAGTAGTTTTTTCATTGAGTTCCTTTCCTCAAGGTCAATTACCCTTAATCGTTCTGATGGAGATTATACGTGCGATTATCAAACTTCGATGTGGCACCAGTCGAAATGTCGTAACTCAGCGTGTTATGACTTCAATCCTAACATGGCACCAAACACCAATAACCCAGCACCACAAGCTTGATTCAACCTATGTTTCACGCGCAGTAATAAGCTCTGTAATCGCGGAGAGGTAAACAAGATGGCAACCATAGAAAACCAAATCCCGTGTAGCGCAATCATGTAGACACCGTAACCCAAAGCAAGGTGTTGCGATTCTGCATTCGGGTCGATAACTTGGCTAAAGATACTCAAGAAGAACAACATGGTTTTTGGGTTAAGTACGTTGCACAAAAAGCCTTGGAAAAAGAACTGCCAAATGGAGATGCTTTGTTGTGTTTCCCCCTCTATCTTCTGCTGAGAGTCAGTCCCAAAAATCCCTTTTAATCCTAGATAGATCAGATAAGCCGCACCGAGGTAGCGAATCAAACTGAACAACCATTCGTTCTGTGAGATTAAGTAACTGATACCAAGCAATGAATAGGTAATGTGCACCGAAATCGCAAGACTAATGCCCACGGCACTCCAAATTCCCGCTTGTCTGCCATTGTTGAGGCTGTTTCTAAGAACCAATACAAAATCAGCTCCGGGACTTATAACGATGAGTATGCCTAATAAGGCAAGGCTGAAAAGCTCCATAGTGTTTCCTGTTTCTTCGTTGTTATTAATGGGGCAATTGTAGGTCGAGAGTTCGGAGACTATAATCGAAACAAATTCCGCTAAGTGTGAGAAAAAGTCACAGATGAGGCATCTTAAATCCTTCCATGTTTTCCATGTCGCGGCATCGTCTGCGAGTTTTAGTGAAGCAGCAAACAAGCTCAATATTACGCATGGTGCAGTGAGTAAGCAGATTAAAGTGTTGGAAACCTATCTGGCTCAACCTCTGTTCTACAAACAGGGGCGTAATATGCTGCTCACTAAAGAGGGGGAGATGCTGAAAAGCTACACCGAGCAAGCATTCCAAGCGTTGGAAACTGGCGTGAACAAGCTGGTGCAGGAAAAGCATCAATACCTTGAAGTCTCTTGTGAGCCAACGTTAACCATGCGTTGGTTGATGCCAAGGCTTTCCGCGTTTAATGATGATTGTGACGCAGATGTTCGTCTTTCGACTGCGGGAGGACCTGTAACGCTTGGCTCGACGGGGCTTGCTATGGCGATTCGTCGAGATGACTTTGAGCCTTTGTATCACTACCCAAAAACCAAGTTAGTGGAAGAGTGGGTGGGTCCCGTGTTTTCACCCGACTACTGGCAGCAAGTAAAAAGTGATTTGAACTCCGTGAAGCTATTACACAGCCAAACCAGACCTGAAGCTTGGCAAGAATGGATTCAGCGCTCTGGTGAAGCGTCGATAAACGGAAAAGCAGAACAGTCTTTCGCGCATTTCTATTTTTGCATTCAAGCTGCAGTCGACGGTTTAGGTGCGGCGATGGGCTCTTATCCTCTGGTGATGGATGACCTCAAACGTGGCAACCTCGTTGCACCATTTGGTTTTGTGCCGTCAGGGCATGACTATGTCTTATTGACTCAAGACAAAGCACGCTCTGAACTGGAGCGAAAATTTGTGCTTTGGCTACAAACCCAAATGGCGGAGTGTGTGCCTTGCGCCTAAGAAATACAGCGAGATCCTAGTCAGGGCGCGTTGAGTTACCTAGAGTTGATGAACACGTGCTACACAATGGAAACTTAGGAAATGGAAAACCTCAATATTGTTGAAATTAAATCTTTTGTTCCGGCGAAAGATTACGAGCTATCAAAGCGCTTTTATCAGGCGTTGGGGTTTGAGATGCCTTCGGATTTTGGTGGTGTGGCGTACTTCTTCAAGGGCAGTTGTTCATTCTTGCTACAAGATTTTTATGAGCCAAAACACTGCAATAATTTCATGATGCATTTGTTGGTGGAAGATGTTGCCAGCTGGCATGAACATGTTTCGAATGTCGATCTGGCGTCATTCGGAGCCAAGGTGACAGAGCTGGTTGATCAACCTTGGAAGATGCGAGAATTCTGTTTGCACGATCCTAGTGGCGTGCTGTGGCGCATTAGCCAGAATATCGATTAATTTCAACTATATAAAAACAACAAAGGGAGCGAGCGGCTCCCTTTGTTTTTGAAGCTCTAGTGTAAAAGTGCGTACATAGCGCCGCGATTGGCAGTTGGGTTCTCGGTGTAAATCCAATCCAAAAACTCAGTCGTGTTCTTTCCTACCTTAGGACAATAAAGATCTTTGTTTGCCCCTTGCTGTATCAGCCATTTAAACGCTTCGAAATCATCATGAATGATGGCGGAGTGCAGAGGCGGACTGTTACTTTCGTTCAGCCAATTTACGTCAAACCCATGTGCGATTAAGGTGTTTGCCATACGAAAGCGGCTATGACTGTCACCACTTAGAATCGACGAAATGCCATATTGATACTCGACTAAGCTTAGTAAATCTTGCGAAACGCCAAACGTCTCAAAATAGAATAAGCAATCTTCGCTATCAAACACCGGAACATCATTCCCTAATGCACACAGCATCATTCGCTCTTCTGTGAGTGAATGCTTCAAAAACAGTGCGAATGAAGTTGTGATAAACGAAAGGATAAAAACTGTGGTTCTAATTGCTGTATTGATTTCCATATCTACCTGTATTTAAAAAATAAAAAGCCGCAAGCGCACCTGACACTTGTTGGCATTAGGTAAACTTGGAAACGGTTTAATTGTGGAAATAAGGTGTCATTACGCGGTTTACGCAGCCATGGTTTGGCGTTCTTCTTCTAGCAACCAGCCGTACCACCAACTCATGAACTCAAGGGTCACAACTGGGTAGGGATTTTGGTCAAATGGGATGTTATTGATAAATGCCAGCTTGCCTTTGCCAACCACTTCATCAACCAATTGAAGCCCGCCATCGTCATAGTCTTTCATGATAGTTCGTCCTTTTTATCATTCGGAAAACTATACATTACAGAGTTCTCTAACCTGCAATACGGCATTGTACAAAGAGCCAAAAATGAAAATGCTATTATCAATAAAAAAGCATTTTTAATCAGATATTTATGGTTATTCACTTGTTAGTGAATAATGGTTTATGAAGTCAACTAAGTCAGTAACTTGGCTTGGTTCGGTGAATCGAGATCCAATTTTGATTTCGTGGCGGCACAATGTGAAATTGTGCAAAAAGCGATAAATACTTTGCCACTGTTGTATTCGAGCCAAACTGAGGTGAGATGCGTAGCTAGGTTGAAGCCATTCGGTATAGCGTTGCCAGAAGCGCGAATTCCAATCTGGATGTGTGGGGAAAAGGGAGTGAATCGCGGAATCATCGAGCTCGCCTTTTTTGGTCAATAAACCCAAGCCGATTTGCCCAGTGCATTTTCAATATTTACTCGTCGCCATGTTTCATCCCACCAGCTCATGTTTTGTTTACCGCTGTTGTTAATGTCGTACGCGTTGCGCGAGGCAACATGGCAGTAGTACAGATGTATGCTTCCACTGATTACAGTTGGTGTAAATGCGGTAATCGCAGCGCCGCGAATAAAGCTTTTGGCGGCTAGATGAGCACGTCAGAAATTAAAGCATACAGTGTTGGTTGAGGGGCTTATGGCACTTTTCTTACTGTGGTTCAACTTGTGAAAAATCCCCGAACATCGAGGATTTTAAAATAAAAGAATCAGTTTATGATGCAGCGGCCGCTTTTGTTAAGCTGTCAGAATAGAGCATGAACAAGTAGACACCCCATACTCCCACGCCGACTAATATTCCTATGTTAATTCTATTCAATAGCTTTTTCGCAGCTTTAGTCTTGACTTGAATCTCAATGAAAACACCATCAAGTGAACTGCTACTGTTTTCCATATTGTTCTCGTTGGTCGTAGATTCGGCAATAATAGAAAGAGCTTTCTTCGCACTCGTTTCGCAATCATTAATAGCAACGATTTTGTGTCTTAGATTCAGAACCACAAGAAAAACAGCTAAAAGCATCGCAGCAACAATCAGTACCGCTGACATTGGATTCCAGCTACGAAGCAGGCTTGTTCCAAGAATAACTACAGGGATTGATAGAGCCTTCGCCTGATTATCGTGAATGATCGCATTTATTTTTTCAAAATACTCAATTTTAGCGGTCTCGATTTCTCGTGTGAACTTGTCAATGGAGTATTTGGAAGTGTAAAACTCATAGCCAATATCAAAGTTTTCAATGAAGTCAGTAGGCTTCATTATAATAGACAATAGGCCATTCTTGTCGCCAAGCTTAATTCTACCTTTGAGTGTTTTCAGTAAAGCAGATTTACAAACCAGTTTCTTCTCAACAGTGTAAGCATCGTCCTGCTTTTTAAAGCCTAGTTCCTTAGCTGGAAATTCTGTTAGCTCATCAAAGTTTAGCTTTGTGTCTTTAGAACTAATCACAAACTCATGTGATTTGATCTTCTTTTGTTCCTCAATTTCTTCGATAAGAAAAAAACAAACCTCATTATAGTTGGAGCTATAGATATAGTTCCTCGTTAGTGATTTGAACAAGTTCAGCCAGCTTTGCAAAGATTCAAATCTTCTCGCTATTTCGGCATGAGAGTCGCCTGGCGTAGCAAAGAAGAAATCTCTGTGTTTTGCTTTAAGCTCGCCTTTGATGGCGAGCTTAAAGTAATCATTGAACATTGCCTGATAGTTTTGATAAATATGATTAACACCATCAGTAGCCACTACTAGAGTAGTGATGTACTTATCGTCTTTATGTTTCTCCATATCTTCATCCATGATTAAGGACCGACCGTCACCTATATCTCTTAGGGCGTCGATCGTCCCTGCGATTCTATCATCACAGTTAGACAAAAATTGGAAAACCAAATAGCGACCATCTATTTCGGCTTTTTGGCCTGAAACCTGCAGAAGCTGGTTCAGATGTTTCAAAATAGTGCTGTTATTCATTCTCTAATATCGAGTTAATCTTCTGTATTTCTCTTGGATCTTCGATAGTTGTTGTAAATGTCACTTCACCGGTGTCAGAGTTAAACTTGAATTGAAAGTCATCTGGGTCGGTAAACTTACCTATCGATCTCTTTTCCAAAATTAGTTTCGCAAAGCCTACATCGAGGTTAACGTAAACCAATTCCTTTATTATATTGGTCTTTAGTTCAAACTCATCATTTATTTCGTATGGCCCCTCGTTTGCAAAGGTCTCGAACGTGCCGCGAAGTTCTGCATTTTCATCTGGAATGCATCCGTCAACGATTGCAGAGATTTGCGCTAACGTGACAACTTGCCCTTTATGGCCCTCTGAGAAGGTGTATACACTGCTGTTGATTTGGTCACGAATTTTTCTCGTACCAAATTCTTCTTTGTTTTCCTTCCAGAAATCAACCAATGCTTTCTCTACATTTGCACTGCTTGCTTTGTTTGTTATTAGTGCTTCCGCAAACAATGCCTCTTTGAAGTACTCGCGAACGTCGCCCCCGCCACTGATAAAAGTAAGGAAGTTATCGACTTCGTCTTCTTCCTGTCCTTCTTGTGTTTCTTGGGTATTGAATCGTATGAGGTCAACTTGACACCCTTGGACGAATTGTTTCAGATCAATGACATCTGTCTCAGCAATTTGGAAGTCTTCAGTGAACTTGAGTGCACCAGTATTTTTGACCATAAGAACAGAGAAATGTTCTTTGACAATCTCAAGTTCTTCATCAGGATTCTGCACTTCTTCTGTTCCGTCTTCTTGTACGATAACTACTGGGTCTTGTCTAACTCTAAAATGAACAAAAACTATTACTGCGCCTTGTTCTAATCTGGAATTTTTCAGGTGTGGAGCTAACTTCTTTTCGGCGAACGTAGAATGAAAATCTTCAAATGTAAGATCTCCCTTTATATAGCTACCTAATAGAGAAGGGAATTCATGGTTGCTAGGATTACTTTTGAAAGTCGAGTATTCTTTTCCGCCCTGATCGATTTTGAGGTTTGATTTCTGAACAAACTTTTTAACGTTATCGGAACTTGTATCCCAAGCAGAGCCTGCCTCTAATGCCCAAACACGCTCCTCTGTGTTTGCGTCGACACTAGGGGTACCGTTGTAGGCGATAGCACTCACTACTTCAATCATTCGCTTTGACCTGTATTACAAAAAATATGATGTACGGCATTATAATGATTGAGGTCAATATGTAATGCTTTGCTATGAGCTTAATGCAATATTTGATGTGCGTGTAGCATCTTGAAGATTAAGCAAACATACTTATAAACTAATTTGAAACAAATGTTTTATTGTTTTTTGACGATAGAATCACAATTGCCTTTTTGCTTCTTTATTCGAGCCGAAGTTGATGTTTATACCGAGGCAAACTCGTTGCTCTGCTTGGGTTTCAAAACTAAATAGCTAAATGTGTGCCCGGTAATTAAGATCTGTGGTTGAACAAAAGGCCAGCTCTCGCGAACTGACCTTTGAAGAGGGAAGAGTGATAGAGACTTATTGAGGCGCTTTCATCGCTTCAGATTGCTCGCCTGTCATCACGAAGTGCAACTCACCACCCGGTTTGAATTCGGAATGGTCGAAGAAGAAACCGTTATCCAAAGCTTTGCCATTGATGGTGACAGACTTGATGTACATGTTGTCATCGGCGTTGTTCTCTGTGGTGATGGTGAACGTGCCGTCTTTAACCGGAATCACCGCTTTGTCGAATAGCGGACGACCCACAGTGTAGACAGGCTCAGCTGCGTTTACTTGGTAGAAGCCTAATGCAGACATCACATACCAAGCGGACATTGCGCCCACGTCTTCGTTACCAATGACGCCTTCTGGCGCTGCAAAGTACATGTCATCAAGAATGTGGTCGACGACTTGTTGTGTCTTCCATGGTTCTGCGGTCCAGTTGAATAGGTAAGGAATGTGGTGCGAAGGCTCGTTACCAAACGCAACTTGACCAATCAAACCAGACATATCCGGTGTTTCTGTACCTTGGCTTTCTGCGGTGAAGGTGGCTTCTAGGTTTTTCTGGAACTCAGCATCGCCACCCATGATGGTTTTTAAGCCCGCGATGTCATGCGGTACAAACCAAGTCCACTGCCACGCGTTACCTTCGGTGTAGTTGCCTGTTTCGTGTTCTGTGCCGTATGGGTCGAATGGCGTCATGAAGGTTTCATCAATCATCACTGGGCGCATAAAACCCGTCACGCCATGTTCTGCGTATTCTGTTGGGTTGTAATCGAAGTACTTCTTGTAGCCTTTCGAGCGTTCAAGGTATTGCTCTTCCGCTTGAGTATCACCCGCAGCTTTGGCGATTTGCGCGATAGCCCAATCGTAGAACGCGTTTTCTAGACCGTAAGAAACAGACTCAACCGTGTAGTCTTCAAATACTGGCTCACCATCGACACGTTGGATAGCTGGCGTGAAGCCGTTTTTCTCAATGTAGTCGATGTGCTTGGTTAAAGTGCGATCCAATACGCCCTGATCCCAATCGGCTTGCAGTGAAGGGTAGTTGTCGTAAGTCGAAGAGTCGATCGCGGCTTTCAGCGCCAGGTCTTTCTCTTGTTGAGTAAACTCTTCTGGGAATTTGGTGATCGCATCCGCAATCACCGCTACCGCTGGATAGCCGACCATGGTGCCTGTTTCGTCACCTAAGTGCTCCCATTTCGGCAGCAAGCCGCTTTCAGTGTACTTCTGAACTAGGTTCTTCGCGTATTGCACCGCGCGGGTTGGTTCTGTGATGGTTTTTAGTGGGTGTAATGCACGTTGGGTATCCCATAGAGAGTAAACCGAGAAGTTTGGCTGTTCTTCCGTTGCTTGACCGTAAGCGATGGAGTATTCCCCTTCGCCTTCACGAATTGAGCCTTTGCCCATGCCACGGAATCGACCATCCACGTCTTGATGCACCATCGGCGCAATCTTGGTGTGGTAAAGCGCGGTGTAGAAGATCTCTTTCTGATCTTCCGTGCCCCCTTCAATTGAGAAGTTGAGTGCTTTTGCCCATTTCTCACGTGCGTTGTTGCGCGCAGTATCGAAAGAGACATTCGCTTCGGCATCGTAGTTGTTTTCTGCGCCTTGTGGGTCAACCGCAGATAACGCCACTTGCGCATTTAACTCTTGTGAGCCTTCATCTTCAAATTCGATGTAGGCAGTGACGTCCGCTTTGACACGCTTAACTGGATTACCTTGGTCATCGTAAATCAATTCAGAAACGTGCTCTGCCGTTAGGCCGTCAACAGGCTCACCATTAGCAAGGATGTAGACGTCTTTGATCTTCTTATCGAAAGTCGCATAGAAGAAGATTTTTTGGTTTTTCGCCCAACCAGAGAAGTGCGCTGCATCGCGCTCGCCCGTGATGGTATGACCGTCTTCGCTCACCGTCAGTTTGTTGCGCAGAGAGGTCGAACCCCAGTCACTATTTAAGATGGAGTTGAGGTCAATCTTCAGACGTTGTGGTTGACCTTGCGGGTAGGTGTAACGATGGAAGCCGACACGTTCAGAAGCTGTAAGCTCAGCTTTGATACCGTTCTCAGCAATCTTCACAGAGTAGTAACCTGCTTCTGCCACTTCTGAGGTTTTGTCCATCTTGACCGAAATCGCTTCGCGGTAGTCGTCGCTGTCTTCGATGTACTTGGTTTTATCTTCGGTAAACGGCAGGAACAGAATGTCACCTAAGCCGCCCATGCCCGTGCCAGAAAGGTGAGTGTGGGAGAAGCCAAATAGGGTCTTTTTATCGAAGTGGTAACCTGATGAAGAGTGCCAGCCGATCAGCTCGGTATCTGGAGAAAGTTGCACCATGCCTTCTGGCACAACAGGACCCGGGAAGGTGTGTCCGTTAAAGCCGGTACCAATGAATGGGTCGACGTATTTTAGGTTGGAAGTATCGACGCTTGGTGAGGTGTTATCGTCGTCATCGTTGCAGCCAGCCAAACCAATAACACTTGCAATCACAGCGGTTGCGATAGCGGTTTTCGTAAAGTTCATAATCTTGATTCCTTAGGCAGGAAGCGCGTCACTTCCTGCCACTGAGTTAATCTATCTGCTTATTCTTTAAACACGAATTACATAAAACGTTACTGAGCTTGAAGCGCTTCTTGCTTGTCACCCGTCATGACGAAGTGAAGCTCGCCGCCCGCTTTGATTTCGCTGTGTTTGAAGGTGAAGTTGGCATCCAGCGGTTTGCCGTTGATGGTTACAGACTTCACGTACTTGTTGTGTGGGCTGTTGTTGTCTGCGATGACTGTGAACTCGCCGCCTTCGACTGGAATGGTGATTTCATCAAACATAGGACGACCGATGGTGTACACCGGATCCGCAGGCGTCACTTGGTAGAAGCCCATTGCTGACATCAAGTACCAAGAGCTCATCTGACCCACGTCTTCGTTACCAATCAAACCAGTTGGTTCGCTGGTGTACATCTCTGACATGATGCGGTCTAGGTACTCTTGCGCTTTCCATGGCTCATCGGTTAGCGCATATAGGTAAGGAATGTGGTGCGATGGCTCGTTACCGTGCATGTACTGACCGATATAACCCGTTAGGTCTGGCAGCTCTTCGCCTGTGTTTGAAGAACGTGCATTAAATAGCTCGTCCAAATCTTCACGGAAGGCTTTCTCTGGCGTGGTGTCTTTGCCTTGCGCCAAGTCTGCTTGGTAGATTTCTTGTTTCAGACGGTTGAAATCGTGCATTGGTTGGAACTTCCATTGCCACGCGTTCCCTTCGGTGTAGGCAAACTCGTCCACGTAGTAAGGGTCGAATGGTAGCAGCGGGCATTTCTCTTTCATTACGCCAGAGCCTTCTGGCCACTCAACCATTTCACACTCATCCAAACGCTCTTCATCAATTGGTTGGTTGAACTCTAAAGGCGGTTTGTTTGGTGATGAACTCAGCGGATGGTTTTTCGGACGTAAGAAGCCCGTCTCTGCATCCCAATGGTTAAGCCAGTTGTCGGCACGAGTCATAAACTCTTCTTGCAGTTTTACATCGCCAGCCATGCGCGCGATTTCTGCCATTGCCCAGTCACCGTAAGCAAACTCAAGCGTGTAAGACGCACTGTTCCAGTAGCCGTGGTGAACAAAGCCGTTTTCTTCGTACACTTTCACTTGCACAACGTTTGCTGCGCCGATGTTGTTGTCTTCCGTCCAATCTGGGAATTCAGATGCCTCGTGGTAACGCACCGTAAACTCAGCCGCTTCTTTGGCAAGTTGTGGGTCGATGTCTAAGCCTTTCGCCATCGCGTCAGCAATGATAGAAACCGCAGGGAAGCCGATCATAGTGCCCGTGTAATGGCTGTGTAGTTCCCATTTCGGCAAGATGCCACCGTCTTCGTATTTACGAATCAGGTCATTGGCAAACTCTTCGGCACGTTCTGGGTCGATGATGGTTTTCAGTGGGTGCGCAGCGCGGAAGGTATCCCACATGGAGTACACAGAGTAGTTTGGTGTGTCGCCCGCGTCTTTTTGAATGCGAGTACGCATCGCAGGGTATTGGCCGTCGACATCTTGGAAAATCATTGGAGCAATAGAGGCGTGGTAAAGCGCAGTGTAGAAGATCTCTTTCTGATCTTCCGTGCCGCCAGATACCATCATGCGGCTAAGTTCTTGGTGCCATGCGTCGTTGGCTTGAGCGCGCGCAGTATCAAATGACACGTCTTTCGCTTCTGCTTCTAGGTTCTTCTCCGCACCTTCTGTGCCTGTTGGTGACAAGCCTACTTGGATTTCTAGCGGTGTTGATGATGGTGCGAATTCTAGGTAAGCGATGGTTTTCACTGCGTCGATGTTGTCGTTGTTTACATCGATTTCGGTTTCTGCGCCGTCAACCAAAGCGATGGCTTTGACGATAGGTTGGTTGAAGGTGGCGTAGAAGTAAACGTGCTGGTTGTTCGCCCAACCGTTCGAGCTACGTAAACCGCGAATGGTGTAAGCGTCGATGAACTCTAAATCACCCTTCATGGTGCGGTTGTTGAAGTGACCTTTGTTGAGGGTGTGGTCTAAATCGAACTTGATGTGTGGTGTCGTGCCTTCTTTGAAGGTGTAGCGGTGGAAGCCAACACGTTGCGTGGTAGTTAGCTCGGCTTTGATTTCGCCTTTGTTCAGTTCAACCGCGTAGTAACCCGCTTCTGCGGTTTCGTTGTCTTTATCGAAGGTATTGAAAACGGCGTTTTCTTTCTTGGCGAAAGGCAAAACTAAGATGTCACCAAGATCGGTAATGCCTGTGCCAGAAAGGTGAGTGTGGGAGAAGCCATACACTGGGATTTCAGTCAGCTTGCCGTGGTCGAAGTAACCTGCAGCAGAGCCCCAACCTTCCATTTCGGTATCAGGAGAAAGTTGTACCAAACCATAAGGCACAACCGCCCCTGGGAAGGTGTGACCATCTGCGCCTGTACCAATCAATGGATTGACGTATTGAGTTAGTGTGGTGTCGAGGGATGGAGTACCAGATTTGCTGTTGTCGTCATCACTGTTACAACCAGCAAGACCAAACATGGCAGCGAGTATAGCGGTAGAGATAAGGGTTCTTTTTAGTTTCATTTTTATGGTTCCACTGAAGTGAAGTTTTTTAGGGGGCTAGATGCCCCCTTTCGTTATTTGGATGGGTATCGGTTACTGCGCTTTCATCGCTTCAGATTTGTCTGAAGTCATCACGAAATGCAGCTCACCACCGTCTTTCAAATCGCTGTGCGCGAAGCTGAAGTTGTCACTCAATTGTTTGCCATTGATGGTCACCGACTTCACGTAGATGCTCTCTTGGCTGTTATTTTCTGAGGTGATTGTGAATTTACCGTCCGCGACTGGAATCACGGCTTTGTCGAATAGAGGACGACCGATGGTGTAACTTGCTTCGCCCGGTGTGACTTGGTAGAAGCCCAATGCAGACATCACATACCACGCCGACATCTGACCGACGTCTTCGTTACCAATCAGACCTTCATGGGTTGGGTGGTAGAACTCGTTCATCGCTTGATCGACAATTTCTTGTGTCTTCCAAGGCTCAGCCGTCCAGTTGTAAAGGTAAGGCACGTGGTGATCAGGCTCGTTACCCATCACGAACTGACCGATGTAGCCCGACATGTCGTGTGATTGGCTCGTATCGGCGTTGGAGTCCGCATTAAACAGCGCATTCAAGTTAGCGAGGAATGCCGCTTTGCCTTGTTCGGTTACGTCTTCAGGAAGAGAGAAGTCAGTACGGTCGATGTGCTCGCCACCCATCACGTTAGCCAGACCGTTCAAGTTGTGCGGTGCAAACCATGTCCATTGCCATGTATTGCCTTCGGTGAAGTCTTCACCACGGTGCTCGGCGCGGTAAGGCCAGAACACGTCACTTTCGTTGAGTGCTTTGCGGTCTTTACATGCGTTGTAGTCCATACCGTCTGGGATAGACAACGCCATGTTCTCGTCCAAACATTCGGCTTTCAGGTTGTTTGCCCAAACTTTGCTGCCGCTGTTCATGTAAGCCGGACGCATAAAGCCCGTTGCACCCAATGCGTTGCCTTTGGTGTCTTGCAGTTTGCCGTATTGTTCTGGGTTGTAGTCGAAGTAGTTCTTGAACGATTCAGAACGTGCCATGTAGCGGTCGTACTGCTGGTCGTTGCCCGCAAGTTTAGCGATCTGAGCGATACACCAGTCGTAGTATGCGTTCTCAAGACCGTAAGACACTGACTCGTTCACGAGCTCGTCGTATTTATCGACTTTCAAGCCTTCCACGTAACCCGGTTTGTCGCCAGAATCCGGCGCCCATTTGGTGTTAGCTGGAATAAAGCCAACGTCTTCTTGGTAGTCGTTATGACGCGTCATTACTGTGAAGCGTTTGTCACCGTTCCAAGCATCTTGGTAAGGCACCCAGCTTTCAGTTTTATCAAGGTTGAAGTTGACTGTTTCGTCAGCGGCTTTCAATGCCAAATCAAACTCAGCAGTGGTAAAGGCTTCTGGGTGTTTGACCATGATATCGGCGATAACCGAGACCGCAGGATGACCGACCATTTCACCGGTGTAATCCGAGTGCAGTTCCCATTTTGGCAGCACGCCGCCCGTTTGGTATTTGTTCAATAGATCGCGTGCGTGTTCAATCGCGCGGTCTTTGTCGATGATGGTTTTCAGTGGGTGTGCGGCGCGGAAGGTATCCCACATTGAGTACACTGAGTAGTTCACTAAGCCATCTTCTGCTTGGTGCACTTTGCCATCCATGCCACGGTATTTGCCATCCACGTCTTGGTATAGGAATGGGGCAACAAACGTACGGTAGAGCGAGGTGTAGAACATGGTTTTGTCGGCTTTGTTGCCACCTTCCAGTTCAAACTCGCCAAGGATGTTTTCCCAAGCCACGCGGTTTTGTTGTACGACGTTGTCGAAGTCCCAGCCGTTGGTGTCTGCTTCTAGGTTTTTCAGTGCGCCGTCAACGCCAGTACCAGAAATCGCTACTTTGACCACCAATGGCTCATCGCTCTTACCAAAGTTCAAATGCGTCAGGACATCGTTTGCGCGTTTTGCCAAACGTTCTGGGTCAGGTTCTGGCTCGCCCGGCATTGGTTTGTGCTCTGCGTAGCCACGGTAATCTTCCAAGCCGACTTCGGTAGCGTCAGTTGGAGTCAGTTTGCTTTCAGAAGCCAGCTTGGTGTACAGGTTCTCTTCAATGATTGGATCAGAGAATTCTGCCGCGAAGAACACGGTTTGCCATTGACCCCATTCGTTTGAGGTACGCGCGCCTACGACGGTGGTATCGTTAACGCGTTTGTAGTAGATGCTGCGAGAGTGGTTGCCGTATTGCTCCAACAGTTCGTGTTGAAGATCGATACGTACTTTGCGATCTTCACCCGGTTTGAAGGTGTAACGTTGGAACGCCACGCGGTCGGTTGCAGACAGTTCAGCTTTTACGCCAGTTTCCACCAGGTCAACCGAGTAGTAACCAACCTCCGCGACTTCCGAGCTTTTATCCATGGTCACGGCATCAGTATTGAAACCTGTGTATGGCAAGAAAGCGAAGTCGTTTAGGTCGCCTTTACCTGCGCCAGAAATGTGCGTCATTGAGAAACCAGAAAGCAAGCTGTGCACAGGATCGTATTCAACAGGCGAGCCTTTACCATTCCAACCGTTTGGATCGAAGTTATCTGGTGAAGGTTGAATCATACCTTCTGGCATGACTGGAGAAGGGTTAACGTTGCCAAGACCTTTAGTGCCGATCAAGGTATCAACGAATTCCAAAGTAGGGGTAGATATAACTGGAGTTTCTGGATCAGAGTCGCTGCCACAACCAGCAAGACCAAGCATGGCGGTTAACACTGCGGTAGAGAGTAGGGTTCTTTTTAGTTTCATTGTTTTTATTCCACGAGAAAAGGGGACACGAGGTCCCCTCAAAATCATTATTCGCCTAGGTTGGCTTGCATTGCTTCAGACTTGTCAGCCGTCATCACGAAGTGCAGTTCGCCGCCTGCTTTGAATTCGCTGTGCTGGAAGGTGTTGTACACATCCAGAGGCTTACCGTTGATGGTCACTTCTTTGATGTACATGTTGTCTGGACCGTTGTTTTCAGCCGTTACCGTGAACGTGCCAGAGCCGATGTCTACTGTCGCTTTGTCGAAGATTGGACGACCGATGCTGTACGTTGGATCGGTTGGCGAGATTTGGTAGAAGCCCAGTGCCGACATCAAGTACCAAGCTGACATTTGACCTACGTCTTCGTTACCGATGATGCCGTCTGGCGTCGGCTTGTAGAACTGGTCGTAAACTTGGTCTAGATATTCCTGCGCCTTGTAAGACTCTTCAGTACGGTTGTACAAGTAGATGACGTGGTGCGAAGGCTCGTTACCGTGAATGTACTGACCGATGTAGCCTGTCATGTCTTGGTGCGCTTCGCCGCCATTTGGATCGGCAGTAAATAGGTTGTTCAGCTTGTCGTTCAGACCTTGCGTGCCGCCCATGATTTCAGTCAGCTTGTCTAAGTCTTGCATGAACGCCCATTGCCACTGCCACGCGTTACCTTCTGTGTAGTAGAACGCGTCAGATTTGTAAGGGTCGAAGTCAGTTGAAGCGTATTTCAGTGCACATGGGTCGCCTTCTTTCAGCTCTGTTGGTACGAAGAAGCCTGTGCCATCTGCGTTACCTGCTTTTGCATCCCAGTGTTTCAAAGAGTTGTAAGAACGAGCTTTGAACTCTTCATACGCGTCCATATCGCCAGCGGCTTTTGCCATTTCTGCGATCGTCCAATCGTAGAATGAGAATTCTAACGAGTACGACACTGAGTTCCAGTTCGGGTAACGAACACACTGTTCTTTCTCGTGGTAATTCAGCTGACCTGCCATGAGTGAGCTTAGGATGTCGTCATGAATCTGTGGATACTCATGCGGTGTGTAGCGTGCTGATTTTACTGATGCGGTGTAAGCTTGCTCTGCATCAATCAAGCCTTTGGTTACGGCATCGCCAAGAATCGCTGCCGATGGGTAGCCGATCATGGTGCCGGTTTCTGAGCCGTGACCTTCCCATTTCGGCAATAGACCAAACTCGTCGTTGGATTTACGAATCAAGTCTTTCACGTATAGCGTTGCTTGGTCTGGGTCGATGATAGTCCACATTGGGTGAACCGCGCGGAACGTATCCCACGTTGAGTAAATCGAGTAGTTTGGTGTGTCGCCATCTTTCAGCGTGCGCACTGTGCCAAGCATATCCACGTATTGACCATCCACATCGTAGAACTCGATTGGTGCGATCATCATGTGGTACATGCCAGTGTAGAAGTTGGTTTTCTCCGCATCTGTGCCGCCTTCTACTTTGATTTTTGCTAGCTTCTCAGCCCATGCGTATTCTGCGTCTTCTTTCACTTTTGCTAGGTCGAAACTTGGTGCTTCTGCTTCTAAGTTTTTCTGTGCGCCTTGCCAGTTAACTGGAGAGATACCGACGCGGATTTCAATTGGCTCTTCGCCTGTGCCGAAGTTTAGGTAAGCGGTCAGATCATCGCCTGAGTAAACCGCACCATTACGCATTTCGCGCGTTGGTTCTTTGTCTTGTTCACCCAATAGTGCTTTGGTGATTGGTTGGTTGAATTTCGCGTAGAAGAAGATGTCCTGACCTTGGTGATCTTGCCCTTGGAACCAGCCTGTTGAGGTTTTACGACCGCGAATGGTGTATTCGTCCACCACTTCTACTTTGTTCTTCAAAGACTTGCCGTTGTTGTTCATTAGGGTATGCCCCAAATCGAACTTCACGTTGCGGTCTGCGCCATCAGCAAAGGTGTATTTGTGCAAGCCAACGCGCTTGGTTGCGCTCAGTTCAACTTCGATTTGACCTTGGTTTAGCTTGGTTTTGTAGTAGCCTGCGCTTGCTTCTTCATTGGCTTTGTCGAACGAGTTCAGTTGTGTGTTCGCCATGTCTGCGTATGGCAGAACCAAGATGTCGCCTAAGTCCGTTGCGCCTGTACCTGAAAGGTGAGTATGGGAGAAGCCGTACAGCGGAACGTCAGTGTTAACTACTTCGCCAGTTTCGTAGTTGGATGAATCCCAGTAGCCAGATGCCGAGTGCCAAGGGTTAAGTCCTGATTCATGGTCTGTGTTAGAACCGATGAAAGTATCTGGAGACAGTTGAACCATACCTGCCGGTACCGTCGCGCCCGGGAATGTATGACCAGAAGCTGCTGTGCCGATCATAGGATCGACGTATTTCAACACCGCAAGATCAACAATTGGATCGCCCGGCAGTGAAGAGGAGGAGTCGTTGTCGCTGTTACAGCCAGCCAAGCCACCCGTCAGACCAACCAGGATAGCCAAAGAGATAAGATTACGTTTAAACATGTGCATACCGTTTTGTCGTTATTCGTATATAAAAGTGTTTATAAGAGACTGTTTCTAAAGGACTGCTTATAAAATTTGCTTGTAGGGATAGCCGGGAGATGCGCTCCCCCGGCTGAGTTGTCACTATTGGGATTAACGAGAACCTGCTGGCATCTCGTCTTCATGCAAGAATTCACCGATGCCTTGTGCTGGTGGAAGATCTTGCTCTAGAGAGCCCCAGCGTTGATTTGGTTTGTCGCCCATCACGAACTCCAACTCACCGCCATACATGATTTCGTCATGAGTCAGGTAAGTACGGTTGAAGTCTTTGCCGTTGTAGCGAGCCGACTGAATGAAGATGTTTTCGCGGCTAACGTTCTTCGCGGTAACCGTGAACTTCTGGTTGTTGCCGACATCGATAGACGCGCTTTCAAACAGCGGAGTACCGATTTCGTAGATGCCAGAAGAAGCGTTCACTGGGTAGAAGCCAAGTGCACGGAACACGAACCACGCAGAGAGCGTACCGAAGTCGTCGTTACCACAAATGCCGTCAGCGGTGTTCTTGTAGCAAATGTTGGTTGCTGCGGCGATGGCTGCCTGACCTTTCCAAGGTTGACCGACGTAGTTGTACAAGTAAGGAACGTGGATATCTGGTTCGTTACCTTGAACGTGCTGACCAACGTTACCTGTGTTGAACACTGGGAATTGGTTGTCGCCTGCGTTGCGATCTGGGTAGGTTGACCAGTATTCATCCAAGCGAGCTGCGAACAAGTCACCGCGTTCTGCTTCAGGGTTTTGTGTCTTGTCGAAGCGTGTCATCAGGTCAATCAAGCCATGAATGTCGTGCTGAACACTGAACGAGTATTGCCAGCCGTTAGACTCAGAGAATGCCCAGTTAAACATATCTGGACGCCAGTCTTTACCAACCGCGCGACCGGTGATTGGGTCTACCCACCCTGCATCGATAAACTCGCCATCGTAGTCACGGGCTTTGAACCAACCTTGGTATTTCTTACCGCCGAAGTCGAATTGTGCTTGCCAGTTTTTAGAACGGTTAGCGAACTCGGTGTAGCGTGGATCTTCTTCACCAAATACTTCTTTGATCGATTGCGCGATTGCCCAGTCGTTCATTGAGTATTCAAGCGAGTAAGATGCTGTCCAAGAGTCTTTAAATGGTGAGTGACCGCCGTAAGAATCTGGTGGAGTGTCGTGCAATTGCGCAGGCACGTAACCTTGTTCTTCGTACTCTTTGATCCATGCTACGCCTTGGCTTGTTGCGGCGCGCGCATCTGTGATCATCGCTTCAACTAAACGTTCTTTAACGTCTTTGCGCTCTGCTTCTGTGAAGCCAAGATCGATCATGCGTTTTTCTAGTGAGCCTTTCGACAACACATCATGAATCACAGGCGTTGAGTGCATGCCCATCATCATGCCTGTTTCGTTGCCTTTGAATGTCCACTCAGGCAGACGACCTTTGCGCACGTTGCCTTTGTCATCTACCCATTCTTCTTCGGCGTAAGACAGCATAGACAGCACTACGTCGGCTAGGCGGTCAGGTTCAAGAATCGAAGACAGCGGTTGAACTGCGCGGTAGGTATCCCACAAAGAGAAAGTGTCGTAGCGCGTGAAGTCTGCTTTGCCATCTTTGTTGGCATCGGCAGTACGGATCGACTCTTTCAGCGTATCGATCTTGTCGCCCCAAGGTGTGTTGCCATCTGGGTATGCATTGCGACCTTGGTGAACTTGGCGGTAGCGACCATCTAAGTCAGAGTGAATGGTTTGACCTAGGTACGAGTGGTACATCGCGGTGTAGAACGTCTGTTTGTAATCCTCGTCGCCAGAGACTTGGATCTTGCCGAGTTCGTCTTCCCATTTCTTCGTTGCCGCTTCGCGTACTTGGTCGAAGTTCATGCCCGCAACTTCTGTCATGTTAAGAGAAGCGCCAGACTTGCCATTCTCACCAATCTCAACGTTTGATAGCGCTAATTTCGCTTCAACCGTTAAGCCGTCTTTGGATGTGTCGAACTCAACGTAAGCGCGTGCGTATTGATACTTGCCACGTGTTTCGTTACCGATTTCCGTAATGCCTTCTGGCACGTCCATGTAACGACCTTGCTCTTTATCGTAGTATGCAAAGCGAACGTTTTTGATTGGTTGGTCGAATTCCATTACGAAGAATTCTTTTTGGCTTGGTGCCCAGCCATCAGAGAAACGGTGACCTTCTAGACGGTTATTGTCTTTGTCCCATTTCAAGTAAGAATCAGAGGTGTAGTCCCAGTTAATTTTGAAGCCAGTGTTAACGATGATTTCTGACTTCTCATCACGAGGGAAGGTGTAGCGGTGCACACCAACGCGATCAGACGCCGTCAACTCAGCTTTGATGTCATAATCCAATAGATCGACTTTGTAGTAGCCCGCTGTCGCTTGCTCGTCACGATGTTGGAAGCGAGACGCTTCTAGGTTTAGCGTTGCCGAACCTTCATCAATCATGTAATCCGAACGCGAGTTGATTGGCATGACGAGAATGTCGTTCAAGTCGCCAGCACCTGCTCCGGAAAGGTGGGTATGAGAGAAACCGGAAGTACGTGCGTCGTGGTAGTAGTAGCCTGAAATGTATTCCCAGCCGTTAGAACCGTTGTTTGGAGAAAGCTGCACCATGCCGTGTGGTGTAGTTGCACCAGGGTAGGTGTTGCCTAGGTTACCTGTACCGATGAATGGGTTGACGTAGCGTGTTACGTCCATATCGGCGAAATCTACTGGGATGTGAACACCCATGTCGATTTCAGGTGTTTCAGGGTTTGGCTTGTCATCACAGTCGCCATCGCCAACTGGAGGACATACTGGCTTGCCGCCGTCAGGAATATCCGGCAGTGCAGGGTTGGTGTCACCGCCTTCATAAATGTTGGTTGTGTCGTCGTTACAGCCAGTCAGACCGACTAGACCACTGAGAACTGCGCAAGCGAGTAGGGAAGGTTTGAATTTCATTTTTAAAGCCTTGTAAATTGTAGGGTTATATAATTAAAAAAATCAGGGGTATTACTAAAACTTAAAAACTTGAAATAGAGCCCTTTGGGGGAAAGGGCTCTTAGGGGGAGGAGCTTAAGGTTTAAGCTTTCACAAGAGTCGCTGCGTTACGCATCGCTTCTTTCGTTGAACACTCAACAACGTTTGCTTTTGCAAAGCGGTGAGCGTCTTTTACTTGGATATCGTGAGCTAGAATAACCAGCTTCGCGTTTGCTACATCTAGGTCAGTGATACGGTTCTGGATACCGTTTTGACCTTGAGTTTCTACTTTGATTTTCAGACCCGCTGCTGCACCTGCTTTCTCTAGTGCTTTCGCTGCCATGAATGTGTGTGCTACGCCAGATGGGCAACATGTTACTGCTACGATGTCGTACTCGCCTTCGCCTGCTGCTGGAGCCGCTTGAGCTTGTGCAGGTGCTGCTTCTACGATTTCGTCTTCTGCTTCTTCTTCAGCAACTGGTTTCCAGAAGCCAACGATAACTGCTGTTGTTAGTGAGCCTAGTGCGATACCCACAACGTACATTGGGATGTTGCTTGATACAGGAGCTGTGATTAGACCGCCCCATGGTGCGTGTAGTAGTACGTCTGTTAGGAAGCCGAACACACAGCCAACGATACCACCAGCAACGATTGAAGGAAGAACGCGTACAGGGTCGTTTGCTGCGAATGGGATAGCACCTTCAGAGATACCGATAGAACCCATGATTGCTGCTGCTTTACCTGCTTCTTGCTCTTGCTTAGTGAACTTCTTCTTGAATAGGAATGTTGCTAGTGCCATACCTAGAGGAGGCGTACAGATTGCAATACCAACACCACCCATTAGCCATGGTTGAGTATCAACTTGAGTTTGAGCGAATAGCGTTGCTACTTTGTTGATTGGACCGCCCATATCGAATGCAGTCATACCACCAAGAATCGTACCTAGAACCACTTTAGAAGCGCCAGCCATAGAAGCTAGGAATTCGTTCATAGACGCCATGAAGATCTTGATTGGCTCACCGATACCCCATAGAACGATACCTGCAGAGATAAGCGTACCTAGTAGAGGGTAGATGAAGTAAGCGCCCAACGCAGTCATGTTAGCAGAAAGAGGGATCTTCTTAAGTTGGAATACCACACCACCTGCGATGAAACCCGCTACGATACAACCAAGGAAGCCGCCGCCCATGTCAGCCATGATGCCAGAAGAGATCATCGCTGGTGCTAGAGCTGGTTTGTCTGCAATTGAGTAACCGATGAAGCCACCAAGAATAATTGGGAACAGCACCAGACCTTTTATACCGATATTAGAAATATCAGCCAATAAACCGTCCGCAGGAACCGCACCTTTACCTGATGCCATTACCGCTAGCGCCAGTAGTACACCACCCGCAACGATAAATGGAAGCATGTGAGAAGTACCGAATAAAAGGTGACCTTTCATGGTACTTAGGATTTTTTTGAAATCGCTATTATTACTAGCTTGAGCTGTGATTGTACTCATAATTTCACGCCTTATGAATTAATTAAAATATTTAGTATTTGGTTTTCGTCTTTTGCGTTATGAATATCTTCAATAAACTCTTCGCTAAATTTACCGAATAATTCTTGAAGAACATAAATATGGTGGTCGGCACCGTTATCTGGTGAGGCAATCATGAAGAATACGGTCGGTTTGACTCCCTCTTCGTCGCCATACTCGATGCCTTCGCGCTTTACGCCAACAGCGATTGCAGGCTCTGTCACCGCTTTGCTTTTTGCGTGTGGGTAAGCGATGCCGTCCATTGAAGTGACGCTTAATGCTTCACGTGCTTCGATGTCGGTTAAAAAAGCCTCTTTGCTGCTGATTCGATTATTTTCGAATAGCATCTGTGCTAGCTCTTCAAAGACTTCTTTTTTATTATTTGCTTGAAGGTTGCCTTTAATTAAATTGACGTTTGTTAGTTCTGTAATCATTTTTTGACTCATTGGTACTGAAGTAATGAGGCAAATTTAATTAATGTTACGGTTTTCTGAAATAGTAAAAAAAATCCAATAACTATATTTTTGTATCACTGAGAGCTAAGTGTGATAGAAGTCATTAATATCAATGAGCTAGAAGGGAATTAGTATTGTGACTTATATTCCATTTATTTTGAAATTAATAATGAAGCTTGAAAATAAACGAGAAGGGAATCAAATATGGTTCAATTTTGCTATAAAAAAGAGGCTTTGTGCTAAAGCTCCTGCAATAACCCTTTTATTAACGTAATTTTCTGTCTCTTTGAGAAAAGAAATAAAGCGCTTAGGAGAGCGGATTGTGAGCTCAGCTAGTTCCTCCCCTTGATACACATTGGCGAATGTAGGCTCCGAATTTGAAGCCAAGAGGAGGTTAGGAAGGGTTGTTACGTTGAATTTGGCTAATCCATTAAGACGGATTCTTGTACTTGTGCAGCAAATCTAACGGGATATGGCAGTAGTCATTGGGAAAGCGCGTGAGTCGGTCTTGGTGCTCATCATCACTTGGTACGTAGTTTGTGAGTGGCAGCACTTCTACGGCGATCTTCTCGGCATCTGGTCTTGCTGCAATAAACGCTTTGGCAATCGCTAGGTGTTGTTCGTTTTGGCTGTAGACACCAGTACGGTACTTCTCACCTACGTCTTCACCTTGCTTGTTAACGCTGTGCGGGTCGATGATCTCAAACAGATACCCGATTAAAGTTTCAACCGAAACCTGCTCAGGGTCGAACTGGGTTTTCACGCATTCTGCGTAGCCATCGTATTCAGATTGAGTGTTGTCTGTTGAGCCATTTGCTCGTCCTGCTTCGGTGCTAATTACGCCCGGAAGGTGGCGCATAAATTCTTGAACGCCCCAAAGGCATCCGCCTGCGAAGTAAATTTCTTCCATCATTCTGTCCTGAAAAACTTTGCGCCATTATGGGCATCACTTTCATTCAAACACAACTCCAACCATAAAACAGGAACAACTCGGTGGTGATTTGCTCTCTTTTTTGTGCTGCTTTTCCTCGTTAGATTGAACGCAGTTAAGAGCTAGGGGAATCCTAATGAAAATTGAACATATCGCGATTTGGACTGAACGTTTGGAAGAGCTTAAAGCCTTCTATGAGAAATACTTTAACGCGGTGTCTAACGACAAATACCACAACCCAACTAAGCAGTTTTCATCTTACTTTCTTTCGTTTGAAAGTGGTGCACGATTGGAGTTGATGTCGATGGAAGGTGTGACCGCTTGTGAAAAATCTCATGCGATGCAGGTAACCGGATTAGCACACTTTGCCTTTGCTTTAGGATCAGAACAAGCAGTGGATCAACTAACCAAAACCTTAGTAGATGATGGCTACCAATGGATCGACGGCCCGAGACAAACAGGTGACGGTTACTACGAAAGCTGCATCTTAGATCCGGATGGCAACCGTCTTGAGCTTACGGTGTAACGCAGCTTAGCTTACTTCTATCGTTCACAGGCTGCTTTCATATGAAAGTGTTCGGGCGTATACTGCAAGCTTATCTATAAGGAGCGAGCCTGTGAACTCAAGACAAAATGAAATCCTGCAATTGGTTAATGACCGCAAACGTGTTCAAGTGACGGAGCTTTCTGACATCATTGGCGTGTCGGGCGTGACCATCAGGCAGGATTTGAACTTCCTTGAGCAACAAGGCTACTTGAAGCGTGTTCATGGCGCTGCGACGGCGCTACAAAGTGACGATATTGATACGCGACTCGAAGTGCGCTTCGACATCAAACAGGCGTTAGCCAACAAAGCGGCAGATTTGGTATCACCAAACGAAACCGTATTGATCGAAGGCGGAAGTGCTAATGCGCTATTGGCTCGCACGCTGGCTGAACGCGGTGACGTCACCATCATTACCCCATCGGCGTACATTGCCCACCTCATCCGTAACACCTCAGCTAACATCATCTTGCTCGGTGGTGTGTATCAGCATCAAGGCGAGAGTTTGGTTGGTCCGTTAACCAAGTTGTGTATTGAGAATATTCACTTCAGCACAGCTTTCTTGGGTATTGACGGCTTCCATCAAGATACTGGCTTTACTAGCCGAGACATGATGCGCGCAGAAATTGCTGAAACCATCATTGCGAAAAAGCGTCGTAATATCGTGCTGACGGACTCAAGCAAGTTTGGGCAAATCTACCCATCTTCGATTGGTAAAACGAGTGAAATCTCAGTGCTGTTAACCGATGAAGCCGCTCCGAAAAGCGACCTCGAACAACTGAGAAAGCAAGGCGTGGAAGTGGTGTTGGGTTAAGCCGACTCACGAACAATGAGTTTGGGAGGCAGGATCAAGCTGTAAGGCTCGCTGTCTTCTTGCTTCAGTTGATTGATCAATCGTTTTGCCGCTTGTCTTCCCATCTCTCGTGCATTGGAATTAACGAAGGTGAGCGGTGGTTCAATTAACTCTGCTTCTTCAACATCATCAAAGCCAATCACCGATACTTGCTCGCCGATAAACTGATCTTTACCGATGGATCGTCCCGCTCGATGTATGCCATAAACCGCGCCTAGTGCCGTCGAAGAATGGTGACAGAGAACCGCAGTAATCTGTGGATGTTCCAACAACAACTGCTGCACAGTTTGAGCAGCAGACGCTTGGCTTTTTTCACACTCGACCACCCACTCTGGTTTGAAAGGCAAACCAAACTGCATCAGAGTTGAACAATACCCACCAATACGCTCAGCACGACACAAAGAACTGCTCGCACCGCCGACATAAGCGATTCTGCGATGACCTTGCTTAACCAGATGCTCCGTCGCCAACTTGGCGGCGTACATGTTGTCTGGTCCCACGTAGTCGATTTGCTTATCCACCGAAGCGCGTGAAATGCACACCATTGGCAGGTTGTGCTGCTTGAGGTTTTCGACGTTGAACTGCTGGCTTTCACCAATCGGGCAAAATGCGATACCACCGACACCTTGGCGTGCCATGGTTAATACACACTTCTCAAACTTTTCTTGGCTATCCCCACTTTGAGCCAGAAACAGCATGTAACCTTGCTGCTCGATTTCTTCACTCAATCCTGCTGCGACTTCTGCGTAATAGGGATCACTGATGTCTTTGAGGATAAGTCCAATGATTTCACTGGAATTGGATCGTAGGTTGGCAGCGGCACGGTTACGGATATAGCCTAGCTCTTCAACCGCAGCGTTGACCTTTTCTATTGTGTCTGGAGAGATCCGCCCTTTATTCCCCAACACCATAGAGACGGTGGTAACTGACACGCCAGCATGTTTAGCGACTTCTGTAATGGTCACTTTTTTTGACGACATAGATTCACTTTATGGATTAGAAAAACGTTTTATCATCAAACTGTAACCCTATTAGGTTGATTTTAAAAGCCCTACACAGTTTGTGGAAAAAGATATCTAACTCGATCACAGAATTTTTGGTAAAACGTTTTATCAAAATTTTTAGCAGCGTATATTGAGTGCATAAAAACAACATTTCATGCGCACATAATGTGATGTGTATGAGCCCTACAAGTTCTCAATTTCCGGAGACAAACTATGTCTAAAAGCAATAAATCGACCATGTGGGAGTTCTTGCAAAGCCTCGGCAAGACCTTCATGTTGCCAGTCGCGCTGCTGGCATTCTCAGGTATTCTTCTTGGTGTCGGCAGTTCGTTTTCTAGCGCCGCTATCAAAGAAGCTATCCCATTTTTAGACAACACCCCTCTGCAATACCTGTTTATGTGGATGACCAAAATCGGTCTTGTCGCATTCATCTACTTGCCTGTGATGTTCGCAGTTGCTATCCCACTTGGATTAGCGCGTGAAGAAAAAGGCGTGGCAGGTTTCGCGGGTTTCGTTGGTTATGCTGCCTTCAACCTTGCGATCAACTTCTTCCTAACCGTCGCTGGTGTACTAGACAGTGAAGCGGAACGTGCCGCTTACGGCGTGAAAAGCATCATCGGGATTGAATCGATTGATACCGGTATACTTGGTGCGGTGATCGTTGGTGTGATTGTTGCGAAACTTCACCAGCGCTTTTACACCTTCAAAATGCCAGATGCGCTAGCGTTCTTTGGTGGCGCTCGTTTTGTTCCAATCATTTCTGCATTGGTACTGGGCGTTGTCGGTGTGTTTATCCCATTTGTATGGCCTTACTTTGCTGCGGGCATCAATGGTATCGGTCATGTGATTGAAGGTGCGGGCGATTTCGGTCCAATGCTGTTTGGTACAGGCGAGCGTTTATTGCTGCCAATCGGCCTTCACCATATCTTGGTTGCGCTGATTCGATTCACTGAAGCAGGCGGTACTATGGATGTGTGTGGTCAAACCGTGTCTGGCGCACTAAACATCTTCTACTCTGAATTGTCTTGTCCTGACACAACGGCGTTTACTCCGGAAGTCACTGCATTCTTGTCTCAAGGTAAAATGCCAACCTTCCTAGGCGGTTTACCGGGTGCAGCTCTGGCGATGTACCACTGTGCTCGCCCTGAGAACCGCTCAAAAATTAAAGCACTGCTCATCTCTGGCGTCGTAGCTTGTGTGGTAGGTGGTATCACTGAGCCGCTTGAATTCTTGTTCCTATTTGTTGCGCCAGTGCTTTACTTCGTCCATGCGATTCTGACTGGTCTGGGCTTTATGGTGATGGGCTTGCTTGATGTCACCATCGGTAACACAGACGGCAACCTGATTGACTTCTTGGTGTTCGGTATCTTGCAAGGCACGGCGACGAAATGGTACTTAGTACCGCTGGTGGCGGGTGTTTGGTCCGTGGTTTATTACTCAGTGTTTAAGTTTGCGATCACTAAGTTCAACCTAAAAACACCAGGTCGTGAAGTCGATACGGCGGAAGTGGACAAAGAGCTTGAAGCCGCATTCATCAACGAATCTGGCAAAGGTGCCGCAGTACTGGCAGCTCTTGGTGGTAAAGAGAACATCACGGCTCTGGATAACTGCATCACTCGTCTTCGCTTATCTGTTAACGACATGAGTTTGGTCGACGACGCTAAGTTGAAAGCCAACGGCGCGCTCGGTGTAGTGAAGCTTGATGAGCACAACCTGCAAGTTGTGATTGGTACGCAAGTTCACCTAGTGAAGAATGAAATGCAAGCCATCATGTCTGCTAGCTAATCATTGCTTTGATAGATGCTCCCCTTCGGCACAATCTCCATCCTCCCCCCCAATGAGATTGTGACGAGGGACCTTAACATTGGAATATTCGTATGACTCAGAATTTCGACTTTGATACACCGATTGATCGCACTGGTACTTACTGCACGCAGTGGGACTACGTTCAGGATAGATTTGGTAAAGCGGGTCTGCTGCCATTTACCATTTCAGATATGGATTTTGCTGCGCCAGAACCCGTGATGAATGTGCTTAAACAACGTTTAGAGCATCCGGTATTAGGTTATAGTCGCTGGAATCATGAGGATTTTAAGTCCGCGATTCGCTACTGGTATCAAACTCGTTTTGACTGCGAAATCGACACTCAGCAAGTGGTGTACGGACCATCGGTTATCTACATTGTGTCAAAGTTGATTGAGCAATGGAGTCAGCCGGGACAGGGCGTGGTGTTCCATACACCAGCTTATGATGCGTTCGACAAAATGATTGAAGGGCAAGACCGTAAGTGCGTTCGCAGTCCGCTCATCAAGCAGCAAGGTCGATTTGAAATTGACTGGCAAGATCTGGAAACCAAACTCGCTGACCAGAACAACACTGTGCTGTTGTTATGCAGCCCTCATAACCCAACAGGGCGAGTGTGGAGCCAAAGCGAATTGGAAAAGATGGCGGAGCTTTGTAACGGACACCAAGTCAAAGTGATTTCGGATGAGATTCATATGGATGTGTGCTTTAAGCGTCACATCCCTTACGTGGGGTTTGGCCGTTCACAAGATTGGGCTGTGGTTACATCGGCGTCTAAATCGTTCAATATTCCAGCCTTGAATGGCGCGTATGCGTTGATCGCGGATTCACCAACGCGCGAACGTTACCTACATAAACTCAAAGAGGTGGATGGTCTTTCATCGCCTTCTATCATGGGCGTGCTTGGTACGATGGCGGCTTATCGTCACGGAGAGCCTTGGCTAAAGGCACTCAACGAGTATGTATTGGCTAACCATCAATACGTGAAAGAAGCACTGGAAAGTGCCTTTCCTGAAGTGAGCTACCTTGTCCCAGACGCGACCTATTTAGCATGGATTGACTTATCTGTTTTGAATCTAAATATGGTACTGCTTAATCAAGCGTTAATTGAACAGTTCAATGTCGCCATCATGTCTGGAGATGTTTATGGCGAGTCCGGTAAAGGTTATCTCCGACTCAATCTGGGCTGTCCGAGAAGCAAAGTCGAGCAGGGCGTTTCAGCCTTGATTCAAGCGATCAAATTGCAGCGTTAAACCATCGCGGGAGAGTGTGAGATGTCACTGTTCAAGCTAGATAACGTGATTCAAAACTACGCTTGGGGAAGCAAAGAGTCGATTTCTAAACTGTTTGGCATCGACAATGTGAACCATCAACCTCAAGCTGAAATTTGGATGGGGGCGCACCCTAATGGTTGCTCGCGCCTTGCAACAACCGGTGAGTTATTATCTGATGTGATTGCGAGAGACAAAGCAAGCATGTTTGGTGATTACACCATGATGCGTTTTGGCGAACTTCCGTATCTATTCAAAGTGCTCGCGGCGGATTCTCCGCTCTCGATTCAAGTTCATCCGAGCAAGCGTAAAGCTGAGCTTGGTTTTGCAAGAGAGAATGAACAAGGTATTCCGCTTAATGCTCCTAATCGCAATTACAAAGACGCCAATCACAAGCCTGAGTTGGTCTATGCGCTGACTTTCTACAAGGCGATGAATGGCTTTCGTCCAATAGAACAGATACTGACGCTGTTCCGCCAATTTGGTATTCGCAGTTTAGATGGTGAGGTGGCAGAGTTAGCCGAGCACCCCAATCAAGACGGGTTGAAAGGTTTCTTCACGGCGATCATGACGTTGAACGAAGCTCATAAAATTCAAGCCTTGGCAGAACTGGACGCAGCATTAGAGCGTGGTCCAAAGACGGCATTGGAAAGAGAAGTGATCAGTTATGTGGCGGAATTTCAAAAGCATTACCCGAAAGACATTGGATTGCTGTCTCCGTTGATGTTGAACACGATAGAGCTTGCGCCTGGGGAAGCGATGTTCCTTCATGCCGAAACGCCTCATGCGTATGTTCAAGGTACAGCGTTGGAAATCATGGCGAATTCTGACAACGTGCTTAGAGCTGGGTTAACGCCCAAGTACATTGATGTGGATGAGCTTATCGCCAATACGGCATTTCACACCACGCAACCGGAACAGATTAAACTGTCGCCAATCCACAAAGAGGGCAAGTTGAGCTATCCAATTCCGGTAGACGATTTTGGGTTTGATATTCTCTCTTCCGATGAGGAGTGCAAGCAACAGTTTGTGCGTGGTGCTGAGATTGTTTTTTGTGTTGAAGGCAGTGTTGAGGTCATGACATTAGAAACAAGTCTGACTCTTAAAGCCGGAGAATCCGCGTTTATCACTAACGATTGTAAGTTCTACCAATATCAAGGGAATGGTACGTTGGCGAGGGCGTATAACTAGTCATTTCGTTGTTGATATTAAAAGGCCGCTTGAATAGCGGCCTTGTTTGATTTTATGACGCCTAAAAACGGTTAAGCGACTTTCTCTTTTCGCTTCGTCAGCATTGCAGCAGGAGAGAAGCCTGTTACCAACATTGTCCCACTAAGCACCAGAATGGTCCCTATGATGGTATTGAAGCCGATTGGCTCATCTAGAATCAGATAGCCCCATAAGATTCCGAAGACTGGAATGAGGAAGGTAACCGAAAGAGCCGATGCTGGGCCTACTTCTGATACCAAACGGAAGTAAAGCAAATACGCCAAACCGGTACAAACCACACCGAGAGCAACCACAGAGCTCCACTCTATGCTGGTTGGCTCTGCACGCATTGGTAAAAATGGCAGTAGCGGAAGTACCCAAATCACCGCTGCCCACATACTGCCGTGTGCATTATTGAAAGCCGGAATCTGAGGAGCATTCTTAGTGTAGTTGGTCGCGATTCCATAACTACATGCGGCCAACAAGCTAGCAATGATCGGCAGAATCGCCTCCTCACCAATCTTCACCGCACTCCAACCGACTAATACTGCGACGCCAGTGATACCAATCGCCATGCCAAGAATCGCTTTCTTGGTCAGCGGGCTGCGATACCAGATAAAGCCAATCAGTGCGCCCCAAATAGGAGCCGTTGAGTTAAGTATCGATAAAGTTGAGGCATTGAGTGTTTGTGCTGCATAGGCGAAAAATAGAAACGGTGCCGCGGTGTTAAACAGTCCAATAATAAAGAAATGTTTGGTATGCGCGGTGAAGGAGAGTTTCTTTTTGAGATAAATGGAGATGAGCAACAAGGCAATTGCTGCAAACCCCACTCGAAATTCGATTAAGTAAGCCGGTCCGAACGTATTGGCGGCGACTCGCATAAATAGAAACGAGCCACCCCAAATAGCAGCGAGACAAAGTAAGCGAAAAAAACTGGCTGCGGTCATGTTACATCCTTGGTCGAGGTCTAGCGCCTCATTGATTAATTGTTGCGCTAACAGTGGATTAAACCAAGGATGAGATCAACCAGAAATACAACGCCAGTTCCGAATCTGGCTACCGCTGACTTATTTTGATGATCTTAAATTTCTTCTTTTGGAAACAAGATTGGCAGACTGTCTCTATAAGTGTGGTACCACATCACGCCGTGGTTTAATCCGTTATAGTGAATTAAAGGAGGCAGAATGAATCCTTGGTAATCTTTCGATTTAATATGGCTGTAGAAGATATCTACCCAATAAAAATTCCCTGTTCTGCCAGATGTGGCGCTAAAAATCGCCGTCACTTCGAGCCAAGGAGAAATAAGGTAGCGATCTTCCTCTATAGGGTAGATGGTGTCTTCAATACGCCAAAAAGAACCATCAGAGATGATAAAGTTTGAGAAAAACTCGGCACCAACATCTTCCGTAAGCATTACATAAGCGGATTTCGCACCGCCAAACGAATGTCCAGCTAACGTGCGCTGAGTCGGATCGATATCGTACTCTGCTTCAACAATAGGAATGAGTTCCTGCGTAAGAAAGAGATAGTAGTCATCTACGCCTGGTGGCAAGTAGTCAATGTCTCTGCGTCCGGGAGGGCCTTCGTGAACAGCAACGAGAATGACTTCAGCACCGTAATCATCGATAAGCTCTGCGAAGCTCAATCCCGTGCCTCCACCATCCGAGACAAAGATGACGGGTAAAGAATTAAGTCGGTCTTCGTAGTTCTCAGGCAAATAAACATCATACGGGTAGGTGACGCCCGTGATGTTGGAAAAGATGCTTGCCTGTATTTGATTGAGATTGTTGTCCGATGTTGAGGAATCCACACCGGAGCCATCACCACCTCCGCATGCTGATAACACAAGCCCCAAAGAAAGGGCGATGAACCAACGCTTCAAAACTTCCATGTTTTACCTTTGTTTTTGATTTAAAGAACAAAAGCAACTGTATAAGATTTGAGCAATCAAAAAGCCCCGCGCTATCAATAAATGAAAAGGCGGGGCGAGCGGGTTTGTAACTCTTCGAGCCAATTATCGAATGCGGTGGTACGTTATTGTTTTACCTGTCATTAATTACTGTTTTACTTGTCACTAATTATTGGTTTTCAGACCAGACCGCGAACTCATTGCCACTTGGTTCGGTAAAATGGAAACGACAACCTCCCGGAAATTCGAAGATAGGGCGAATGATTTGCCCACCGAACTGTTCGACTTTGGCTAACGTGGCATGAATATCTGAGCTATAGAACACCAATAATGCTGCCCCATTTGTTGTTTGGCTGACTTGCTCTGCTGCATAAAAGCCGCCGTCCAAGCCTTGACCTGAAAAGGCACTGTACTCAGGACCATAATCAACGAAACTCCATCCAAAGGTTTGCTCGAAAAACTGTTTAGTCGCATTGATGTCTCGCGTGCCAAACTCAACGTAATTTAACTTTTCATGTTGGTGCATTCAGGTGTCCTTTTCATCGCTGTGCTTTTCTGTCAGTGTATTAACTCTTCGGTCGAGTTTCTCAGCCCGAGTCTAGGTTTTATTAATCAAACTGATAAAACCTCAAAAATTTCATTGGTTATCCCTATTAAATCTATCGTTATTTCCCATTAAACAAATGTAATCATTGAAGATATATTCTTCGTGGGCAGAAAAGAGCTTTTGAGTATCCATTGACCACTCGACTGGTCAAATGGTTAGCACGCATTGGAGAGCAACCATGCAGATGTCAAAAAGCTTTTTATTAATTACAGTTGGCTTAGCCAGCACATCTCTACAGGCGCAAACCCTGACAAGAGACAACGGTGCACCAGTCGGTGACAACCAGAATTCAATCACAGCAGGTGAAAACGGCAGCGTATTACTGCAAGACGTTCACCTGATCCAAAAATTGCAGCGTTTTGCCAGAGAGCGTATTCCTGAGCGTGTTGTGCATGCTCGTGGTACAGGTGCTCATGGTGAGTTTGTTGCATCGGGTGATTTTAGTGACTTAACGGTTTCCGCTCCTTTTACTAACAAAGGAAAAGTAACCCCTGTTTTCGTTCGTTTTTCGACCGTTATTCACTCAAAAGGATCACCTGAGACACTTCGCGATCCTCGTGGTTTCGCCACTAAATTTTATACTGAACAGGGTAATTGGGATCTGGTAGGGAACAACCTGCCTGTGTTCTTCATCCGCGATTCAATTAAGTTTCCGGATATGGTGCACTCTCTAAAACCGTCTCCTGTTACCAACGTTCAGGATCCAAACCGATTCTTTGATTTCTTCAGTCATGAGCCGAGTGCGACCAACATGCTGACTTGGGTTTATAGCAACCTAGGTACGCCAGCAAGCTACCGTACAATGGACGGCTTTGGTGTGCACGCTTATAAGTGGATTAATAAGCAAGGCGATGTGAACTATGTGAAGTTCCAATGGAAGAGCCAACAAGGTATCGAAAGCCTGCGTCCTGATGAAGTAACCGCAATGCAGGGTAAGGACTTCAACCATTTAACCAATGATCTGTATAAAGAAATTGGGCGTGGTAACTACCCTAAGTGGGATCTCTACGTGAAGGTGCTGTCACCAGAAGCTCTGAGCAAGCTGGATTACAACGGGTTGGATGCGACCAAAGTATGGCTGAATGTACCGGATCAAAAAGTCGGCACTATGACGTTGAACCGCCTACCAGAAAATTTCTTTTTAGACACTGAACAGTCGGCATTTGCGCCTTCGAATTTGATTCCTGGTATCGAGCCATCGGAAGACCGTTTGCTACAAGGCCGTTTGTTCGCTTATGCAGATACACAGTTGTACCGCGTGGGTGTGAACTTGTTCCAGCTGCCAGTAAACCGTCCTTTAGCATCAGTGAACAACCATAACCAAGATGGATTGAGCAACAACGCGAAGCAAGGCAATGGTGATGTGAACTACGAACCAAGCCGTAAACTGGCACTGGAAGAAGACACGCAATTTAAAGCGGTTGAAACCAAGTTGGTTGGTACTGTTCAACAAAAAGCGATCAGCAATCCTCGTAACTTCTACCAAGCGGGTGTGTTGTTCCGCAGCATGAACGAGCAAGACCAGAGTGATTTGATTGCCAACTTAGCGGGTGACCTGAACAAGGTGATGGATAAAGACGTTAAGGAAACCATGGTGAGCTATTTCTATCGCGCAGATAAAGAGTACGGTATGCGTCTGGCTGAGGCGACAGATACCAATCTCAAGCAAGTGAAAAACAAAGCGATGATGTAAGCAATAAGTTTTGACCTGCGGGAGATTTATCTGCTCTTTTCTGCCCGAAAATCAGGGCTCCCGTGGGTCATTCTCAAATTCTGTTAGTGAGGGTGAGTAAATGAAAACCGTGTTTTTGCTCAGTGCCGTTCTGTTCTCTTTGAGCTTTTCGTTGAGCTTATTGGCCGCCGAAGACAAGCTGGAAGAGGAATACCAATCTTTGGTTGAACTGTTCTTTGACGCAGCGCGAATTGGCAATAACGAAGTGGTCGATACATTTGTTTCTCAAGGCTTCCCCATCGACCAACGTAATACTCAAAGTTATACCGCATTGATGGTGGCAGCGTATCAAGGACATCGAGAAACCGTTCGCTTGCTGCTCGATTCCGGCGCTAACGCCTGCCTGCAAGATAAACGTGGTAACACCGCATTAATGGGGGCACTTATCAAGCGTGAAATCGGCATAGCGAAAGACCTCTATCAAGCGGACTGTTCACCAGAGCTGCGCAATAAAGCCGGGTTAAATTTGAAAGAGTTTGCCGAGATCTATGGTCAATCCAATGTGTTGAAATCGCTTCAACACTGATAAATAACAATAAATAGGACCCACAGTATGAAAAAAGCAACATGGCTTGCTGCACTTACGCTTCTATCTTCCCCAACTTTTGCGGAGACAATCAGCGTAGAAATGATTGACCTTGGCTCTGGTCAATCAACCGGGAGCGTGATGATCAGCGACAGTGATTACGGTACCGTTTTTACGCCGAAACTACAGGGTTTACCTGCTGGTACACATGGCTTCCATCTACACGCTAACGGCTCGTGCGACAGCGTTACCAAAGAAGGTAAAACCATACTTGGCGGTGCTGCCGGAGGGCATTATGACCCAGAAAAAACAGGCAAGCATGGCTTCCCTTGGACGGACGACAATCACCTTGGCGATTTACCAGCGCTTTACGTGAATGCTCATGGAATGGCGGACCAGCCAGTATTGGCACCACGAGTAAAACTTGATGACGTAAAAGGTCGTGCTTTGATGGTTCATGCGGGAGGCGATAACCACTCTGACCATCCGGCGAAACTTGGCGGCGGCGGTGCTCGCATTGTGTGTGGTGTAATTAAGTAATCCCCTTCTTAGATGCCACAAACAAAAAACGGTCCAGATAAGCTGGACCGTTTTCTTTTTAAGCAAAAGCTGATGGGCTTAGTTTAAACCGACTTAAATTACGCAAAGTTCTCGACGATGATGTCATCTGCATTGTTAACAAACACTGCGCCTTTCTCTTCCATCTCCGCAATCACTGCATCGATAGTATCTGGCAAGACTGCACGGCTAGAGGCTAAGTTCACAATCACTTTGAAACCTAAATCGAGAGCTTGAGTCACGGATTTCTTCACACAAAAATCAAGCGCTAAGCCACCAACAACAACCGTATCGATGTGGTTGAATTTAAGGAACTCATTCGCACCTGTAGTTTTGGTATCAGCCACGTCGTGGAAAAAGATGCCATAAGGGTGTGCGTCTGGGTCCATGCCTTTGTTGACTTGGAAATCGTATTCCAGAACAGGAGGTAGACCGTCCAGCAGCTCAACACCCGTAGTACCAAGCACGCAATGGCGGTTCCACTTAATGTCCACATTAGGTAGGCCGACAGGTTCAAGCATATTCGCTGGCGTTTCTGCATCCCAAGCGGCTTTTGGTGGGTGCAAATCACGGCTAACGAGCTTTAAGCGACCTTTAGTGTGGTTCTTTAATAGCTCTGGAACGATTTCTAATGCGCCAGTGACGGGCAATTCGTCAGGGCAAAGTTCGGTGAAGCCTTTTTCAGGATCCACGTCGATAACTGCGGTGGTTTGGTAGTTAACTCGAACGGTCATGGCAGACTCCTTGTCTGTCTTTTGTGCTTGCGTTAACCACGCAAACAGTTTTGGAAAAAGGTCACTTCGTCGCTTGCTAGGGTGTACACCATGGCTGGCTTACCGCCTTTACCTTTATTGGTGGAAGCGACTTTGTTGGTTGGCTTGAGAACACCGGAATCAATCAAGCGGCGTTTGATAGTCATTCGACTGATATCAATGCCGAACTCTTGGTAAGCGGCAATGATGTCTGCGACCAAAAATTCTTTATCGAGTGCGAACAACAATACTGAGGTGTATTCAATAGAGGCACGCAGCTTCTGCCATGCTTTTTCAATCATCTTTTGGTGATCAAAAGCGAGGGTTTCTTCGCCATCAAGGATTGCCTGCAGCGGGAACCACTTCAAATGACACTCTGGTACACCAGCGTTGTCGATTTGTTCTTTGTTATTGCGGTCTACTAAGGCGTAGTGGGTGATGTTCAGGCTCCAATCTTCAGGGTCACGCTTTGGATCGCCATCGACAAAAGCTTCGCTAAAGTGGCGAGGGTAGGTGTGAATTTTTTCACGGCAGATTCTACGTCGTGCTGCTTCGAAGTTTTCGTCTGCTGCTCGTCCACCTTCGTGCGTCATGTCTTTATCAAACACAAATCCACCAGGCAAAGCCCACACGCCGTGGTAGGGGCGTTCTGGATTTGAGCGTTTGATCAGCAACACTTCCAACCCTTTATCGGCACAGCCAGATAGTCTGAATGGAATGATGTCGACAGTTACGATCATGATTGGGTCCTGAGATTGATTTGTAAGTAATCTAGCGCATAACAAGTAGTCAATCAATGGGTAAGTAACAGATTGTTAGAAACGTACATACATTTTCTTAGTGGTGATGTTTAAGCATGAATGTGCGTATCTGTTCAGGTTATCCACAATAGCTGTTGGATTATTGCGCGTAAAAACCTTATAAAAAAGAGTGGTTAGTAACAAAAGTTGACAAACTAATAGTGGGTGTTTATTGTTTACGCAATTTAGTTAGTAACAACAAGTTATATACCCAAGTTTGCCTTGTTGAGAACTTCCCACCAACTTCGTTGGGAAAACAATAAGATGCGGTTTGCACCGTGCTGAGGGAATTTGGGTATAAACGAAAAAGGGCGTGTAGAAGGGCTCCGAATGACCACCAATTTATTTTCGTCTCGCATCATTCAAAGTGCGTTAGATTTTGACGTATACAAAGTGAATATGATGAGTGCTGTTGCAGCGCTTTATCCAGATGCGATGGTGTCCTACAAATTCATTGTTCGCAGTGAAGAAGACCTGTCTGAACTACTGCCAGATGTGAAAGCGGAAGTTCTTGAACTGCAAGACATCACTTTCTCGGCAGAAGAAATCGAGTACATGAAAGGCGTCGCGCCTTATCTTAGCTCTGAGTTTGTTGACGCTCTGCATGCATTTCGTTTTAACCCTCAACGTGACGTTTCTTTCAATACTAAAACCATGGCTGATGGCACAAGCCAATTACGCATCACCATCAATGGTCTTTGGAAAGAAACCATTCTCTACGAGACCATCATCATGAGTATTGTGTCCGAAGTGCGCAGCCGTGCACGTTGGGCAGACATTCCAGTTGAGCAATTCCAATCTGTTCTTAAAAAGAAAGTTAGTCATCTAAAATCCGAACTAACACGCCGCAATATCACTAACTTTAAGTTTGCTGATATGTCGACCCGCCGTCGTTTCTCGTTCCAAGCCCAGCGCTCAATGCTGCAGTATCTGAGCCAAGAGTTACCTGACAGCCTAACTGGAACCAGTAACTACCATTTGGCGAAAGAGCTTGATCTCACGCCAATCGGTACGGTTGCACACGAATGGTTTATGGGACACCAAGCGCTAGTGAATGTTCGTGATTCACAAAAGGTAGCATTGCAGCGTTGGCAAAAGATGTTTAACGGTGCGTTAGGCATTGCGTTAACAGACACCATTGGTATTGATGCGTTCTTAAAAGACTTCGATGAAGAGCTAAGTAATGCTTACGCTGGTGTGCGTCATGACAGTGGTTGCCCTTACACATGGGGCGAGAAGATCATTGAGCATTACCAATCGCTTGGCATCGACCCTATGACCAAAACCTTGGTATTTACAGACGGCTTGAACTTTGATCAAGCATTGGACATTTGTGAGCACTTCCAAGGTCGAGTACAAATCAGCTTTGGTATTGGTACGTTTTTGGCAAACGATATGGGCGAGTACACTAACGAACAAGGTGTCGTTTATAAGCCGCTCTCAATCGTAATCAAGATGGTTTCGTGTAACGGTTCTCCCGTGGCGAAAATCAGTGATGAGCCAGAGAAAGCGATGTGTGAAGACATTTTCTTTTTGATGAATTTGAAGCGTCGTTTTGAGCAGCCGCTCGATCTCGATGAGTGTCGTGTATTGCTTGACCGTCTAGAAAACGAGGGTGATAACTACCTTATCGACGCTTAAATATCGAAGTGAGTCATGATGAAAAAGGGTGGTGCAATGTCATCACTCTTTTTGTGATTCACACACTTCGTTGTATTTGATTTCGCACAGCGCGCCACATTTTGTGCGATAGGGAAGGCGTTTGCTTCCTGTGTTAGCGCGAACCCTCTTTACAATAAGCCCTTCTAGATTGGCACTTTTCAGGTGCTTTTCGCGAACCTTCTTCCAGTAGTCATCAAAAGCCATACGTCACCTTGTTGTCATAATTATTTTTATAAATGTGACGCTATTCTATGCAACACAACTCTGTTTCTAATGTCAGAAAAATCCTAAAAACCGTTAAGTAAATGGCGATTTGTTGTAACGCTCTCGTTTCTTGATTTTTACCTTCTATGGTTTCGATAAATTAATATCGGCAAACCTAACAGGCGATTTGGTTATAGTACAAGCAAAGGTCAAGTCAGGAATGAACGATGAATTTGGTTGTGCATCTACAGAAAAAAGCGATCAACAAACACGGCTATGAGTGGGCAACGCGCCAAGCTTGGAAGTGTGGGATTAAAGCTAATCTTGTGAAACGAGTGATCGGGATCTTCAAAGGTCAGATCGTTTGTGTTGTCGAAGGTTGTCGTGCTGAATTGACAACACCAATCAACAACCCTTTACATGATGATGAGAAGCAAGGCCGTTATGTATTTGTTGGTGGCATCTTCTGGGAACCAAACAACGTTATCGCACCTGGTTTTCCTGATTTTATGTTTATGCACCTACGCAGTCTGAGTCATCGTCATAAGTATCTAACCGATGATGAGCTGTTCTTGAGCCTAGCTTAGGGTGTTTGGCATACACTGATGACCAGTCTGTTTCTTAAATCCTTGCTTGGTGCCGTGGCAGTATTGATTATTGCCATGCTATCGAAGTCGAAAAGCTTTTATATCGCAGGGCTCGTGCCTTTGTTTCCGACCTTTGCTCTGATCGCACACTTTATTGTCGGTAGCGAGCGAGACATGGAAGCTCTGCGCCAAACGGCGTTGTTTGGCATCTATTCTTTGATTCCTTATGCGGCGTACCTAATTTCTGTTTTCTACTTTAGCTACCGCTTGAGCTTGGTGGGCACATTGACGGCTGCAACCCTGGTATGGGTCATGTTTGCCTCGATGTTGCTTGCATTTTGGACTCGTTGGATGGTGCCTGCCTAAAGTTTGCTCAACTTGGCATTGTAGTTAGCGCAATATTCATTGCTCAAACTGATGTGATCTCGCTCCAATTGACCGTTCTCTGAGCTTTCTCTAACACGGCGTTTATAAAACGCTGTATTTTAACCTGCTAATGACCGGACGTTTGTTTTCACCTGATGTGAATTTTTCTTCTAGATTTACTATATCGCCAAACAAAGATAACCGTATCGGAAAGTAAATCATGAATATGAAATCTATCGCAATCGCAACAGCGGTTGTTGCAGTACTAGCGGGTTGTAAAGACAAAACGCCACCAGCACCAACAGAAGCAAATATCACGCTTGTTGAAGCGGTAACAGAAACTGTGAAAAACCCACACCAAGTGTGTAAAGACGTGGTAGTAACACATCAAGTAGAACCAACGGACAACAACAAGATCCTTGGTACTGTGGGTGGTGCAGCGGCAGGTGCTGCATTGGGTAACCAAATCGGTGGTGGTTCAGGTAAAGTGATTGCGACGGCTGCAGGTACTGTTGCTGGTGCGATGACAGGTCGTAAGATCCAAGACAATGTACAAAAGGGTGATGTTGTGACATCAACTGAGAAGCAATGTCACACTGAATACACCACGTCTGAGAAAGTAGTGGGTTACGATGTCACTTACGAAGTTGCTGGCGCGCCAACAACCGTTCGTATGCAAAGCAAACCTGCAGGTAAAACTTTCCCAATTCAAGATGGCAAAGTGGTTCTACCGCAATAATCGCCAACGAGATTGAATACAAAAGCCCTTTTGTTCATTGAACTTAAGGGCTTTTTTCATTTTAGAAGACAGTGGTGAACACTACTTGTCTGCAAAATAATCGACCAGAATCTTACGCCATTTCCGTGATTCACGAATTTGCAGTAGAGCGCGATTGATCTCTTCCTCATACGGGTTGTTTTCCGTAATGATGAAGCCATAGTTCTGCTTTTCTAGCTGATAAGGCAGCACCTCTAAATCTTCATATTGTCCCGATATTCTGCCGTTACCAATCATGTATTTGAGCACTACGTCATCGGCAACAATTGCTTCGACTTCTCCAGTATCCAATGCATTTAAAAGCGCGGTCATGTCTTGATAATCTTGATGACGAATACCGAAGCTCGTCAGTAACAAAGATGAGGTGGTTGCGGTTTTGGTTCCCTCTTTGACATTGGCGAGATCGTTAATGCTTTTGATTTGAGAATAGCCTTGGCTTAGGGTCAATTTGCTGGCCAGCACGGCGGTGATACTGGCGATAAAGAGCATGCTAAACACACCAATAAACACCGTTACGATTCGTCCTGTTAAACTCTTAAACTCGAAGTAGTTAAAGGGGCCTCGCGTAATGAAGAGAAGTCCAAGGATAAAGCTCTCAACCCAACGTCCTACTCGGCTTTTCATCGAATACAGCTTTTCATTTTTCCCTTCTTCTATCGCGTAGAAAAACGCCCCAACCAAACCTGCAACCAGAATGATCGCGCCTACGATTAACCACAATGCAGGGTTCATGAAGATCGATTGTAAGGTATGTAGGTACCCTTGATTTTTAACTGCAATCGCAAGGTGGGTCTCATAGAAAGAGTGGGAGAAGTCTGCGAATAACTCACGTTCTGGAGTAATAGAAATGCATGAAACACCAATGTCGATTTGTTCCATTTCTATCGAGTTAAGAAGATCGTCCAATGGGTGGTTTTCGAAAGTGAACTCGACATTCATCTCTTTGGCTATTTGTTCCCACAACTCAATACTGAGGCCGTTTAGCTCCGAATCAACAGAGCCGATGACAAAAGGAGGACAGGGGTAAGTCCCTACTTTTAGTGAAGATGCAGAAGCATAAGGGCTGAAAACAGAGAAAAGAAAAAGCGTTGAAAGGACAAAAGATTGAAGCGTCGATTTGAAACCAATTTGCATGCGCAGACCCTCAAAAAAGAGGCAGCGATGAATCGAATCAAGAGCGAACGCTCGCTCTAAAAATGCCAGAGTGCTGAGAAAGTAGGAGAGGTGATGACGATTTCAATACTGCCCTAGTTTTATTATTTACTGTTTTAACTATAGCAGCTGATGCCTATCTGAGGCTCCCTCGAACGTTTAGGCAACCTAAATTGTATGCGAGTTGCTTACAAAACCGGTGTTATCGATGGATTATTAAGCGTCTGTAAGCCAACGTAAGAATCGCCAGAAAACAGGATTTTTTTGTTTATCATCCCTTCTATCGAACGGTGTTTTATTGGAGGAAGGAATGAAAAATCAAGTATTGGCGTTGAGCATTGCTGTGGCATTGTCTGGTTGTGGTTCAGAAGGGAAAGACCAAAGCACATCCACAACCAACACATTTACTTCTCAGTGTGGAGACCAACTGTCAGCTCAAGAGCCGGGTTTGTCGTTTGTTGTGAAAGGAGACGTCGCAGAGCTTCAAGGTGTTATTTGTCAGGGTTCACCAAAGGCGTTTGAGCAAATGATGACAAAACACGCCAACGTGAAGCAGCTTAAGTTTATCAGTATTGATGGTTCCGTTGATGATGAATCAAACCTCGAACTGGCTTATCAAGTTCGCGCTAAACAGCTGGATTCCTATATTGCGAGCAGTGGGCAAATTGCTTCTGGCGGCACTGATTTGTTTTTGGCAGGTGTAAACCGAACGATTGAGAGCGGCGCAACGATTGGCGTTCATTCATGGGCAACGGAAGATCAAGTTGCAACGGATTTCCCTGTTGGTCACAAGTATCATCAACCTTACATCGATTACTACAAAAAAATGGGATTGTCAGACCCAGAAGGTTTTTACTACTTCACGATTAATGCAGCGCCGGCGCAAGACATACACAACATGTCTGAGCAAGAGATAACCAAGTATGGCTTCGGTAAACTTATCTCCCCTGAAGGCGAAACGGCTTTGACCAGTGAGGTTGATAGTAAGCTTTTCGAGCAACTTAATGCCTCTGTGAATGCACTGAAATTCCAATCCGTTTGGGGCGGTTATGGGGACTACTTATCAGGTACGCCAGCTTACTTTCTACGTTTGGATGAAAAGAGCAGCACGCCAGTCACTGCTTATTTGGTCAATCCTTCCAAAGTCCCAGAAGAAGCGCAAAAGTTAGGCGTCAATGAAAGTGGTGCTCTGAATATCTATCAATACGAAACCAATATGCACGTCTTTCATGACGCAATAAACAAAGGTAATGGGGTGTATGAAAGGCAATATGCGTTTAAAGGAGCGAAGTACTATCTCCAAGTGTATAAGCCGTCAGAGACCTTCGTAAAAGGTGAGCATCAACGCAACACCATTGCATTAGCTGTGCATGAGATGTTTCATGATTATCAGTTGGAGCACTTTAGCGATCCTGCCGATTACTTTAACGAGCTCAACGGTTACCCTGTGAATGTAGAGCAGATAACTTACAAGTTGGCGGTACTGGATCTGTTTAAATCTTTGCCTAAAGCAATGACCCAAGACGAAGCGAAAACCATGCTTAAGCAATACATCGTTTTGACTCAGGAGCAAATCAATATTGATACCAGCAGTAAGCGTTATGCGAAGAATATGGGACTTGGCCAAGAGTTGTTTGAAGGCAGCGCTTGGTATGTTGAAGTGATGGCATTGAGAAATGCGCTACCAAATTTTTCCGAGCTCAAGTTTGTTGATAGCTACGCGTTTACGACTCAGTATCAAAACCGTGAAAGTGTGGAGTCTCAGTTTGGTTGGGGGTACTTCTATCCAAGTGGTGCAGCCGCAATTTATGCGTTGAAGGCGGCAGGCTATGACATCCTTCAATTGCAAAAAGGAGTGACACCCTTTGAGGCCGCAAAGCAGGTGGTTGGTACGTTTGATGTTACTGACACCTTGAACCAAATTAAGCAGAGCGGTGACTTTAAAGCGTTACAGCAAAAAGCGGTAACCATTAACGCCATCAAAAACTAATGAGTCGATAATCCACGAAAGACAAGGCTCATCTGTGTTGCCCAAAAACAAAAAGCCGAGCGATGAATGCTCGGCTTTTTTGGTCATTTACGCTGCTGGCGCTTGATGATGTTTTTGCTCTTCCGCAAGTTTGGCTGCTTGGGCTTGTTTTTGTTTGCGGCGTTCGCGCTTAGATAGCCAAACCAAAGGCACCACAATCATCACTGTGCCAATTGCCATAAAGATATCTGGCACTTCACCAAACCAAATCAAACCAACGATGACCGCGCCAATTAAGCCGCTGTATTCTGCGCTGGCGATTTTGTTGCTATCGATAGAGCGATAAGCCAATACACAAGTTGCCGCGTAAATCATAATGAATAGGCTTGAACCTGCCGCAACCGGGAATGAGCTCCAATCCCAAGCTTCACCCTCGATAAACACCAGCAATAGAGACACAGGAATGCCGGCTAGGTTAGTCATCAATAGTGTGTGTGGCACTGATTGGTTCTTTGGCAACTTGCGGATCAACAGGTTGTTGATCGCTAACGTAACCGCGACAACCAGAGCAGATAGTGCCGCCCAATCAACTTGGTCTGGACGAATAATCACAAGCACGCCTGCAAAGCCCATCACTGCCGCTGCAATAGATTGTGCAGAAAGCTTCTCTCCAAAGAAGATCGCTGCCAGTGGCAACATGATCAAAGGAGCGGCATAAAAGATCGCATTTGCGGTGGCGAGGGGCATAGACGAGATAGCAAACACCATGAAAATCGCGCCAGTTAGCCAAACGTGAGCACGCACTGCATGCCATTTAAAGCCTTCCATCAACGGTGCTTGTTTGGTGAGCAAGAATACAGGTAACAAAATCATCACTGCTGACAGCTGTCGGTAAAACACGAACTGAAAAACCGGCACCTCGTTACCGACACTTTTGATCAAAGCGTCTGAGAGCACCGCAATTAGGTTACCAACAATTAATAGCAGCATGGCTGCGCCGACAGATGTGACTTTCACGTTATTCCTCTCCTCATTCTTTGCCAAAGAGTAGGTGATGTCATAGGATGAAGTGAAATGATATTTATTAGTTTAAGTATGAGATTTTTAGATAATGAAATTGCCACCTCTGAGAGCGGTTCACTGTTTTGAGTCCGTTGCGCGTAATTTGAGCTTTTCCCTTGCAGCAGAAGAGCTCAACGTAACCCAAAGCGCCGTGAGTCATCAGATTCGTATATTAGAAGACTACCTTGGTGAAGCTCTGTTTATTCGCCAAGGTCGTAAGTTGTCACTCTCGGATACCGGTTTTCGCTATCTTGAAGACATCAGCCCTGCGATCAGTGCCATTGCGATGGCGAGCCAAAAAGTGCGTGAAGGCGAAAAGGGCAGTCTACGTTTGGCGATTTACAGCTCGCTGGCGGTGAAATGGTTGATCCCACGATTGGCGGACTTCAAGCGTCAGCATCCAGAAATCGATCTGACGCTCAACATGGTTGCAGGAGACCCAGAGCAAACCGACAGCGTTGGTGATTGCTTTATCACGGTACAGAAGCCAAAGCGCAACTACATGGCAGTTCGCTTATATGACGAGACCTTGTATCCGGTATGCAGCCTCAACATTTGGAAAGAAATTCAAGATCAACCGATGCCAGATGCGCTTTGGCACTATCCGATTCTTTCTACTGATTCTATCTATCGTGAGCGTGGTAAAGATTGGGCGGAGTGGTGTAAAGCTGGTGGGTTTGAGCTGCCCAAAGATATTGATATGCAGCATTTCAGTCACATGCTGCTGGCTATCGAAGCTGCTCGTTACGATCAGGGCATTACATTTGCCAATGACTTCATGTTGAATGAGCGGGATAAGGCTCAGGACTTGGTTTATATCCCCTCTCACGGCTTAGAAACGGGGGACAGCTTTTACTTCGTGCATAAGAAGAATCGAGCTCGCCAGCCAGAAATCATTAAGTTGACCAACTGGCTTAAACAGCAGTGCTTATAAACAAGAAAGGGAGGCACTCGGCCTCCCTTTGCGATTCAAAAAAGCGACTATTGCTTTTTGATCAGCGCTTTAATCACATCAATTGTGTATAGCTGACAATCGACCGCAGTTTGTGGTTCGAAGTCTTGCTTGTGTTGATCTGTGTTCGAAAGGATACGGATGCCAACGAAAGGTACTTGGTAAGCTTGAGCAACCAATGCCGCTGATGACGTTTCCATTTCTTCAACAGACGTACCGTACGTTTCATGGAACCAGTTGATACGATCCACTTCGCGGTTCCATTCGTCTGCTGAGCCAATCAAGCCTTTCACGACTTTGCCTTTTTTGTATTCTTCAGACAAAGAAAGAGCGGTTTCAACCAGTGCCGGATCTGCTTTGAATTGTTTGTGTTCAACAAACTCACCGTTTTCACGTAGACGCATGGTTACGTCGAAGTTCTGCCATTTCGTTGGGTCGATGCCTTTGCCTTTTTCCGTAAACTCAGACTTGTAAGAGCCCATGTTGAAGCTGGCTTCGCCCACGACAATGTCACCACGGTATAGCTCAGGATCGTGACCGCCCGATGTGCCTTGGTTGATGATGTACTTAGGATTGAAGTGTTCAATCGCAATCGTGGTAGAAGCGGCAGCGTTCGCTAAGCCAACCTCGGTACGAGACACGACAACTGGGTAGCCGTCGATTTCACCTTGCCAGAAAGTCCAAGAACCAACGGTGGTTTCTTTCGCATCATCCAATGCTTCAACTAATGTGCTGGTTTCAATATCCATTGCACCCTGAACAAGGATAGGTTGAGTTTGAGCGAAAACAGAGAAGGAAAGTACTGCAGGAACAAGTGCAGCGAAACGTTTAAAGATTTGCATACGACATACTTACAAATAAAAAAGATGGCGCAATTTATCAATAGCAATCGTTTGCGTCAATTGGTTGGATTGTTATTTTTCTTAATAAATGAAAATTCTTGATTGTCGTTCTAATTAACGAGAATGAAAAAATCCGAGCGGGGGAGGCTCGGATTTGGTCTTTATCAGGATTAAATTGAATCGCTATTCAGCATTAAGGCATCTTGCTCAGGTTGTAGAATGAAGCCAACTCGCCTGTTGCTTTTTCGCCGTTCATGTCCAGCTTCATTAGCATGTTTTCACCAACGAAGTACTGGTTTGGACCAGACTCATCAACCAATGTAATGGTGTTGCCTGATTCGTTCCAAGTGAACTTACCTTCTGATTTGATTGGGTCGCCTTCTTTACCTTCATAAAGCTCTACCAATGAGTAAGTGCCGTCTTCATTCAGAGTTAGCGTGGTATCGATACCCGCACAATCTGCACAAGGAAGCTTACCTTTGTAAATGCCGTTCCAATCCAATGCATTTTGCGCATTGTGGCCAGAATCTACGAACGTGTCCGGAGTGATCACTTGCTCTTCTTCAATTGGTGTCGCATCAACCGTGCTTTCAACTTCAGTGGCTTGAGGAACGTCAACCGCAGTTGTCTCCGCTGGTTTCTCATCCTGACAGCCTGCTAGAATAATGACCGCACCTGTGAGTGCTAATAATGTCTTTTTCATTTTATTCCTCTCTAAATCAACAAGTTGACATACCAAAGTAATCTCGTTGCATGTATGCTAAGGTCACTTAGGTATACCGTGATAATAATAGACTTGTTTCCTAGACCTGCGTCAGAACAAAGCAAACCATTGAACAGCCTCTGTTAGAAAAACTCTTTAACGTCAGTGATTTGCAAAGAAGAAGGAAAAGGAAAGAAAATGGAAGAATTAGTTATAGGTGCGCTTAGGGTATTGGGAGCACTTGTTCGTTGGTTGTTGATCGAACTTTTTTTAGACAGGGTTGCTTACAGTATCGGTTACGCGGGATTGTATATTCTGACGCTAGGTAAAAGACCGCATCGTCCTGTCTCGACAGAAATGCAGGGACGGATTGCTCTGCTTGGTATCGTGTTGAGTCTGTTAATCTTTGCACTGCTTATATGGCTGTAGCGATAGCAATAACACCAATATTGAAGAGACAACAAACCAAACAAAAAGGCTCATCAGATGATGAGCCTTTTGCGTATTAGGATGCCTTATCCATTGCTGGTGGCGTTTTGACCTCCTTTGACGGAGATTCCTCTTCGGTATTGTCAGTGAAGATTTCGGCCACTGCGCTTCGTTCTAGTTCGCCTTGCAGATTGCCTTCGTCATCGACAACTGGCAGTGAGTAGTCACAAGACATGGTGTCCGGTAGCACTTCTTCAATCACAGAATCAGGTGAGACAACAGGCACTTCTTCGTAGATCTCTTCATCCAGCTCTTGTGCTGCATCGGTTTTCGCTGCGTCAAGCAAGCTCTCTTTGGTCACCACGCCTTGATAGCCGTCGTCGGTTACATGGTAGGCATAGTCTTGCTTCACGCGTTTCATTTCTATCAAGGCTTCTTCAATGGTCGTCGCCGCGATGCGATACGCTGGCGGCTGCATCACGGTTTCTACGGTAAGAGCGCGTGCTCGGTTAACGTCCTTAACGAAGGCTTCTACATATTCATCAGCAGGATGAAGCAGAATTTCGTCTGGAGAACCTTGCTGTACCAATTCGCCGTCTTTCAAGATAGCAATACGGTCGCCTAAGCGAAGTGCTTCGTCCAAATCGTGAGTAATAAAGATAATGGTCTTATGTAGCTTCTCTTGCAGTTCGATAAGCTGATCTTGCATCTCGCTTCGGATCAGTGGGTCAAGTGCCGAGAAGGCTTCATCCATCAATAGGATCTCAGCGTCTGTCGCCAATGCGCGAGCCAAACCAACACGTTGTTGCTGGCCGCCGGAAAGCTGTGCAGGGTATTGGTTCTCGTATCCTTTAAGGCCAACGGTCTCCAACCATTCGTTGGCTTTGGCAAGACGAGCTTCTTTCTTAATACCTTGAATTTCCAAGCCGTAAGCTACGTTGTCGACCACAGTTCGGTGAGGCAACAGGCCAAAGCGTTGGAATACCATCGACATCTTATGGCGACGAAACTCTTCCAGCTCTTTTGACGACAACTGCATTACGTCGACGCCTTCAACTAAGATTTGCCCCATGGTCGGGTCAATCAAACGGTTGAAGTGGCGAATCATAGTCGATTTACCAGAGCCAGATAGGCCCATGATAACGAAGATTTCGCCTTTGTTGATCTGCAGGTTGATGTCTTTTAAACCAACGGTATGTCCAGTATCAGCAAGAATTTGGTCTTTGCTTTGTCCTTGCTTAACACGGTCGATAACAGAATTTGGTTTTCGGCCGAAGATCTTATACAGGCCGCTGATTTCAATAAGTGGCTTAGTCATGTTTTAGATCTCCTAGGTGTGCTTGCGTTCGTTTTGCGTAAGCTTGCGATGCACGGTCAAACAGAATCGCCAGTGCCACAATTGCCAAGCCGTTAAGCAGACCAAGCGTGAAATACTGGTTCGTGATTGACTTTAATACTGGCTGACCTAAGCCTTTTACGCCAATCATCGAAGCAATAACGACCATAGAAAGCGCCATCATGATGGTTTGGTTGATACCAGCCATGATGGTTGGCATTGCCAAAGGTAATTGCACGCCGACTAAGCGCTGCTTCTTACTGGCACCAAAGGCAGTAGCGGCTTCAAGTACTTCTTTATCTACCAGTCGAATGCCTAAGTTGGTTAAACGAATCACTGGTGGAATCGCGTAGATAACCACGGCAATCAAGCCAGGAATCTTACCAATACCTAGAAGCATCACGACAGGAATCAGGTAAACGAACGCGGGCATGGTTTGCATAACATCAAGAAGCGGGGTTACGACGGATTGCACGCGATTTGAGCGCGCCATGGCAATACCAATCGGAATACCGAGCGCAATGGCGAGCATGGTACACACCGTGATGATGCTGAGCGTCCGCATCGTGTCTTCCCACATGCCAAAGTACCCAATCAGGATCAATGATACGAAACACGCGACAGCCAATTTCCATGAGCGACTTGCGGCATAAACCAACGCGGTACACACAGCAAGGATGATCATCCATGGTGTAGAAATGAGGAGTTTTTCAAACCAAACGAGAAATGAGAGAAGAGGGTCGAAGAATGATTCAATTAGGTCGCCGTATTCGCGAGAGAAATCGCGATAGGCACCATCTAAGGTTTTGCGGATGGCTCTAAGATCTGAGCGATCCATTTCTGGGAATTCGCTAAGCCAATTCGAGTCAGACATGTTTACTTCCTTTTCTTGCCGAGACTCAAGCGAGTCTCGGCATACAACAATTTTGGTATTCCTATACCATTTACGAAACGTCTAAGTCTTACAGTGCACCTTGCACTTTTTTAGCTACGTCTTGAGGAACCCATGCGGTCCAGATCTGTGGGTAGTTTTCTAGGAAATGGAACATGGTTTCTTCACCGTCTGCTTGATTGTCTTCCATCCAAGCGAGCAGTTGGTTCATGTCTGCATTGGTGAAACCACGTTTAGTGAAGTAGTCGTACGCTGCTGGAGAACGTGAAGCAAACTCTTCAGTGGTAATTGTGTGCACTGGTGAAGGTGGGTACATGGTTGCTTTTGGCGCTTCACAATCCGCTTGAGTAGTACAGCTCACGAACTCTTCTTCATTCACGCCGCTACCGAAATCGACTTTAACCATGTCGTACTTACCAAGAACCGCAGTTGGTGCCCAGTAATAACCAAACCATGCTTGTTCGCGTTCGTAAGCTTTTGCGATGGAACCAGATAGACCGGCACTTGAGCCTGGGTCAATGATGTCAAAACCTGAGTCAGCAAGATCCATTGCTTTGAAAAGGTTGCCTGCGCTGATCTGACAGTTCCAACCAGCAGGACAGCTGTAGAATGCGGATTTTGCTTTGTCTTCAGGATGAGAGAACAGCTTCGCGTGTTTTTTCACACCTTCGATGGTTTTCATTTCAGGGTATTGTTTAACAAGGTAGGCAGGGATCCAGAAACCTTCTTCACCGCCATCGACGAGTGCTTTACCAGCATAACGTAGGCGTTTTTCTTCAACACCTTTGTCTAGCGCATCTTTAAGGCTGTTGCTCCAAAGTTCTGGTGCCACATCGGGCTGTCCTTTTTCAATCATTGAGGTGCCGGTAGGCATGGTGTCGCCTGGGATGAGTTCGGCATCACAGCCGTAGCCGTGCTCAAGAATAAAACGGTCCACATTGGCAATCAGTGTTGCAGAGTTCCAGTTCATATCTGCAATGGTAACCGTTCCACACTCACTTGCGTTTGCGTTGGTCGCTGCTAGCGCACCAATCGCTAGTAGTAAGGGAGTTTTGTACGTCATATTGAGTTTCCTTTCTCTAAATAGCTCACTTAGGGTAACGAATTAATCATTAGTGTTCAAACTAATGTGTTAGATGAATTATAGCTTTATTTGTTAACAAGCGTGAAAATGATGGTGAACATTTGATGAAAATAGCCACAGAAATGCGAGGTTTTTTATCGACTCATGTCAATGAATCGTATGGTGGTTTGTATGTGTTGTTGCATTATTATTAGATGTCTAACGAATATTTCGCTATGGATACGATTTTTGCAAACTAAGATATTGGCATATGCTAAAAACTATAATTGGCATATGCCATAAACGGGCGTAAGGTGAAGGCGTTTTGTAGAGAGGATGTGATGGCGAGACCAAAAATAGAAAGACGCATATGTGGACGTGCAGCGCACCATTGCTTTAAGCCCAATGGTGTACCGTTTTACGAGCTAGAAAAAGTCAACATATTGCCAGAAGAACTAGAGGCATTGAGATTGGCCGATCTGGAAGGATTGAGCCAGCAACAAGCCGCTGACCAAATGGGAGTCTCTCGCCAGACCTTTGGTAATACGGTTAAAAGCGCGCGTTTTAAAGTCGCGAAAAGCCTAGTTGAGGGTCATGCACTTGTTTTTCCTGACCAGGAGTCAAACTCATGATTTACGCTATTCCGAATGACGGCGAACGCGTCGCCAATCACTTTGTTAAAGCCCCATACATTGCGATTTATTCCGATTCAGACGGACTGTTAAAGAATCTAGCTAACATTGCTTCTATGCCACAAGCTGGCTGCAAAGCAAAATCACAACTTATCCAATCTTTGCAAGAATACAAAGTGGATGCGGTGTTGGTTCGCAACATTGGTGAACGTGCGCTGGGTAAGCTTTTGAGCAGTGGTAAGCAAGTCTTTAAGCTATCGACTCGCAGTTCACTGGATGACGTGATGGGTGTGCCGCGATCGCCATTAACGCTTGCCACGCAAGGTCGACCTTCTACCAACCACGCCAAGAAAGGTGGTTGTGGAGGTTGTGGCAGCAAAAAAGCGCCGTCGCTATTGCTTAATCCTCAATCTCAATCCAAAAAAACACTCATGACGCTTCGTCCGATGAAACTCAAAGCATTGGTTTCTTCTTACGTGAAAGAGGTGAAGTAATGGTTTGGTTGTTCACTTTTCTTGGGTTCTTAGCCATCATTTTGTTGATGTCACTGGGCGTGATCTTTCATAACAAACGCATTCAAGGCAGTTGCGGTGGTTTGAATAACGTAGGCGTTGATAAAGTGTGTAACTGTGAGACTACTTGTGCAGACAACGAGCGCCGCCTCTATCAGATCCAAGAGCCGAGTTCGATAAGCTAACGCTCAGCTAAACCTGCCTCTAATGACACCGATTTGCACCACTTTGGTAATGTCTGTCTAAACCATTCTATATATTTGCTGGCTTGCGGATTGTTTCTGGAAACCAGCAAATTTGTCACTTCAATTACGATCCAAGCTTTTGCTAGTAGGACTGCAGTGGTGATTTCTGATTCTATCCCCTTTCCACCCATTGCTATGTATTGTTTTGCGACTTGTTTGTAGTCTTCCATGGTGCCCATTCCTGCCACTAAGGGCGATAGGTCAATCGCAGGATGACCAGTAGAAAAACGTTCCCAATCGAACAGTACCAACTCGCCATTATCCCTTAGCCCCCAGTTGCCTGCATTACTGTCTCCGGAAAGCAGGGTTTGGGGTTTGAAGAGGCATTTTGCTTGGGTTTGAAGGCGTCGGAGGTGAGCCTCGGTTTGAGCATCGAGATGGAGGGTTTCAAATGCTGATGTTGTTGCTTCATCTGTCCACGTATGGGATTTAAATATGGTGTTATTGGTGGGCTGTGGAGTTTGATGAATTTGGGCAAGGCGCCTCAAAACTCTTGGATCTTGTTGAAGGAATGCTTGATCTACTGGGTGAGGAATGTACTCAATCCATAACGTATTTTGCTCAGCGTCGAACCCAATGAATTCTGGGACAAGGATACCTTGCTGATTAAATTTGGCAGATTGATTTTGGTAAAACGCTACTTCAACCTGCGTAGGGTTGCGTTTCTCAATGACTTTAAGGCCTTCTTTTTCTGTTAGGAACACTTGGGCGCTGCCCATCTGGCTTAGCTCTTTTCGTGGCATCAATCTGCTTTCCATGCTGAATGGAATTTCAAGATAAACATCGAGCGTCCAATTGCCAACATCAAAATGCGTTGTTGCTCGCAAATACCTAGCGAAATGATGCGAAAAATTGGTAGTTAACTGGCTGAATTTACGATTATTTATCGATGTGTTCTTGGTTCTTTAGAGGTTGTCGATGAGTAGTAAACTGGCTGATTTTTCTGTACATATTCCTATTACGCCTGAGTTGTTTGAGTTTCAAACCGAAGTGAAGGAGAAGCTGTATGACTTTAACCACGCACGACCTTCTGAGCATTTAAAGAAAGCCGAGATCATCGAATCACTTCTTGGCAGTGCGAACGGCGTGAACATCGTGCCGCCGTTCTATTGTGACATGGGCAAGAACATTTACTTTACCCAAGGTGGCTTCCTGAATGCTGGCGTTACCATTCTCGATCTTGCGCCTGTTCATATTGGCGAGTACGTGCAAATTGGTCCCAATGTGGTGATCAGTACGGCAGGACACCCCTTTGATCTCGCTGAACGTGTTCGTCCGATAGCAACGGGCAACCCAATTACCATCGGTGATAGTGTGTGGATTGGTGCTGGTGCCATCATTTTGGATGGCGTGACAATTGGTGACCGAGCGATTATTGGGGCAGGCAGCGTGGTGACCAAAGACATCCCAGCAGATTGCGTTGCAGTGGGGAGTCCATGTCGCGTAGTGAAAACCATCGAGCAAAGCGAAATGCCATCGGAAGAAGAGATTATCGAGATGTGGCGACCGTTGATGGAAATGAAGTTGGATTAGACAAGAAGGTTTTCTAAAGCGAAGTATTTAAAACCAACGGTGAAGAACAGAACAAGGCGAGCACATGAGCTCGCCTTGTTGCTTTTAAACGGCTCCAAGTGGTGTGTATTGTTGCTCTAGTTGAGAAATAGGTTGGGGTTTGCTGAAGTAATAACCTTGCAGTAAATCCACGCCGAGTTCGCTTAAGCTAGAGACATGCTCTGCGGTTTCTACCCCTTCTGCGACCACGCGATAACCCAAACTTCTACCCATCAAAATCATAGTGGAAACGAAATCGAGGTTGGATTGATCTTTGATGATGTCGGCGATGAAAGAACGGTCGATTTTGACTTCACTCAATGGCAACTTCTTCAATAACGACAACGAAGAGAAGCCTGTTCCGAAATCATCCAAAGAGATGGTAATGCCCGCTTTTCTGAGCTTCTCAAGCGATTTCACACACAAGTCATAATCACTAATGGCTGCTGTTTCGGTGATTTCGATGCAGAACAGAGACAGCGGCAATCGGTAGTTAAGGATGGTTTGAATCACCTCGTCTGCAAAATAAGGCTGTACCAACTGACGTGCACTGATGTTGACCGAAATATGGCTCATTGATTGTAACCAAGCGGATTGCTGCACGTCACGACAGACTCGATTGAGAATGTATTCTCCCAATCGCGAGATCATACCTGCGTTCTCGGCGACTTGAATAAACTGACTTGGTGGGACAAAGCCAAGCGCTTCAGATTGCCAACGAGCCAAGGCTTCTACTGCAATCACACGCTGCGTTTTGTGGCACAGCTGAGGTTGGTAGAACACATCAATTTCGCTTTGTTCTAAAGCGCGATTTAGGTGGTGTTCGAACTTAATTAAGCTTTGTGTCGTCGCTTCCATGGTGTCGTTGTAATGCACCACTTTGCGCCCGCCGAGTTGCTTCGCTTGATACATGGCGATATCGGCTTTTTTCACCAACTCTTCAGGGCTATGGCCATCCGATGGGTAGAAGGAAATCCCTAAACTGCCTTGGCTGACCAATTCCATCTCTTCATGAATCATTGGCTTTTCGATGGTACGTAAAATCATGCTAGCAATCTGGTTGGCTTGGGCGGCATTGCTAACATGGCAGAAGAACAAGAACTCATCTCCGCCGAGTCGCGCAATGGTATGAGGCTCAACCAAAACACTCTCTAACTCTTTGGTTATGTGGCAAAGCAAGGCGTCGCCGACATGGTGTCCGAAAGAGTCGTTGATCATTTTAAAGCGGTTGAGATCCATCAACATGATGGCGCGAGGCTTATCTGGGTTGACGCTGATGTGTTCAACAATCTCTTCCATGATTTTGCGGCGGTTGGCGACACCCGTTAGCGCATCGAAATAGGCCATATGATGGATCTTCGCCGCGCTTTCTCGTTGCTCGGTCACATCCGTCATTGAGCCGATAAAGCGCACCGCATGACCTTGTGCGTTGCGTACTGCAGAGCCATTGGCTTGTACCCAGATATAGCTGTTGTCGTGTTTGCGAATACGAAATTCGGTTTTGAACGCCACTTTATCGACCAAGTGAGCTTGGATGTGTTCTTCTAATTGGTCGATGTCTTCTGGATGAATAAATTGGAACAGCTGATCGCAATCAATGTAGCGTTTGTGGGAGATGTTTTCATTGCCGAGCATGTTGACCAAGCGGCTGTTCCAACGCAGTTTATTGCTGGTCAAATCCCAGTCCCAAATACCGTCATTTGAGCTGTTTGATACCACCTTGAGTTGCTGCAGCAGTTGCTGTGAGTTCTTTTGACGTAAGGTGCTGGTGTTGAGTAGCGCATCACGTTCAATAAACAGAGACAACATATCGAGATAGTTGTTGAACACCGATTGGGTTCCGATGTTTTGCTGATCTTCAAGCGAATCGACCACGGCGACTAACTGCCACTGGTTTTTTTGCCCCGTAGCAATTGGCATCACTGTTGCAACAAAGTGTTCGCAGCCTTCAAGGAAAGGGAAGTCACGAATTTCATCACTTGCGGTGCTTTGTTTTGGCAGCGTGGTTGGTTGGGTCATGCCTTGTTCGACCCAACTCTCGATATGGTATTGCTCCTGATCGCACTGCGCTAAACATGCCCAATCGAGGTTGTTGCCATACAAGCTTTGAGCGTCCAAGATGGAGTTAAAACCGTTCTGAGCTTGAGAATAGAAGTTCTCAAAAATCTCTGCCGGAGAGCGGCCCTCCACATTCAGCAGCGCATGACGAATTGAGTTCGGACATTCTGTTGATTCATAGGTTGGATTACGATTACCACAGGACTGACGGATAACCAATTTCTGTGGCACTTGGTTAATCTGGTTTGAAAACGCAGCCCCTTGAATGCGTTCAATAGCTCGGCTAAATGCTCGGCGTGCCAGAACTTCTAATTGCTGATCGGCAGTGGTTAACGGTGGCTGAGTTTGTTTGCCGAAGAAGACGTTATCAATACCAACCACGGCGACTTCATTTGGTACGGCAACTTGCAAGTGCTTAAGCTGCTCCATCATGCCAATAGCGTTGTGGTCGGTAGCACAAATAACCGCCGTACATTGCGAGTTGCGCTGCACGAACTCAACGGCAGCTTCTCGTCCACCCGCTAATGAGCAGTTGCTAACGCTAAAGAAATCTTCGGGATTGAACGCTCCTTGATGCTGTGTAGCAGCATGTTGGTAGGCTTTAAAACGTGAACGTACATCGTTGACCGACAAGTCACCACAAAAACCAATGCGTTGATGTCCTTGCTCCAACAGCCAACGATACAAGGCTTTTACGCCGTCACTTTGAATGCTGATGAACTGCTCAACATCAAGCGGTGCGTAGCTTGCGCCCAAAGACAAAACTGGAATGCCTTTGCTCAGCGCCGTTTGCACAAGATGATCGGATGCAGAATGTAAAACCACCATCAATGCATCGAGATGATGCAAAGCAACAGACAGGTCGAAGTCTCGGCGATGCCCGCTACGAATAAATACCAAATTAACCCCATGTTGCTTAGCCATTTGGCGCAACGTGGCGTTAAGCTCTCCCATATAAAAACCGCTCAACATAGGCAAGATGATGCCGATGGTTGGGCGTTTATCAAAAACACGTCTATTCATCTGAATCAGCAAGTCGAGTAAAACTCAAAAAGAAAAAGGTCGCCTCTATGAGTAAGTTGAATATGAGGCTATTTGCATCCACACATTACTGACTAAAATCTCAAAAAAAAGACATAATTTGTGGAAATGATAATAGGCGCACGTTTGGTAGGGGATAGGATGAGTTCGCTGCCAGTTCGATGACGTAGTGTCAAAATTAAGTTCATGTCTAGTTTATAAAATGCTTTGAATTTAACAATAAAAACTGTCGAGAATGTCTAATTTTTACACAACTTGTTTTGCTTATTTTTTAACCACCTTTAGCTTTAAGGTTCGTCTTAACAAAGGAGAACCAAAATGGCATTTATGAAACAGGATATCCCAAACCGTGTAACGGTGTACCATGACAATGTCGATCAGGAACAAGAACTCAAGAACGCGATGTTGCCAGAGAAGCCGCGCTATTTTAACGGTTCTCCTACCTATAAAGCCGACAGTGTTGAACAGTTCCAATCCAAGCTTGAAGATATTGGTATGTCGTTAGACAAATAGACCTCAACTGAATACAACAACGCCCTCAAGTTTCGAGGGCGTTTTTTGTTGGTGAAGTTAAATGTGTTAAGTCTTAGCTTTGCTGCGTCGCTTCGTTGCAGCCCTGTTTTTGTACTGCTGGTGGCGCTGTTTCGTAAGGGCTGAGCGTCATGTTAAAACTGCCTTCACCGCCAGTAATTGAGCGTAGACGACGAGCATAATCTTGCAGCTCGTTGACCGGAGACTTGGCTCTTAACATAGTGAAGTTCGCATCGATAGGCTCAGTACCTTCAATAAGGCCGCGATTACCGGATAAGTCGCCGGATACATCACCCACATTCGCGGTTGGAATATGAAGCTCCATTTGAACAATCGGTTCGAGCACAATCGGGTCTGCGTTGTTGATCGCATCTAAAAACGCTTTCTTACCAGCGATGACAAACGCTATTTCTTTTGAGTCAACCGAGTGGTATTTACCATCGTAAACAGTCACTTCGACATCTTTGATTGGGTTACCAGAAATCGCTCCTTCTTCTAGTGCTTGGACAATGCCTTTTTCCACCGCTGGGATCAGCGCCGTAGGAATCGCGCCGCCTACCACTTTATTGATGAACTTGAAGCCTGCACCGCGTTCGAGTGGGCGTACTTTTAATTGTACTTCACCAAATTGACCGGCCCCGCCGCTCTGTTTCTTATGACGATAATGACCTTCTGCTGGTTTGGTTATGGTCTCAAAGTACTCGACGCTTGGTTGGCTGGTTTCCACTTCCAATTTGTAAACAGAAGACATTTTCTCCAGCGCTACTTTTAGGTGGAATTCACCCTGACCACTGATGATGGTTTCATTAGTGCGCGCACGATGTTCGATTCGAAGAGAAGGATCTTCACTGGCAATTTTATTCAGTACATCCCCAAGTTTTTGCTCGTCGCCACGCTTAACAGGTTTTAGGCACAGCGAGTACATTGAATCAGGGAAGTTGAGGGTTTTAAGTTGCACGCCATCTTCTTCATGAGAGTCATGAACAATGGAATCAAATTCCAACTCATCCACTTTGGCGAGTACACAGAAATCGCCGGCAAGCGCCCTTGGGATCTCCGTTCTGTCTTTGCCTTGCAATTGGTAGAGATGACCGACTTTGAACGCTTTGTTGCTTTCGCCAATGTAGAGTTGACTGCCTGCGTTGATTTCACCTTGGTAAACACGCAAGTAGGCGAGTTTGCCCATGTAAGGATCGACGCTGATCTTGTACACATGCGCTACGCTGTGCTCAAGTGCTTCACAGTTTACTTTGACCTTTTTACCGTTTTTCTCCAACAGCGGTGGGTTACCTTCATTTGGCATCGGCATGATTTCAGCTAGGGTTCTCAGTAGCAGTTCTACCCCTGCGCCAGTTTCGGACGACACAAAGCAGATTGGAATTACGTGTCCGGTTCTCAATGCTTCTTCAAACGGATCATGCAGCTGTTCTGCTGTCAGTTCTGAGCCTTGTTCAAGATACAGTTCCATCAGCTCTTCATCGACTTCAATCACTTGGTCTATCAAGGTTTCATGCGCTTCTTCGACTTTGGCGAGCAAGGTGTCGCGTTCGATCTCTGGTTCGAAATAGCAATCTACTACCGATTGAGCATCGGCAGAAGGTAAGTTGATTGGTAAGCAGTTGTCACCGAAGTGTTCGATGATGTTTTCCATCACGGCTTCAAGTTGGTTACCGTGATTGTCGAGCTTGTTGATGATGATCATCTGGCACTTTTGCTGCTCTTTAGCAAAGGCGAACAAGCGGTCAGAAGTTTGGTTGATGGGCATTTGTGGGTCGATGATCAACGCGGAAGTTTCGACGGCAGGGAACACGCTGAGTGTGCGTCCGAGTAATTCACTTTGTCCGGGAGTGTCGATGACATTGAGGCGGTGTTTGTTCCAACTTAAGGCAACTGGGGTGGCTTCGATACTGTGTTGATATTGGATGGATTGTTGGTCGAAATCGGTCACCGTATCGCCTTTTTCCACACAACCTAAATGGTTGGTAGCTTGGCAGGTGTAGAGCAGTTTTTCTATCAGTGTGGTTTTGCCGGTACCCGTTTGACCGACAAAGGCGACGTTGCGGATCTTATTGATAGGCATAGAGCCTCCTTGCAAATGACGTGCGAAACCGAGTGAGCCTTTAGCGGCCAATCAACGGTTCCAAAGCAAACCTGATATCAGGCACGAACTGCATTGGAGTAGGGCGGGTTTACCGCCTTTTCGTCTTCCATGTCATTTTTCGGATGACTCTATACATACAACCACCACCTTGCTGAAAAAGCGCATTAGAGGTTACTACGTTATTAGCATGCCGTAATAACCCCGTAATTTATGTGACTTATTTCATGCTGGCGGTGATTGTTTTTTAATCTAGGTCATGAAATGGGTGATGGGGTGATCAGTGACCCTTTACAGGACGATTTCACCTTCTCGATATACCAAAGCAGGCTCAACATCCTGACCCAGTAAAACCGGACCATCTAAGTCGACCACTTTCGATTGAACAGCGATGGGTAGAGCTGCTCGCATCGCTAGTGAAGTGCCTAACATGCAACCTGACATCAAGGTAAAGCCAAGGCGTTTCGCTTCTTCTGCAAGCAATAAGGCTTCGGTTAGACCACCTGTCTTGTCGAGCTTGATGTTGACCATTTCGTATTTGCCTACCAATTCATGCAATTGTTGGCGCGTATGGCAACTTTCATCGGCACAAAGTGGAATAGGGTGCGAAATGTCTTTTAGCTTTTCATCGTCATTCGAGGGTAAAGGCTGCTCAATCATCGCAATATTCAGTGGCGCTAGCGCGGCAAAGGTGGCGTCTAAATCCAGCTCTTGCCATGCTTCGTTCGCATCCAGCACGATCATCGCATCGCCTGCCGCTTCACGAACTGCGCGAACACGTTCAATCACTTGTTCGCCATCGAGCTTCACTTTAAGTAGTTTTGCGCCTTGTTCGATGTAACTACAGGTCTGGTTTGCCATTGCCTCTGGCGTGTTAATCGACACGGTCATCGCAGTGACAATCGATGCTGGCAGTTCAAATAAATCTTGAGTGTGTTGCTTGCCCGCTAGTTTAGCTTGCAAGTTCCACATCGCACAGTCGAGTGCATTACGTGCAGCACCACCAGGGAGAAGGGTTTGCAGCTTTTCTCTAAGGGAGACTATGTTCGCATCGCCTTTGGCAAACAAACCTTGCAGTTCATGAGCGGCTTGAGAAATGGCTTTGATCACCGATTCCACCGACTCGCCGTAACGGGGATAAGGCGTACATTCACCTTGGGCACTGATGCCGTTCTGCTCTATGGTTACTCGTACCACGTGACATTCGGTTCGACTGCCACGTGATATACGGAAAGGCGTCGCCATCGCAATGGTGACGGGCTCTACATGAATTTTCATCGCGTCTACAATCCTTAAATCGCAACTTAAATCGCAATAATCTGTTGAGCAATTTGCTCTACGCCAAAACGCACAGGATCGGTCACTGGTACTTGGTATTTCTCCGTCCAGTCTTGGCAAAGCTGTGCGGCATCATCTTCACTGATTGCAGAAGTATTCAAGCAGATTCCGACAAGACGTGTGTCAGAGTTTGTTAAACGTGCAGCTTGTAAATTCGCTTCGATGGTTTGTTCAATCGTTGGCAACTTAGCATGAGGAAGGTTGCGAATGTGCGGGCGACCGATCTCGTGACACAATACTAAAGCGTCTGCTTGTGCGCCGTGAAGCAAGCCTAAACTCACGCCAGCAAAAGACGGATTGAATAGTGAACCTTGTCCTTCAATGATGTCCCATTCGTGGTCAGTAAACTCAGGACTAATGGCTTCCACCGCACCAGAGATAAAGTCCGCGACAACCGCATCAATCGAAATACCACTGCCCGCGACTAAGATGCCCGTTTGACCTGTGGCTTTGAACTCAGCTTTACAACCAGCTTGCTGCAAGGCTTTCTCAATCGCGAGGGCCGAGAACATTTTTCCAACCGAGCAATCGGTGCCAACCGTTAGCAAGCGTTTACCCGAGCGCGTTTTACCATTGCCTACTTTCAGCGGTTCATCATAATGGCGCACATCGTGCAATTTGGTTAAACCGCGTTGCTGTAAGTCATTCAAAGGCGCGAACTCAGAAAGACGTTGATGCATACCCGAGGCAATTTCAAACCCCATTTCCGCCGCTTCCAGTAACGTCGCCTGCCATGATTCAGGAATGACACCACCAGGGTTTGCTGTACCAATGACGAGCGTTTTCGCGCCTTGCTGTTGAGCCTGTTGCAGCGTCATGTCGGTTAAACCTAATGAGACGGTTTCTGACGTAAGACGAAGCTGACCCAAACAAATCTCTGGGCGCCATTGATGGATACCGCGTGCAGTTTTTGCGGCTAATGGATCAGTGACGTCGCCAAGAAAAAGTAGGTAAGGTTGAGCAATTTGCATGATGGTTCCCTCTGTCATTCGTACGTTTTCAGACAATGTAGTCAGTTTGAAGAGGGAAGCCGAATGCCTATTTGTTGTGTGCCTATAACTTGAGGTTATAGGCGGGAGTTAGTGCTAACTTACTGATTAACATGTTGCTTTAGCGACTCAATAAAAAGCTTGGTCGATATGGATTGCGGCGAGTGTTCTGCAAACAAGATAGAGATAGAAAATGACAGCGCCGGAGAAAGTGAGCGCACGCTGACTGATTCGTCATCTTGATACTGTTTTGCTGTCCATGGGTCGACAATCGCAAAACCCGCATGATGCTTGACTAGCTCGGCGGCAGCGGCGTAACTACGTACTGTGATCGCATGGTGATAATGTTCATCACGCGCAGAGAGTGTTTGATGTAGCAACAAACCGAGTGGGTCTCGACTGTCCAAGCCGATGATTGGCAATTCGTGCTGAATCAAATCATCAAACGATATCGCGTCGTCAGTCGAATTGAGCGCTTCTTTTGGTGCAATCAAAACAAGTTGCTGCTTGAGTAAAACCTCACTCAAAATCGCGGGTGGCGCTTCTTCACCAAAGGCAATCGCTACATCCAATTCGTGCTTAAGTAAGCCTGAACACAGCTCATCACGGTTTGCCGTTAATAGTTCAAATGAGATGCCTTGTTGCTTCGACAACGTAGCAACCGTTGGGGCAAGCAGTTGGGAAGCCAAGACAGGCGGCGCTCCGACTCTCAAGTGCTGAGTGCCTTGTTTTACCTTATTGGTGAGGGAGCGAAACTGCCCAAGTTGTTGGTAGACTTTCTCGGCTTCTGGCAGTAGGGCTTTGGCTTCTTGGGTCGGTACTAAGCGGCCTTTGACGCGCTCAAACAGGGCAAAGCTAAGTTGTTGTTCCGTATGGGCAAGTACCCGAGTGACATTAGGCTGCGATACATGCAATAGGCGCGCGGCACCAGACACGGTTCCGGTCTGCATGATGGCGTAAAAGACTTCCAATTGTCTTAAATTCACTGCGGTTTCCTGTTGTTTCGTTTGAGCTAGAAGCTAGCTTATCCAATTCTTACGCCTTTTAACAATAGTTGGTAATTGCCCTCAGCTTGAGTAAGATGAGTTGGTAACCCCTTAGTTTTCACGGAATTATGACTGAGTTATTTGATCAAAAAAGTTTGCAGCCGCTGTACATTCAAGTCGCGGATGAATTAAAGCGCGAAATTGATAAAGGTATTTACCCTGCAGGCAGTAAGCTTCCATCGGAAAATCAACTGGTGGAGTTACTCAAAGTCAGTCGAGTGACGGTTCGTAAAGCGCTCCAACAGCTTAATAATTTGGGCTACACCTTCTCAGAAAAAGGCAAAGGGACGTTCGTTAAATCCAACAAATTGCGTCATGATTTCTTGTCCATGTCCGGCTTTGCTCAAGAAGCGGCAGGCTCAGGGTTAGAAGCTAAGAACATTGTTGATGCGTTTGAAGTGGTTCCTGCAGACGAGTTAGTCGCTGAAAAACTCAATATTGCGCAAGGTGAGCCAGTTAACTTTGCTCGTCGTTTACGTCTGATTAATGATCAGGTTGTCTCTTATGAGGAGTTCTATATTCCTCGTGTTCTTTTGCCTAATTTAACGCAACAAGACCTTGAAGGCTCAAAGTTCGAATACTTAAGTCGTCATGGCATTGAGATGGTGAAAACGCAGCAGAAATTGATTCCTGCCTTACCGGATGATGCGGCACAGAAACTGTTGGTGGTCGATAAGCTGGATCCTATCTTGATCAACCAATCTCAGAACTTCTATGAAGAACAAGGGATATACGAGTATTCCATCGTTTACTACAAGTCGAGTTTGTACGACTTTGAAATCACCGCACGAGTTTAAAGACCTTGAATTAAACGAATATTGAACGAATTGAAAAATAGCCCACCGATGTGGGCTATTTTTTTATTTATAGGTTTAATAACTAAGCAACTCCATGCATTTTGAATCAATAACAAGTGTGACGTGTGACAAAAAACGAGAATGAAAAATACAACCTGTATCTAACCTGTATTACGATAAATACAAGTTGAATACAGGTTGTTATTTCTTTGCACTCTTTGGAGACAAAAATTATGGCGCGAGATGCGAAAGTTGTAGCGAGTAAAGTGATGTCCTTGCTAGGTGGTGAGGGCAACATCGCACAACTTAATCACTGTGCAACACGACTGCGTGTTGTGGCCAAGGACGATGGACTAGTAGACGCGGAAGGACTCAGCGCGACAGAAGGGGTACACGGTTACTTCTTCCAAAACGGACAGCACCAAGTGATCTTGGGTACTGGTTTTGTGGGTAAAGTATTTGCCATTATGAAAGGCAATGAAGCGATTGAAGAAGCGCCACAAACCGAAGAGAGGAAAGACAAAGTCAGCACCTTTCAAGCAGTGACGCGTACCTTCTCTGATATCTTTGTTGCCATTATTCCAGCACTGGTTGCTACGGGTCTTTTGATGGGCTTACGTGGTTTGCTCGTCAACGGTTTTGGCATGGAGCTATCGCCACAGTTAAACACGCTTTCGCAAGTTCTGACCGACACGGCATTTATCTTTATCCCAGTTTTGGTGACTTGGTCTGCGATGCGCGTGTTTGGTGGTAACCCGGTTCTCGGTATTGTGCTCGGCCTGATGCTAGTTGCGCCGCAATTGGCGAGTAAGTGGGATGTAGCCTTTGGCAACGCAGAAGCCATGATCATTCCGTTTATGGGGTTTGATATCGCAGTAACCGGTCTGCAAAGCTCGATTCTTCCTGCGGTATTTATGGGTTGGTTCGCGGCGATGGTGGAGCGCACTTCGCGCAAACACATTCCAGAAGTGTTGGACTTAATCCTCACACCTTTCATTACCTTGTTGGTGTCTCTGATTGCTGGCTTGGTGTTCGTAGGCCCACTTCTGCTTGGTATCGAGAAACTGATTACTGAGGCGGTGCTGTACTTCTTGCAAATTCCTTACGGTATCGGCGGTTTGATTTACGGTGGTGCTATTCAATTTATGGCCGTGACAGGTATGCACCACACCATCGTTCCAATCACGATTGCGATGGTGACAGACACAGGCTTCGACTACATCAACCCACTTGGTACAGCGGCGATTGCTGGTCAGTTTGGTGCGGCGATGGCGGTCATGACTATGCAAACAGACAAAGTAAAACGCTCTGGCATGTTTGGCGCCGCACTTCCTGCACTATTTGGTATCACAGAGCCTGCAATGTTTGCGATTACGCTTCCTCGCGTTAAGCCTTTCCTATACGGCTGTGTCGGTGGTGCGATTGGTGGCTGTCTTGGTGCTATCGCAGGCATCGGCTCCGCGGGTACAGGCGCAACCATGCTACCGGGTATGTTGTTGTACCTCGGCGGTGGTCTAGGCATGTACATGCTTGTCATGCTGGTGGGCGCAGTGTCGGCTTTCGCTCTAACAAAACTGTTCTACAAAGAACCAAAGTAATTCTTTTCACTCCCGTTACTTAGCGGGAGTGCTTTCTCTTTTTGGAGTCGTTATGGATTTTTCTAATCGCCAAAATCGATTTGTGAGAATCGATGAGGTGAGCGCGGAATATTTGGCAGACATTAAGCATAAAACGAAAACAGACCCGTTTTATCCGAGCTACCACATTGCCCCGCATCATGGTTTAGTGAATGACCCAAATGGTCTGAGCTACTTTAATGGTGAGCATCATATTTTCTATCAGTGGTTTCCACTAGGCCCCGTGCACGGTTTGAAACATTGGTATCACGTATCGACCAAAGATTTCGTCAACTTTAACGATCGCGGCATTGCGATGTATCCAGACCAAGATTATGACCATCACGGTTGTTACACGGGCGTGGGTGTTCCTCACAATGACGAATTGTACTTGTTTTACACCGCCAACCTTCTGAATGAAGAGGGGAAAGGCTTGCCAACACAAGCACTCGCGGTGATGGATAAACAAGGCAAGACCGAGAAAAAAGGCGTTGTGGTTGAGTTTAATTCTGATGCGTACACGCAAGAATTCCGTGATCCAGTATTAGTCACTCGTGACGACGGTTACCACATGCTGATAGGTGCCCAAGGGCATGATGAAAAAGGCAAGCTTGCTTATTATCACGGTTCCGATATCGATGATTACCACTATCAAGGCAATATTGATGTGGGTCTGGGTGATTTCGGTTATATGTGGGAATGCCCTAATTATTACGAACAAGATGAAAACGGCGTATTTATCTTCTCTCCTCAAGGCGTAAGCTCAGAGAGTAAATATGACCTGAAGAACGTTTTCTCTGTGGTGTACATGGTGGGTGAGCGCATTGATTTTGAGAACAAAGTCTTTCCTAATCAGGGTTACCGAGAGTTGGATAAAGGCTTTGATTTCTACGCTCCTCAGACCTATCTCGATGATCAGCAGCGACGTATTCTGATTGGTTGGTTGGGTAACTCGAAGAGTGAATACCCAACCGATAAGAACCGCTGGGCGCATATGCTGACGTTACCTCGAGTCTTGACCATTGAAGGGGATTACCTCATTCAAAGCCCATTACAAGAATTGGAAGCGTTACGCAAAGACTCTGTCGAAGTCGAAGAATCACACTCGTTGGATTCTCAAGCATTTGAGGTCGAGCTTCATGTTGATGGCGCTTTCTCTTTGGTTCTGTCCAACCAGAAAGGTGAGCGAATGGTATTTAGTGGTGATCAACATGAGTTCACCCTAGATCGAACTCATGTTTCTCATTTGCATGCTGAGGCTTTTGGTACCGTTCGTTATGCCAAGCGATTTGAACAAGCACAGCGTATTCGTCTCTTCGTGGATAACTCTGCTATCGAGATTTTTGCCGACAGTGGTAAGACGGTTTTCACTTCGCGGATCTTTATTGATGATCTGTGCAACATCGAGCTCGAACAGGCTCAAGCAACACTGCATTACTTGTCCCCAATCTCTTACTGCTAGCAGTTTCGGATTGGTTTTTGGCCACCAACTTGGTGGCCTTTTTTGTGCCTGCTATTTAGCAATGAAATTGATTCATAAATTTTGTGATATCTGTCATGTCACAATGCTCATATGAATGAATTTGATTTCTATCAATTTCACTCAAAAAAATGCTTTAAAATCCGATAATTATAATTTTTTATATTTAAGTTGCTGTAATTAAAGGTAAATAACTAAAGATCTAAAATCGTGATCTCGTCAAGCAAAAACGGTTTAGCAGTATTGTTTTGCTGGTTTTGTTGATCAAGAATTAGCCCCGTCCACTGCTAATGATCGGCCAGTTAATTAGCAGTTCTTTTTTGTCCATAGCTACACATAAGCCCTCCTTTAAGGCGGGCAAACTATTAAAAAATACAAATATAGGGGTTCACATGAACAACACTTTTAAGCTTTCGCTAGCGGCTGTTTTAGTATCAACAGCAATGACTGCAAACGCAGGTATCAGCATCGTTGACAACGAAGAAGGTAACTTCTCGGTTGGCGGTAACGTAGAGCTAAACTTCAACTTTGAAGATCGTGAATCAAACGCCAATGACGACAGCGAGTTCAATCAAGACGGTCGCGTACTTATCGAGTTTGCGGGCGAGAAGTACACCAGCAACGGTCACTATGTGGGTGTCAAAGCACAGCCTCTTTTTGAAAGTACAGGCAACATCGCACTGGATGACGCGTACTTTGAATTTGGTAAGAAAGACGGTTGGGCGATTAAAGCGGGTCGTTTCGAAGCTTATGATATGTTCCCTGTGGGCCTAGACGTATTCCTTGAGTATTCAGGCGATACGGCGAATGACCTATACGCAGACGGTGCGGCATACTCTTACCAAATGAAAGAAGCGCGCGGTCGTGGTTCTGATGGTCAGATCATGTACAACCAAACATTCGGCAACCTATATGTAGAAGTGGGTGCGATGTTGGGTGACCGTTCTAACTTATTTGATGGCGGCGTTGGTGGTTATTACCACGGTAAAGAAATCACAGAAAGCAAAGATGCATTCCTACTACGACCTGTCGTTGCTTACCAAATGGGTGATTTCACAGTCGCAGCATCGATGGAGACTAACCTAGTTTCTGACGCTATTGTTGCCGATGGCGTGGACATCTCAGATCGTACGGGTTACGGCTTAACAGGTAACTGGACAAGCGGTGATTGGTCTGTGAACGCAAGTGTTTCTTACCTAGATGCAGTAGACGAGAACAACATGTCGGCAGGTGTGAACGCATTGTGGAACAACCTAGGTCTTGGTTACATCTACTCAACGAACGAATTCGAAAACAAAGAATTTTCTTCTTGGGCGGAAGGTGACGTAAACGTGTCAACTTGGTACGCTTCTTACGCATTCCGTGATGTGCTAGAAGTTCAGGATTTCTCAATCCTATTAGGTACTTACTACACTATGGTCGACAACAAGCTGACGCAGCAATCGGATGCAACTGCCTTTGCTGAAGAAGACGATTTCGGTGCGCGTGTTCGCCTATACTACGAATTCTAATTCCTCCCTTTGGAAGCCAAAAGCCCAGCGATTGCTGGGCTTTTTGTTATTGGCTTGTGGCAAGTTGGCCATCGCCATTCATTTTATGATTCAAATACCACATCACACAGACTGCCATCGCCATGGTGCCAGCCGCCAGAATGAAGCCATACTCGGTCAAACCATAGTGGCTCAACATCGCAATAACAACATAACTTAAAGATTGCACGGTAGTGGCGAACATGCTGATTCCGCCGTCGACTCGCCCTCGTTGATGGACAGAGACAGTGTGGTGCATCCAATTGATTCTTGCGATTCGATTTAACGCGTTAAATGTGCCAAAGAGTGCAGTAAACATCAGAATGGTCAGTGGATGTGCGGATAAGCTCATTCCAATTAAAGCAATTACTAACACGCTCATCGATACGACAATAATGCTGGTGTGACCAAACTGATTCAGTACCTTGGTAACGATAAGTCCGGTTAGTAATGAACCCAAGCCAAAGCTGATGTTAAACCCTGCGTACCAATCACCCGAGATACCTTGCTCCGAGAACCAAATAGGCACCAATTTTCCAAGATAAGTCAGAATGGGATAAGACAAGCAAGACAGCAAAATGAAAGCGTAAAAGGTCGGCTCTTTAGCAAAGATTTGCTTGCTCTCTTTTAACTGCGACATAAAGGCAACAGTGTGAGTGTCTCTGATTTGCTGCACGTACGGCGTGGCCATATAGAAAAGGGCGGCGATAGAAGAAGCTGAGGCAGCAAACAAAGCAAATTCCTTCATGCCCCACATCTCTAATAACACGATACCCAGAGCGCCTGCGCCCAGCGTGGTCGATTGCATCACGATTTCTTGCTGACCGGAAATTTTGGCGTATTCATGGCGTTGGTAGTTCTCTTGGGTGAAAGCATTATTGGTTGTCCATGCGAAGTTACTGGATACCCAATAGACCAATTGTGCAAACGCTAACAACCAATGTGAGCCAAGCTCAAACCAGTACGCGACAAAAATGATGAACGCCATACCAGCTTGTAACCACTGATTGAGCACGAGTAACTGCTTTCTTGAATGGCGGTCGATAAGAGTGGAGAAGAAAGGTGTAGCCAAGAAAGAAACCGCAGTACAAGAGAGTGAGACCAAAGCAACAAAGGTTCCCATTCCGGGTTCAGCCAACATTACCCATGGCAGTGCCATCATAAATAATCCGGAAGAAATGCTATCGAAGAATCGCCCAGCCAAGTAGGGCAGCGTTTTATTTTTCATCGTTTTTATCTGCTTAATTTGTTAACGTGGTGTAACTTTAGAACCTCAAGTAAACTTGAGGTAAAGCGTTTTTTTAAAGAAGAGGTCAGAAATGGAAATCAGCGTAGGCGAGGTGGCAAAGCGCTCTGGAGTGAAGGTTTCCGCGCTGCACTTTTATGAGCAAAAGGGATTGATTTCAAGCTGGAGAAATCAAGGCAATCAACGTCGCTACCATCGCAGCGTGCTTCGCCGCGTGGCGGTGATCAAAGCAGCACAGCAAGTTGGATTGTCGTTAGAAGAGATCAAAGTGGCATTAGAAGAGCTGCCCAAGCATCAAGCGCCAAACAAGCAGCAATGGGAAACCATGGCCAGTCATTGGCATGAGCAGTTAGAACAAAAGATTCAAAAGCTCAAAGCGCTACAAAACGATTTGGGTGGTTGTATTGGTTGCGGGTGTCTCTCACTAGAAACTTGTGCATTAAGAAACCCTGAAGATGTGCTTGGTAAAGATCATGCTGGTTCGAATCTGACTCTCGACGAACAAGAGTCATAACAACGGCTGAGCTGGTTATTCCTTATCGAAACTATCCACCACAATCGCGCCCATTGAAGCAGGCATAGTAATCACAATCACCCGTTTGAGGGCGATAAGTGGGTCGGTGAATAAAGGAAGTTTGTTGATGCAGAATAGCACTAAAGCCACCACCACAGCAGCGATGAAGTAGGCAATTACCACACGAAAGATGAAAACGGCAACGCGCGTTTTTATGTTGCTTTGAAATACGCTTTGATAAGCGAAAAAACCTAAGAAGAGTACCGACAAGCTGAATAGCATCAGCAAATTCAACATCGGCAAGCTTTCACCCAAGCGCCACGCTTCTTCCGAGAAAGAAATTGGGACGGCGAGAGCAAAAGCGCCAACTAAAACTTGGCTGGCATCTTCGAGGTTAAAGTGGCTGCTCATGCTTGAGACTCAGGCGTGCTGCTTGCTAAGAGCTGCTCAAAGCGCTCATTGCCGTGAAGCAGCTCGAGATCTTGTTCTTCCGCTAACAGATCGCGAATGGAAGGGCTGGTATCAATCGCACGCTCTAAGTCTTCAATCGCTTGCTCTTCAATCCCTAAACGAGAGTAGGCACAAGCGCGTTGGTAAAGGGCTGGGCCGTTCGTATCGTCCACTTCCAGAACTCTGTTACATAAGCTCAGTGCCCAGTGGTACTCTTTGATCTCCATAGCGGCGTCGGCTTTGTAAGTCAGCGCTTCTAAATCACCAGGGCGAACAAGCAAAATTTCATCGTAGATATCGATGCGTTGTTCCGGTGTTTGCGAGCTTTGTGCACGAAGCCATAAGTTATGGATTTCGTTGATCTTCTCAATCTCTTTGTTGTTCTCGCTGATGATGCGGGTTTTACGTTTCAAGTCACGCTCCAGCGCCACGAACTTTTTCTCATATTCCTGAGCGATCTTTTCTAATCGCTTGTCTGCCATCTCTTTGGTATTGTGCTTAAATTCGCGCAGAGATTGCCAACCAACAAAAGCAATGAGTGAAGCGACACCCGCAATGATGTAGAAGAAGTAGGTAACCGTCACGTTAGCGTAGTTCAAAGATTTATCAGCCACCGTTAACTCACGGTCGGTGATTTCAACAATCATTCTTCGTTCTAAATCCTGTTGTTCCTGACGCAGCGACTTCAACTCATCAAGGATATAACGCTCCATTAATGGTCTATCCAAAAGGTCGGATTCTGAATACTTTTCTTCGGATGCAAGAGTTGGAAAGGAGAGCAGAGCAGCGAAGAAGATGCCGATGATTAAGCGCATAGAACGTCCTTTTGCGTCGAGAATGGATGGATCTCTGAAACCATAGCAAATACCGACAAGGTTTAGCAAAAAACAGATGAAAAATGCTTGTTTTATAAAGCGTTCTGATGGGCTCGTATCTTGTTCTTTTGATGATGAATGGATACTCTTTCCGGCTAGTAAAGCGATGGAAAAGCAGAACCAAGGAACAGAAGTATGGACGCCAAAGCACAAGCTTATCTCAACCAATATATGGAGACGCTCTCTCAACAAGAGCAAGCAGCGATTCCCTCCGTAAGCGCTGATTATTATTGTGCTGACGAGTACAACGCTAATACTTGCGCTGAGCTGGTGAGAATTGGCCAGAAAACGGCCTCTTGCAGTATGGAACTCTGGTACAGCGAACACGGAGAGGGGATGCCTCAGGTGGGGCACTTACAAGTGGTGACAAACTGGGATGGTGAACCTGTGTGCATCATTCTAATCACGGATGTTAGTACTTGTCGATATGCAGACGTGAGTGAGGAGTTTGCCCAAGCTGAAGGGGAAGGCGATCGCACGTTAACTTGGTGGAGAGAAGCACACACTAAATTCTTTAAAGCGGAATGTGAAGAGCTTGGCATCGACTGGCATGAGCAACGTTTGTTGGTACTTGAGCATTTTAGAGTGGTTTACCCTATATCCAAGTAACCCAACGAAAAAGGCTTGGCGCGTTGCCAAGCCTTTTCATTAACTACGATGATTTACGCTAATTGTTCTTGGCTATAGAGCCGTTGGATCAGCGTTTGCCATTCTTCTCTTAATACGCCGTATTTGATGGAGTCGTAATACTCGTCTTGGTAGTAACGCACTTTACGAATCCGGGCTTCCTGTTGCATGCCAAGCTTTTCTGCGCAACGCATCATTCTTGGGTTACCCGACCATGTTGTTAAACCAACTCGTGCTATGTCTTGGGTTTCAAATATATGGCTAATCCAAGGTACGAGCGCACAAAATCCCAACCCTTTATCCCAATAGTTCGAATCGTAAATGACGATACCAGCTTCAAGCCAGCGAGTGCTTTCACATTCCCAATACCAGCTCACTGAGCCAACGGGCTTACCTTCGAACTCAATCAATAACATGTCCTCGCCTTTCAGTAGGCGTTGAAAGGTGTGGTTACGAAAGCCTTCTAATGTCGGTGTTTGATAAGGGAAGTAAGGACCATTGAATTGCGCCCAGCGTTCATCCTCAGTGATGAGCTTATAGAGCGCTTTGGCTTCTTCCGGAACGGCTCGCCTTAATGTGACGCCTTGGAAATGGTACATAACACTCCTTTTAGTAACGAATAAGAGTAACGAATTAACGTTTGACCGCAGTGACGCTGAACATGTGCCAATGCTTTGCATTGCCGAGAGCAGTGCTGCCATCTTCATCCCGCTCATGGAAGTGGAGAATGTCATATCCTTCAAACAATGCTTCGATTTGCTCTCTGGTGAACGCACTGATGTCTGGATGCGTTTTGGCTTTGACCCAAGAGTCTTTCACGCCCAGTAGATCCCCACAAAAAACACCACCGGAGACTAAGGCTGAGTCGATTCTCTGCCACACGCTTTCAAAGTGCTCACTAGGGCAGAAGAACAAACTCGCACTGGCAATGAACAAGCTGCATGGCGGGTAATCAAAGTCACTAAAGCAAGACTGCGATATGGAAAAGTTAGGATTGCCTTCGAAACGCGTCAAGCAAGTTTCCACCGCATCTTGATGAGTGTCAAACGCGTAAACCGTAAAGCCTTGATTGAGGAGGTAGTTGGAATCTCGACCGGTACCGCATCCTGCATCAATGGCTATTTTGTTGTCGAGCGTAAGCAGGTAGGCGGCACGTTCTACGTTTGGTCGGTGAGGTTGGCTCGCAACCTTTTGATAGTAATCGTTCCATGTTACTGACATTGCGATTCCTTTCTTATGTGTAAAAAACGCTACTCAGTGCCTGAATAGCGTTTGGATTTAGTTTTGTTGACTTTATCCTCGCAGGGAAGCTACAGCTGATCCTCGATTGGCAGAATGCCCGAGAACCAAGCGCCCATTTTTCTCCACACGCTGGCTTCTGGCTCTGAATCAAATTCTTCGCCTGTTGCTTGATCAATCCATGCGATATCACCATCTTTGATGATGAGTTGATAGGCATTTTCTTTCAACTGCTCTGGCAAAACGGTTTGTTGTTTTTGCACGTACTCTGGTTGCTCTATAACTACGCCCATCTCTGTATTGAGCTCAGCCGAACGCGGATCCCAGTTCATCGAACCTACAAACAAGGTTTTCCCATCGATCATCATGGCTTTGGCGTGCAGGCTCGCTCGGCTGCTACCGGTTAAGCTCCATTTGCTTTTGATTTTCGCGCTGGCTTTTACTTCCCATAGTTTAATGCCCGCTTTGACCAAATCTTCACGGTACTTGGCGTACCAACCGTGCACAGCAAATACATCGTTTGATGCCAAGCTATTGGTCACGATGGTGATATCTATCCCTCGTTTTGCCGCATCAGTTAGAGCCTTTGTTCCGGATTCTGTTGGCACAAAGTAAGGAGAAATCAGGACAAAAGAGTCTTCAACGCTCTCAAGGAGTTCACCTAAGTTCGCGACGAGTTGGCTTTCTTGAGTGGCAACCTTATCGGGTAAATCGAACCACACTTGGCCTTGTCCCCAATACAGGTTCAGTTTGCCTTGTTGGAGCTCCTCGTAAAGGTCTAACTCTTTGAAGTTATAAGGACCGGTAGAAAACTTCTCTTCCAATTTGAGCTTTTTCACTTGCGCTTGAATCGCATCGTCTGCCACTTTTTCAGACTCAGGCACAATCCATTCCATTGGGATGGCATAGAGACTATTCCAATACAAATCGAATTGGTCCGCCGTTTGCGTCACTGCCTCGCCATAAAGCATCAAATCGAAATCACCAAACTCGACATTGGACTCGAAAGAGAAGTATTCATTACCAATGTTTCTGCCGCCAACAATGGCAGACACACTATCGGAAATCAGAGCCTTGTTGTGCATGCGACGATTAAGGCGATCAAAGTCACTTGCCAATGCAAATACACGCGCATCTCTATATTGGTGTGGGTTAAACAGTCGGATTTCGATGTTTGGGTGAGCGTTCAACTCTGCCATTCCTGCATCATTTCGCTTTTGCATGTCATCGAGAAGCAGGCGAACGCGTACGCCACGTTGTGCTGCTTCATACAAACGCCAAGTCATCAGTTGACTGGTCTCGTCACTGCGATAGATGTAGTACTGCAAATCTAGGCTTTTTTCGGCAGATTCAATCAGTGCGATTCGAGCTAATAGCGCGTCGTTTCCCTGATTAAGAGGGTAAAAGCTAGTGTCTGAGTTAGGGTCTTTATCGTAACTTTCAAAGAACTCTGCCAACGATGAGTCGCTTTGATATCCGAACTGAAAACTGGTGGATTTCTCACTTGGATCTCTTGGCTGAATTGAGGAGCAAGCCGAGACAAGTACAAGCATTGAACCGAGTAAGGCTTTAGAGAGAGAACGTAGCAATGCACACTTCCTTGTTAATACACAACGTAACTCTTTGATTATATATCAAGCTTTAAATCTGGGTAACGCGAGTGATTGTAGCCAAGTCGCAGATTTCTCAATAAAGCAACCGAATCTGAATGACTCGATATGGTTTTGGGAAAGCATATTATTCGGGCGGACAATATCATGTTTTTTACTTATGTTTTGCTTAGGAATGGTCAATATCACTAATATCTGGTGGTAATTACCAACACTGCACTGAGAGAAATTACCAATTTAACTTAACTTGTTGATATTTAAAGGGTAAGCGTTTGGCATGACGATTGCGTATAAACAGTGAGCGTGAGAGGTCGTAACTTGCGGAGATGGTTAAGTTTTTGTTAATTTTATTAACTTGCCATGGATAGTTCTTTTGTGATTGATAATCGCGAAACACAGCAGAAGCACGGCGCTCTTATAAAGTTGTCTATTTCAGATGCAAACACTCACTGTTTGTCCGCGGGGAGTAGGAGATTGGGTTATCGAACGTTCCGTTTGTTAATTCAGCTCTAAGGCGAAGGCCTGACGAGGATGAACAGGAGAATACAAAAATAAAAAAGGATTTTTGATGTTAGCAAAACCAGTATTACGTTGGCTTTTACCCTTCGTCGTAGTTGGTGGTTCTTATGCGGGTTATGCCGCGATTGCCGCTACTGCGCCCGAAAAAGAGTCAATCAAAGACACCAGTACTGAACCCACAGTACAAACCTCTTCACTTTTTCCTACCGATCATAAAGTTGTTATCACCAGTCACGGTGAAATGCGTCCATTCGAAAAAACGCACTTAGCAGCGCAAGTTAGCGGCGAAGTGATCAGTTGGCACCCAAATTTTGTGACGGGTGGAATCGTAAAACGTGGTGAAGTGTTATTCACGATTGAAAGTGATAACTATGAAGCGGCTGTTCTACAAGCAGAAGCGGGCTTGGCAAGTGCACGTGCTGCGTTGATCGAGGAACAAGCCAAAGCGGAAGTCGCAAAACGCCAAGCGAAAAAGTTAAGCGACAAACAAGTCACAGACCTTTACTTACGTAAGCCCCATGTCTTGAGTGCTCAGGCGCAAGTCAAGTCTGCTCAAGCTGCGTTGAAGCGAGCTAACCGTGACTTAGAAAACTGTAAAGTGATTGCGCCATACGATGCACTTGTTGTTGAGCGTGATATCGGTGTGGGGCAGTTTGTCTCTTCCGGCTCCCGCGTTGCAACCTTGAATAATATCGAAGTGGCGGAGATCCACGTTCCTATCGCTGGTTTTGACAGCGCATTCCTTCCTGAATCTTTGAAAGAACTACGTGCGACTGTAACGCAGCAAGGCATTCTATCGACGACTCGTGAAGGCAAAGTGGTTCGCGATCTCGGCATGATCGACAGCGCGACGCGCATGATCAATATGGTGATTCAAGTTCGTGACCCATATGGTCTAGACAACAATCAGCCACCGATTAAGTTTGGTTCATACGTTGAAGTGAGCTTTACCGGTAAAGAACTCAAGCACATTTATCGTCTCCCTCAAGAGCTAGTTAAGAACCGCACCGTTTGGGTAGTGAATGGCGAAAATGAACTGCAACCTAGAACGGTCAACGTACTTCGTGCAGAGGGTGAGTTCCTACTTGTGGGAGAAGGTCTTGAGCAATCAGACAAGCTGGTTCTGACGTTACCTGAGTACCCGCAAAAAGGCATGGCTGTCCAAGTCGCAAAAAAGAGTGACGACTCCGAAACCGTCGTACAGTAAGTAGGAGTCAATCATGGAAGAGAATCAACAAAAGGGCATCATTGCCTATTTTGCGAATAACTCTGTCGCCGCGAACCTAATGATGGTGTTCATCATCGTGATGGGTATCGTGAGCTTCATGTTCATTCAACGACAAATGTTCCCGAACGTAGAAGTTAACTACATCAACATTCGAGCGGCTTATCCGGGCGCCTCTCCGCAAGAGATTGAAGAGAGTATCTTGGTTAAAGTCGAAGAATCGATCAAAGACGTCACTGGCATCAAAAAGACCGTGGCACGAGCTTCCCGAGGCAGCGCTTACGTATCGATAGAAGTAGATGTGAATGCCGACATCAAACGTGTATTGGACGATGTAAAGCAACGGGTAGACACCTTATCCAATTTGCCGGCAGGCATGGAACCCATCAACGTTTATCAGGTTGAATGGCGACAGGAGGTGATAGAAATGGGCTTAGTGGGCGATAGACCACTGGAAGAGCTCAAACCTATCGCCAAACAAGTCGAAGACGAATTACTGCAACTGAAAAATGTCATGCTGGTGGATCTTAATGCACCAGAAGAAGAGATTGCTATAGAAGTCGATCCGCTGATTCTTCGTAAATATGACTTAACGCTAAGTGATGTGAGCAACGCGATTCGTCGTTATTCAGCGAACTTTTCTGCAGGTGAAGTAAAAACCAACGCAGGCATGATCGCAGTTCGTATTGAAAACCAGTACTACCGCGGTGATGAGTTTCGTAATATCCCAGTGAAGCTCGGAGCGAATGGTGCGAAGGTACTTCTTCAAGATATCGCAACGATTAAAGACGGCTTCACAGAAGAAGACCGTTACTTCGAATACTCGGGTCAAAACGCGATCTACATGGCGGTTCAAGCCACGCGTGATCAAAACATCATCCCAGTTGCTGAATCCGTTCGTAACTACATCGAAGCAAAGAACAAAACCTTACCTGACGACATTCAACTGAAAGTTCTCGTCGATATGACCTACTACCTAAATGGTCGTCTCGACATGATGTTGAAGAACCTTCTTCAAGGTGCCGCGTTGGTTGCCATCATGCTCTCGGTATTCCTTCGTTTCCGCTTAGCAATGTGGGTAATGTTGGGGCTACCAGTGTGTTTCTTAGGCGCAGTAATGATGATGCCAATGCTGGGTATCACCTTGAATATTGTGTCTTTGTTCGCCTTTATCATGGTGCTCGGTATCGTGGTGGATGACGCCATCGTAACCGGGGAAAGTGCCTACAGTGAGATCGAAGAAAAGGGTGGTGGTGTTGAGAATGTTGTGACGGGTGTTAAGCGTGTCGCGACTCCGGCTACCTTTGGTGTGTTAACCACGATAGCGGTGTTTGCTCCATTCCTACTCTCAAGTGGGATTGATAGTGCCTTCTTCTACGGCATTGCGGGTGTGGTGATCCTGTGTCTTATCTTTAGTTTGATTGAGTCTAAGCTGATCCTTCCAGCTCACTTAGCTCACACCAACTTTACGCCAATCAAAGCAGGCGGTTGGCGGGATAATTTCAACAAGCGCTTCTTCGGTTTTGTTAATGGTCCTTACCGCAGCTTTGTTAAAGCTTGTACACATTGGCGTTGGACCGTGTTTGCCTTCTTCTGTGGTCTGTTACTGATTAGTGCTGCTTTAGTTAGCTCGAACTACGTGCGTGTGATTCCAAACCCGAAAGTACCAACGGATTATCCGGCGATTACGATTGAGATGAATGACACGGTATCGAGCGAGCAAACCATCAATGCGTTAAAAACCATTGAAGGCGTGATGCAGAAAATCGAAAACCAGATCATTGATGAGCATGGTCAGGGGATGATTCGGGATGTGCTTTCTTACAACCGCAGCCGTACTGAAGGTCGTATTCTTGTGCCGCTTGTGGATGAAGAACTGCGCCCATTCAATACCTTTGAACTTGCACGTCGCTGGCGTGAGGCAATGCCAGTTATTCCGGGCATGAAGAGCTTTAAGATCCGTGAGCAAAGTGCAGGTGGTGGTGACCGCGATGAGTTTGGTTACTTGCTGTTTGGTTCGGACATTAACGAGCTAAACGAAGCAGGGCGCTACCTGATTGGCCGACTTCAGCAAGAAGAAGGTCTGTACGATATTTCTTCGTCTATCGATTCCGGTAGTAAAGAAGTACTGCTATCACTGGCCCCTGTTGCTTATGATTTGGGCTTGGATCTCACCATGATAGCAGAGCAAGTAGGTGGCAGTTTCTACGGTGGTGAAGCGCAGCGCATTATTCGTGATGGCGAAGAAATTAAGGTCATGGTGCGTTACCCGCAACTGACGCGTGAAGCCTTCTCATCACTACGTTACGCTGTGATTACCACACCAGCAGGCAAGAAGGTCATGCTTGGTGATGTGGTGAAAATCAACGAGCAACCGGGTGTGAGTACCATTCGACGTGAAGGCGGTTATCAAACCGTTTATGTCTATGGCTCTATAGATGAAGAGTTGGTTGAACCTCAAGAAGTCGTGAAAGTTATCGACGACAACATCTTACCGGACATGAAGCAAGCCTTCCCAAGTGTGAAAACGGAATTGGGTGGTGACATCGAAGAGCAAGCTGCGCAGCGTAACGAGCAAATCATGTTCTTCATTGCAGGCATGATCATCGTATACATCTTGCTGGCCGTGCCGCTTAAGAGCTACACCCAACCGCTTATCGTCATGTCGGTAATTCCGTTTAGCTTAACGGGTGCGATTTGGGGACACTTCTGGTTGGATATGGACATCAGCATGATGTCGACGTTTGGTTTAATCGCGGCAGCGGGTGTGGTTATCAACGATTCTTTGGTGATGACAGATTACGTTAACCAAGTGCGAGAAAAAGGCATGAGCATTAAGCAAGCGGTTGTTGAAGCAGGCTGTGCTCGTTTTCGAGCGATCACGCTGACGTCTATTACCACCTTCGCTGGTGTACTTCCTATCATGTTTGAAACCAGCTTGCAGGCGCGTTTTGTTATCCCGATGGCGGTCGCGCTTGGTTTTGCCGTTCTGTTTGCAACTGTCCTTACTTTGATTCTGGTGCCTTGTCTGTACCTGATGCTAGAGGATATTAAAAACATCTTCCGCATTGTTAAACGATTCTTTGGTCGTTTGATAGGTAAGTTCAAATCACAGTCATCAAGCACTGTCGGCAACGAAAGCACGCAAAGCTAGTTTCACCCAAAGCGAAAATCTAAAGCAGCCTTCGGGCTGCTTTTTTTGTGCCTCAAGCGAACTGAAATGGGTTATCTATACTATAAGCTGACTGAATGGTTAAATGTTCATAAATATCGTTGGTTAATTTAACACTGTGTGTGTGAAATTCGCCATTGAGCAGATGGTAGAAAAATAGACTTTTGTTTAAGTTGTTGATATTAAAGGTTTAAAAAGTTGGCATCCTATGTGCAATGTATAGAGTGCAACCCAATGAACTGCTAATCCCTAAGGAGCTTATTATGCAAAGCGTATTTCTATCTACTCTAGGTCTTATTGCTGTAATGTCATCACCAATCGCTGCTGCTAACACTCTAGACAAAGAAGAGTGGAGTGCGGATTTACGTCAAGAGTTTACAACAATGAAGCATGAGGCGGTTGCGGACATCCAACAAATGAACATGGACGCTATTGATGAACGCGATGAACGCATTGTTAAACACATCAAAGAACAACAAGCTCAACTGGTAAAGATCAAATGCCAGAAGACAGAGGCAACCAAGTCATAACCTCTGACGACAAAGATTCCGTGTTAGTCACAAGGACGAGTGATTAACCAGAGTGCATCCGATACAAGCACGACGTTAGTGAGCAGTCAGCGTCAACCTTGTTGCTCTATTTGCCAACCTATTAATGGGTTGGCTTTTTTATGCCTGTTGATTAAGGAGGGGACGCTAAAACTGGGAATTGAGTAGGAGAAATACGGCAGATAGAAAAAAGCCCGCGAAGAATACCTTCACGGGCGAAAAAAGGGCACCAAATTGGGTGTCTATTCATTTTGGAGATGGTCGAACGTCCATATCATACTGACAATAGGCTTGGTGAGAGGCTTACCACCAGTGCGACCAACGAGGCTAAAGTTAACATTGTTGTAATCATTGTTAAAATGTTAATTCTTCAATCAATGATTTCATTATCGTTAGTTCAAATTGTGAATGTGTTGTCTGTGTGTATTTATACTGTGCTAAATGTCGTTTTTGATAATAAAACTTATCATAAGTCCTACGGTGATCATTGGGGTTGGTTATATAAAACTCGACATACCGCATTCTCAATTGTTCATATTTGCACTTAATGCCACATAATAACCCTGTATTTGTTAAGTGTTTGTGTTGTTTTTAACGCTTTTCACTGAAAACAAAAAGAGCGACCTAAGCCGCTCTTGTTCACTTTGATAAGTTTACTTATCAGTCGTTTTAGATTTCTTCGTGTTTATGAACTAGGCCGAAGTCAGCTAAAATGGCATACGCGGCAGGGATCATAAATAACACCAGCAGAGTGGATGCGAAAATACCAAACACGATGGAGATAACCAGTGGTTGGATAACCTGTGCTTGCAAACTGGTTTCAGTCAGTAACGGAAGCAAACCTGCTGCAGTGGTCATTGATGTCAGGAATACTGCTCTAAAGCGTTCCCGACTGGCTTTGACGACCGAGTCGTGCACATTATCCCCTTCATCGACATGATGGCGTATGTACTGAACTAACAGAATCGAGTCATTCACCACAATCCCTGCTAATGAGACGAAGCCCATCATACTTGGCATACTTAATGAGTGACCGAGTAGGATGTGTCCCCATACCACGCCAATAAAGGCGAGTGGAATCGCGAGCATGACGACGAATGGTTCCAAATAACTGCGGAATTGGTAACTCAGAATCGCAAACACGCCAAACAAACCAAGCAAGAAGCCTTTACCCATTGATGCGCCAGTTTCTGCGGTATCTTTGGCTTCGCCTTCAAAATCAAAGCGAAGACCAGGATACTTTTGCATAAGCTTTGGCGCTTCATCCTGTTGGAACTGACGAATAATGGCGGTTGAGTTGGCTTTCGTATTGTCGATATCGCCGAATACGCTCACGGTGCGCAAGCCATCAATGCGCTGGATTCTTACGTAATTACGTTGGAAATCCAAAGTAGCAATGGTCGCGAGCGGAATTTGACTTCCATCGGACAAGATAATTGGGAAGTTTGCCAATTGCTGTAAGTCACCAGCTTGTGCTTTATCAAGGCGAACTTCGATGGAAATGTTTTCTACCCCAACTTGGATCTCGTCTGCAGTTTGGCCAAAGAAAGCCGCACGCAATTGATTGGCGATGAGTTGGCCGTTAATCCCATAAGCTTCTGCCCCCGGACGCAGTTTAACCAAGACTTCTTCTTTACCCATGCGCATGTCATCTAATACGCCATGGACACCGTCAAACTCATTCAAGTATTGCTGAATGTCGATAGAAGCCGCTTTGAGCGCATCCAGATCATCATGCTTCGCTCGAATTTCAATTGCTCGTCCGCCCGGCCCCATGGTCGGTTGTTTGAATACCAGTGAGATAGGATCGGCAAGTTCACCAATGTCTTCGCGCCATGCATCGATAAATTCATCGATGAGAGTGTTACGACTCTCTGCGCCCAGCAAATCCAGACGTACCGTGGCAATGTGAGGGCCAGATTCATTCGCGTCGGCGTTAGCGTTGAATTGACTGGTGATGTGCAGAACCAATGGATTGCCGTCTTCCACTTTTTCTGTCCATTCTTTATCTAGCTTTTGAGCGGAAGCGACGATCTTATCGACGACAGCTTCCGTTTGAGACAGAGAAGAACCTGGTGGAAGAATAATGCGCGCTTCTGCAATGTCGCCATCCAATTCAGGGAAGGGTTGAAACTTGAGCAAACCACCGACTAACGTGGCTGCGGAGATAAGAAGCAAGGCAACCACACCACCCATAAAGGCATAGCGATACTCGACCACTTTATCCACTGCGTTGACCAAGGTGGTGTTGCGAAAGTTTTCAAAAGAAGCGAGCAGCTTTTGTTTGAACTTCGGTGTTTTTCGCTCTTGCTTTTGTTTGTGTAGTGAGTGAGAAAGGTGGTTAGGTAGAATCAAGAAGGCTTCCACCAAACTCAAACTCAAAACGAGGATCAGAACTTGAGGCACCGCTTTAAGTACTGCACCCATTTCACCTTGCAGGAATAACAAGCTACCGAAAATACACACCGTGGTTAGGAAGGAAGAAATTACCCCTGGCAGTACCTTTTTCACTCCTTTGATAACGGCATCATCGATCTCTTCTCCTCGGTCGAGGTGAGCGGCAATCGATTCGGCAATAACGATGGCATCATCCATCATGATACCGATGGCCATGAGTAACCCGACCAAAGACATGATGTTGATGGACAGGCCAAGTTGCGCCATCAAAAATAAGCCACCTAAGAAGGCTACGGGCAAACCAGCTGCGACCCAAAAAGAGTAGCGAAAACTAAAGAACAACCACATGGTGGCGAAAACCAGAATGATACCCTGCCAACCGTTTTTGACCATCATGGTCAGGCGATCCCAAAGCACGGATGAAAGGTCATTGGTCATTTGTAGCATCACACCGTCTGGCGCGATGGCTTGTTGTTCTTCGACAAATTGAGCAACACGTTCTTTAATGCGCAGTGCATCGTCTTCTTTGTTTTTGCTGACTTTTAGTAGGGCAGAAGGGTGACCATCAAAGAGGACTTTCTGTTCGTCCAATTCAAATCGGTCGGTAATCGTCGCAATGTCTCTTAGACGGATGATTGATCCATTTGGACCAGAGCCCACGACAATAGTCTCAAGCTCTTCTGGCGTCACACGTCGTTCATCAAAGCGGATCAGAAAGTTCTTATCTGGCGTCTCGACATTACCACTTGGCAACTTGACGTTCTGACGACCAATCTGCTCAGCAATATCGCCAACACTTAAGCCAAGTTGTCGAATAGCTTGAGTGTCTAGCTCTACTCGGTATTGGTGGTCAGAGAAGCCTGCAACTTCAACCAAAGACACATCATAATCGAGCTTTAATGTGCGTTTAAGTTGTTCTGCATAGGCTTTTAGCTCTGGCCATGTGGTGTCTGCAGTGATCGCGACATCCACAACTGGCTCATTCCAATCTAGCTCTTGGACCACAGGAGACTCAATTTCTTGTGGGAAGTCGTTTATCGAATTGATCTGAGTTTGAACATCAACCAACATGCGGCCGATGTCGGCTTCTTCATTCAGTTTTAAGATAAGACGCGCAGAGCCTTCAATCGCTTCACATTGCGTTTCTTCAATGTTAGCAAGACCATCAACAGCATCTTCCATTCGGACACAGATACTCTCTTCGACTTCTTGCGGGGAAGCACCTGGGTAGACTACACCAGCTAGGATGTATGGCGGGTCAAACTCAGGAAAGGTTTCCCGCTTAATCGTGGAAAGTGAAGATATCCCCAATATCAGCAGCGTTAGCATCAGCAAGTTGGCTGCTGTTGGGTGCTTGGCGAAGAATCGGATCATGAATCAGACTCCTCAATAGCTGCCTCTGACTGTTCAGGTGACTCTTTCAATAGCATGCCGTTAATCGCAGGCAGCAGATCGTTGATGATCAGCTTCTGACCTTGTTCCAATTCGCCATCGATCACCACTTGGTTATTGCGGCGATATAACACTTCAACCGTCACGACTCTAAGACGATTGTCTTCGCCCATCAGGTAAATCTTATCGCCATGAAGCGCACGCTCTGGAATAACCCAACTCGGGTTCTCTTGCCCTTCTATCAAGGCACGCACAAACATGCCGTTCACCAATGGCGGAGCAGAAGTTGGGTTTAATGCACGGTAGTCTTGTTCAATTTCCAGAATCACACCCGCAGTCGCTTGGCTTGGATCAACCGTTTCACTGATGCGTGCAACTTTTGCTGGCCAGCTTGCAGAGAGGTTACCGCTGCTGAGTTCAATGTTGGCATGAATCGCGTTCATATCAGGTTGTGGAATACCAGATTCATCACGAACAAACTCACCGATGCTCGCTGCCAAAGTTTGCATGTCATGAATGGACAGTTGAGCTTCCACTTCCATGACATCAATACCATGTCCGGTCACCATGGTCTGTTGTAGATTAACCACTTGGTTTTGCTCAATTTCGACTTCTGCAATGCGCAAATCGTAAGGAAGGGTGATAATGGTTTTATCAAGTGAACGTTTCGCTTCGTCCACCTTTGATGCATTGACCTTAACTAGGGCTTCCGCGACACGTTTTTCATCCGGCATCAAACCAATTTGGTTTTCGATATCCAACACCAACTTACGTTGAGAGAGCGCGCTTTGCTCTTGCTGATCTACGTCTGATTGAGACGTTAGACCTTTCTTACGCAGGTTTTGTTTACGGTCTAACTCTTTGTTGGCGATAACCAGACGGTTGGCTTCTATCTTGAGTGTGCTTTTAAGATTCGCTTCTTCTTGATTCAGCTTAGCCAGAGAGGTTTGAGCAGATTTGAGATCGGCTTGGGCTTGAACCAGTTTCAACTCGTAATCGAGTGGGTCGATGCGCAAGATTTCCGTTCCTGCTTGCAACACTTGTCCTTTTTCCAGTTGCGGATGACGGTAAACCACTTTGCCGGTCACTTCGGCTATCGCTTTCCATTCAACTTTCGGAGCGATTTTACCAAAGCCAATAGCAACAGGTGCAATTGCTTTCAGCTCAAGAGGAATTGTCTCGACCAACCTTGCACGATCACCGGCTGGTTTGACGGGCAAATCTGGCTTGAGGCTAATCGCCAAAAATAGAATGACGACCCCAACAGCAAGGGCAGGAAAGAACAGCAGCTTTTTATTCAGTTTCATATTGGTCGCCCGAGTCTAAAAATCCATGTTTCATCAGTTGTATGTTGTGTTCGAATAATCGGTTCAAGAAGGCTTCTGAGAGCTCGATACCATGAAGGGCGAGCAACGAAGGTGGTGCCATAAAAGGAAACACCATTAAGCTGATGTAAGAGACGCGACAAAGTTGAGGGTCGGCGTCTTTTCGTAAAACGCCACTGTCGATCAACTTATCAAAGATCACGCCTTGCATTGGCTTGCTGATATCAGCGATAACTTTTTCGAGCAGCTTGCGCTGGGTCTCTGAAGGAGGCATATGCATGACTTGGGCAATCAAACGCGGGAACTGTGGCGCTTTGATCATCTCGCGGTAGTAGGTACGCATTAAGTCGAGGAAGTTTTTCTCGTTACTGTCGGATATCAATGCCTGCATCTGCTTTTGCATCGGCGACAGGGTTTCGCGCAACATGGTCTCGAACAAGCCCTCTTTGTTGCCAAAGTAGTAGCGAATCATCGCCACGTTGACGCCTGCTTTCTGCGCGACTAAGCGAGTAGACACTTTGTCGTAAGCCATAATGGTGAAGAGTTCTCGCGCATGGAAAATCAGCTTCTCCCGTGCGTCGATTTTATCTGTGGGTCTTCCCGCCCTTCGATGAGCTTCCGTCACAATCGTCTCTCAAAATATTAAACATTTGATTAATTATAAGACGCTGATTTCTCATGCGACATGCGAAAAATTAATCAGTATTTAATCAAGTGATTAATTTGTGAGGGAGAGGCACAAAAAAGAGCAGTAAGGTCTGCTCTTTTATATCTCGTGAAGAGGATAAGTGATGTTGAGCCGATTTACCCCCAACTCAACACAGTCCAATTTGGTCTATTGGTGTGCTCTTTTAGGCGAGGGCATGGATTGACCAGATAGGCGTAATCAGCGTATTCACACAGTGGTAAGTCGTTGATCGAATCCGTATAGAAATGGATGTCTGAATAGGTCTCAGGTTGAGCCTCTAGCCACTGTTTTAAGCGTATAACTTTGCCTTCGCGATAACTCGGGATGCCTTCTATTTCCGCGGTGTAGCAGTTGCCTTGCTCGACTAAATCAATGCCGAGAGCGTTAGGGATGCCGATGCGTCGACCAACTGCCTCAACCAAAAAAGTGACGCTGGCAGAGATGATGATCATATCAATCTCATCACGAGACAGTTGTTTAATCAGTGTTTTGGCTTGAGGGAATTGTTTAGCCAGAATATGGTTTTCAACGCACTCTTCCACTAAGGCGTTTACCTGTTCAATAGGCATGTTTTCTAGCGGCTTCATGGAGAACGTTAGGTAATCTTCCATGTCCAGTTTGCCTTCTGCGTACAAGCCCATTAGACGCTTATCTTCCTCAATAAAGTTAGACGCAGTGGCGATGCCTTTCTCGACCATAAATTCATTCCAAATCATTGCGCAGTCAGCGTTGATTAAGGTTTCATCCAGATCAAAAACATACAAAGGCTTGGACATAGTTGGCTTCTCACAGTTTGGATTGAGGTCGATGTAACGTGTCGGTCAGTATAGAGCGAGGTTTACGAGTGTGGGACGTATGCTAACGACAAACTGTGACGGTTTCGTTGCACTTTTTCTGACCATGACAAAACTTAATGATTAAGTCGTGGGATGAAGCATTTCTGACTTGGTGATAGAAGGCTACAATACAGGGGTACTTTAGAAACTGCGTACTATAGATATATGGCGTCTTTCGAACCTGATCTCAATATTGTGTACTGAATACAGTCTTGTCTTTGAGTGATAATAGCGCCACTCGCGCAAAGCGAACGTTAAGAAAAATACAAAAAGAATCCCCGATATGAACCAGTATGTAAATGATCCATCCAATTATCAGTTGTTAATTAAAAACTTGCTGTTTTCCCCAGTTGCTTTCAACCCCGAGCAAGAAATCGTCTACGCGAACCACCGTCGTCACAGCTACAAAACGTTTCATGACCGAGTGAGACAGTTTGCAAACGCACTAACCAAAATGGGCGTGAAGAAAGGTGATACGGTAGCGGTAATGGATTATGACTCACACCGTTATCTTGAATGCTACTTTGCCATCCCGATGATTGGTGCAAAGCTGCACATGATCAACGTGCGCTTGTCTCCAGAACAGATCCTTTACACCATCGACCATGCGGAAGATGACATTATCCTGATCAATGAAGAGTTTCTGCCAATTCTGGAACAGATCAAAGGTCGTATTGATACGGTGACGCGTTACGTGGTTTTACGCGATAACGATGAATGTGAATACGAGCACCTTCTGGAGCAAGAAAGCACCGAATACAACTTCCCTGATTTCGATGAGAACACCATCGCGACCACTTTCTACACCACGGGTACGACGGGCTTCCCTAAAGGGGTGTTCTTTACTCACCGCCAACTGGTTCTGCACACCATGGGCATATTGAGCACCATCGGCACCAATGCGTCGCAAGGCCGATTGCATCAAGGTGATATCTACATGCCGATTACGCCAATGTTCCACGTCCACGCATGGGGGCTTCCGTACATGGCGACCATGCTTGGCGTGAAACAAGTCTACCCAGGCAAGTATGTCCCAGATGTTCTGCTTAACTTGATTGAACAAGAGAAGGTGACGTTCTCACATTGTGTGCCAACCATCCTGCATCTGTTATTGAGCTCACCAAAGTCCAAGTCGATTGATTTCTCTGGTTGGAAAGTCGTCATTGGCGGTGCAGCGCTGCCAAAAGCGTTGTGTAAATCAGCCCTTGAGCGCGATATCGATGTGTTTGCGGGTTACGGCATGAGTGAAACAGGACCAATTTTGTCTATTGTTCAACTGACTCCAGAACAGCTTGAACTCGACCTAGATCAGCAAGCAGAATACCGCTCGAAGACAGGTAAGAAAGTCGCGCTGGTGGAAGCTCATATTGTCGATGATGAGATGAACAGACTCCCACACGATGGTGAGAGTGCGGGTGAGATGGTAGTGCGTGCGCCGTGGTTAACGCCAAGCTACTACAAAGACAACAAGAACTCTAAAGCCTTGTGGCGTGGTGGTTATCTACACACTGGCGATGTCGCGCATATCGATAATGAAGGCTTTATCAAGATCACTGACCGCGTAAAAGACATGATTAAGATTTCTGGTGAGTGGGTAAGTTCTTTGGAGCTGGAAGACATTCTGCACCAGCATCAGGCCGTGTCGGAAGTCGCTGTAATTGGCATGCCACACAACAAATGGGGCGAGGTGCCGCTAGCGTTGGTGACGTTAAAAGACGATGCAGAGATGACTGAGAAAGAGCTGTTAGGTTTTGCTAAAGATTTTATCAGCAAAGGCATTCTTGCCAGAGAAGCGTTACTACTCAAAGTGAAGCTGGTGGACGAGATCGCCAAGACCAGCGTCGGTAAAGTGGATAAGAAAGAGCTGCGTAAACTTCACCTGTAAGCAGTGAAGCTTTTCGAATCCAACTCATAAAAACAGCCCCGATACAGGTTATGTGTCGGGGCTGTTTTTTTCTGAGCAAGCGATTCAAATTTCGCTATTTTTTCTGCGTAAATGTGACTGAGAGCCATTGCATAACTAGGCTATTTTTTTGTGATTCTATTCTCATATCCTTGACGGTACGAGCGCGCAGCGATTGTGGTGGTTAAAGTTTAGTGTTAGTAATAACGACGAAATAGACTAAAAATCAACCAATGCTAATTCGTGATTAAGCTTGGTTTTGGGGGAAACACAACTCATGTGTTTTCATTTATTGACTGCTTGAAAAGGATGTAAGATGCGTATGCCTTTATTAATGCGACACAAGCAGTGCTCAAGCTCTATTGCTTGGTACACGCGTGATCCGCAACGTGCCTATCTTTCTAAAATCTACCTTTCTTAATGCAATCCGACTTTAACAGCAGAGTCCGTTTTAACTGATCGTTGGCTATGTAATACGGTCGTTGTAGCGCTGACTAAGCGAGCCCTTCGCTGAGTTTGCTGTTCAAAAGTTATCTCTCTTTAGAACAATTATTTGCTATTAAATTAGTGCGCACATTTGTACTTTTCGTTTATGGAAGAGGCGTGTGCGGCTATCTGGAAGTAAGGTATTTTTGATGGAAAACTTTAAACATTTGCCAGAACCGTTTCGTATTCGAGTCGTTGAACCCGTAAAAAGAACAACAAGAGCGTATCGTGAACAAGCCATTTTAGAGTCAGGAATGAATCCATTTCTGCTTGAAAGCGATGATGTGTTTATTGATTTGCTCACAGACAGTGGCACTGGGTCGATCACTCAAGATATGCAGGCCGCCATGTTTCGAGGCGATGAGGCATACAGCGGCAGCCGTAGTTATCATGCGCTGGCTAATGCAGTGAAAGACATTTTTGGTTACGAGCTGACGATTCCTACTCACCAAGGCCGTGGTGCAGAACAGATTTATATTCCGGTCTTGATCGCCAAACGTGAAAAAGAGAAAGGGCTCGACCGAACCAAAATGGTCGCATTGTCGAATCACTTCTTTGACACCACTCAGGGGCATACGCAAATCAATTGCTGTGTGGCTAAAAATGTCTATACGGAAGAAGCGTTTGATACGTCAGTCAATGCTGATTTCAAAGGCAATTTTGATATCGATAAGCTTGAGCAAGCGATTCTTGATGCCGACCCGAAAAACGTTCCTTATATCGTCAGTACCATTACGTGCAACTCTGCCGGTGGCCAACCTGTTTCTATCGCGAACTTAAAAGCGGTGTATGCCATTGGTCAGAAATACGATATTCCTGTCATCATGGACTCAGCTCGATATGCGGAAAATGCTTACTTTATTCAACAACGAGAGCCGGGCTACCAAGATTGGACGATTGAAGAGATCACATTCGAGAGCTACAAATATGCCGATGCATTAGCCATGTCCGCAAAGAAAGATGCAATGGTTCAGATGGGCGGATTGTTGTGTTTCAAGGATGACAGCTTTATCGATGTCTACAACGAATGTCGAACTCTGTGTGTTGTGCAAGAAGGCTTTCCTACTTACGGCGGTTTAGAGGGAGGCGCGATGGAGCGTCTTGCGGTTGGTCTTTATGACGGGATGCGACAGGAATGGTTGGAGTACCGTATCGCTCAGATTCAATACTTGGTCTCAGGGCTAGAGGCGATAGGTATTGTCTGCCAGCAAGCCGGTGGTCACGCTGCGTTTGTTGATGCCGGGAAACTTCTACCGCATATTCCGGGTGATCAATTTCCTGCTCATGCTCTGGCGTGTGAGTTGTATAAAGTTGCTGGTATTCGAGCGCCGGAGATTGGCTCACTGTTACTCGGACGAGACCCTGAAACAGGCAAGCAACTGCCTTGTCCTGCGGAGTTTTTACGTCTGACTTTGCCAAGGGCGACTTATACTCAAACGCACATGGATTACGTTATCGAAGCATTCCAAAAAGTGAAAGAGAATGTACATAATGTCAAAGGTTTGGAGTTCACTTACGAACCGCCAGTCCTGCGTCACTTTACTGCTCGACTCAAAGAGATCGGGTCGTAACATACCTTGGGTACTGAAGCTGTTATTACAATGGCTCAATAAGAAACAAGCGCCTTAAATCGGCGCTTGTTTTATGTTTGTCGTAAGGCTTGTTTGATTAAACCAAGTGATTAAACCAAACCTTGCTCTTTTGCCATGTGGCTGGCGATGCTTGGTGCTTTCCAAATGCTTGGTAGCAAAATGAAAGACACGGGCACGGCCGTGATCACGATGAAAGATTGCAAAGCAGAGATGCCGCCAGAGCCCATCGAAATAAGTGCGATAGCCACCACACCCATCATTAAGCCCCAGAACGAGCGAATCACGGCGTTTGGCTCTGCTGAACCTGTCATGACCACACTGATGGTGTAAGTCATTGAGTCACCTGTGGTCACGATAAACGTCGTGGTCAGTATCAAGAACAATACCGAAATCACCATTGGGAATGGCAGTTCAGAGGTAATGGCAAGCAGAACCGCTGGTAGGTTAAAGCCTTCAAATGCGGATGAAATCAAACCTGGGTTTTCTAGCTCGAATGCCAGACCACTGCCGCCAACAATACTGAACCAGAAGCAGGTGATTAAAGGCGCAGCGATGCTGATAGACAGGATCAACTGACGAATAGTACGGCCGCGTGAGATACGCGCGATGAAGATTGCCATCATCGGACCATAACCAATAAACCAGCCCCAGAAGAATACTGTCCACCAACTTAGCCATTCTGTGTCGCCACGGTAAAGCGCCATCGGGAAGAAGTTATCCACCATACGGCCAATGCCCTGCACATAACCATCGACAATAAAGCTGGTTGGGCCGAAGAACAGAATGTAACCAATTAGAGCCACAGACAAAATGATGTTGTAACGGCTCACAAGCTGGATGCCTTTGCTCACGCCGCTTAGCGCTGACAAGGTGTACATTAGAATTGCAGCTACAATCACCATGCTTTGAGTGATGAAGGTATCTGGCAAACCGAATAGCGAGTTCAACGCGTAACTGATCTGCAGGCCTAAGAAACCAATTGGACCAATAGTACCAGCGGCTACGGCGATAATGCTGCAGGCGTCAGCCACGTCACCAATCCAACCGTTGATCGCTTTGTCGCCAAACACTGGGTAAAGCAGAGTACGCGGTTTTAGTGGTAAGCCTTTGTCGTAATGAAGGTGCATCAACACCACAGAAGAAAGACAACCTAAGATTGCCCAAGCAAGGAAGCCCCAGTGCATGAAAGACTGAGAAAGTGCATTAATTGCAGATGCTTTTGGTGATGCTTCACCGTAAAGAGGCGGCGCAGAAACAAAGTGCGCGATAGGCTCAGCTGCGGCCCAGAAAACACCTCCGCCCGCGAGTAGGGTACAAAGTACGATCGACAACCATTTGAAGGTATCGATATCTGGTCTCGCTAAACCACCCAAGCGCACGTAACCCGTACGACCTAGCGCGATAGCCAAACCAATAAGGAAATTTAGTAGGAGTAATACTTGCCAGAAGGCACCGAAGTATTGAGTCGCAAACCCGAAGCCTGCGTTAACCATTGCGGTCAGAGAGTCTGTATTCGTCAGAGCAAGCAATACAAACACGGTGAGGAAGCTACCACTTAGCCAGAATACTGGGTTGGTGAGTTCAAGACGCTTAAGTAGGGAAGGAGGATGAATCGCAGAATAGTCTGCCTCCTGAATAGGAGCATGAGAGGCGGCGTTCGTCATATTTGACATAATTACTTCGCTTTTTAGGGCTCGGAAGCCGTGCATTTCCCTCACACAAATGGCTCGAAAAGTGTGAGGATGATCAAAAAGCCGCTGATACTAGCACGTTGAGATGCTCAATATAACCGTGAAACCGGATTAAATGTCGTTTTCCTAGCCAAATTACTGATTTCTGGTTAGAGAATTTTTACGTGAAGTGCGCCGCATTTCATACGGAAATGACATTCCCCTTATTCTTGTGAGGACACCGCAAGATTACATTGAGCCAACCTGTTCTAATAAAAATTAAAGGTCTTACCCTATGGCTCATTTTGAACTTAACGGAACGTGGCAACTTACCTCGCCACAGCGCCCAGATATCGATATTCCTATGACTTTGCCCGGTGACAATGTATCCGCATTGTTACAAGCAGAGCTCATCCCGAATCCCTATTTTGCTGATAATGAAGCGAAAGTTCGTTGGATTGAAACTTACGATTGGCACATTTCACGCGAGTTTGATGTCGATGGCTCTGTGCTCTCTGCCAAACAAGTGTGGATGACGCTCACCCGCGTAGACACCTTAGCGACCTTTTATATCAATGGTGAGCAAGCACTAACTAGCAGCAACATGTTTGCCCAGCAACGTATTGATATCAAACCTTACTTAAAACAAGGCACTAACACGATTCGAGTTGAATTTGCCCGTGTGGATTTAGAGGGGCTAGAGCGTGCGAAGAAATTGCCATTTCCTATTCCTTCGGCGATGGGGAACAACCAGATCCCGCACATGAACTTGATTCGCAAAACCCAATGTCACTCGGGGTGGGACTGGGGCATTTGTTTGATGGTGTCTGGCATTTATGACCCGATTCAAATTGATGTCATAAACGATGTGTGGCTCAAAGGATTCTCGACAGAGCAACAATGGCAAGCTGACGGTAGCGTGCTGGTTGATGTATTAGTTGAAGTAGAAACTGATACTCAACCTCATGAAATCATGATTGAATTTGATGGTCAGCGCCAATCGATTCAAACCGAAGGAAGTGGTCACTATCACTGCCAGTTCCATATTTCCGAGCCAAAACGCTGGTGGCCTGCGGGTTATGGCGAAGCACATCTATATCCGATAACAGTCATTTGTGGTGAGCAATCACTGTCACGCACGATTGGTTTGCGAGAGCTGAGTCTAAACAACCAAGCTGATGAACATGGCTCGGCGATGGAGTTTGTCGTCAATGGCGTGCCAATCAATGCGAAGGGTGCAAACTGGATTCCTGTGGATGCCATGCCGGGGCGTGAGTGTGAAAGCCGCTATCGTGCACTTTTGCAAAGCGCGGTCGATGCCAATATGAACATGATTCGTGTCTGGGGTGGCGGCCAATATGAAAGCGAAACGTTCTACAACCTGTGTGATGAATTAGGTCTGTTGGTTTGGCAAGACATGATGTTCGCTTGCTCACTGTATCCATCTGATGATGATTTCTTGAAAGATGTGGAACAAGAGTTGCGATTCCAAATCCCACGTTTGAAAGAGCACCCGTCGATTGCACTGTGGTGTGGTGATAACGAAGTGATTGGTGCGATTGGTTGGTACGACGAATCCAAGCACAACAAAGTCAAATACACGGTGAATTATGATCGTCTGAATCGAATGATAGAGCAGGTGATTGGCCAGCAAGATGAGTCACGCCGTTTTTGGCCAAGCTCGCCTTGTAACGGTGAGTTGGATTTTGGTGATGCGTGGCATGATGACAGCAAAGGCGATATGCATTTCTGGGATGTCTGGCACTCAGGAAAATCGTTTAATGCTTATCTAAACATTAACCCGCGTTTTTGTTCCGAGTTTGGTTTCCAATCTTGGCCTTCGTTTGCTGAAGCAAAACAGTTCGTACCCGAGCAAGACTGGAACGTCACCTCACCAACCTTTGAGCAGCATCAAAAGAACCCTCGCGGTAACAGCATCATCACGGAGATGTTTACTCGCTATTTCCGTTTCCCTTCCGGCTTTGAGCAAATGTTGTACCTCAGCCAAGTGCAACAGGCGATGGCAATCAAAACCGCTTGTGATCATTGGCGTGCGATCTCTCCAATATGTCGCGGCATGTTGTATTGGCAACTCAACGACAACTGGCCAGTGAGTTCTTGGTCTAGTTTGGAGTACAGTGGCCGTTGGAAGCAATTGCATTACCATGCGAAACGCTTCTTTGCGCCGCAGTATTTGGTGTTTTCAGAACACACGGGCAAGCTGAGCCTTCATTTGCTCAATGATGCCAAAGACCCTGTTGATGTGAGTGCGCAATTACATTGGGTGAACTGGCAAGGTGAAGTGAAGCAAACTTGGTCGCTAGAGCACACGGTTTCTAGCGACAGCAATACCGTCGTTTGGCAGTTGGATGAGGCATTTGATTCGTCTGAATTGAAATCAGGTTTCTTCTACGTAGAAGGGCAAGTAGGTCAAGAGAGTATCACCAACACTTGGTTTAGTACTCACGAGCTAAAAACATTGCCAATGGAAAGCGCCAAGATTGACGTAACGATTGAAGCCAACAAAGTCACACTCGTCGCAGATAAACCAGCGTTCTTTGTTCATTTGGAATGTGATACCGCAGGACGCTTTGACGACTCAAGCATCACGCTACTGGCGAACCAACCTGTCACGGTTGAATTCTTAGGTGAAGATTTAGCAACGATGGCAGAATCGCTGCGCGTCTATCATTTGATGCAATAAGAAAGCTCTAGCGAGCCGAAGCAAATCAAATGTATTAAAGGGGGCCTCCGTGCTCCCTTTGTTTTGGACGGGGCTAGAACAAGTTACGTTTTGCCCAAGCGACCGCTTGCATTCGGTTCTTCACTTCCAGTTTGCGGAAAATGCTATACAGGTGCGATTTCACCGTGTGCTCACTGACAAACAATGAGTCTGCAATATCAAGGTTAGAGCCACCTTGGCACAGGGCGGTCAGCACTTGCATTTCTCGACGAGTGAGTTCAATTTCGAGTTTCGTATCCAGCTCAGTAACCGTGTGGTTAAGATTTACTAGATAGCCAAGCAGTCGATTGAGAATATCTCTAGAGAGCCAGTTCTCCCCACTCAGAATACCTTTCAAGCCTCTGATTACCTTGTCGAAGTCATCTTCAAAATAGAACAAGCCTTTGAGGTTTGACCAAGTGAGCAGGCTCTCCACGCCCAAGTTGGGTTCAGCGTTCACCAACACCGTCGCATCAACATGTTCCAATTCACTGAGCGTCATTTTGACCTCCGAGAGATCGGGCAGGGAACTGTCGACGATCGCCATGTAGTGCTCATCTCTATAGTGAGGTAATTCTACTTCAGCCCCTTTTGCTAATAGCACTGGCTGTCCAAGCTGTTGCTCGATGGCCGATTGTAAGCCTCGACCTTGTATATTATTGAAGGTAAACAATAAGATGGTACTGTTGGTTGCGTTGTTATTTATCATTAGTGGGCCTCCTGTCGAGACTGCATAAATTCATTTCCTACTTGATGGAAGCGATAGAGCACCAGGTCTAAGAGTCCATCAAAGCAATGCTTCACCATGGGGTTCTCGAATATGTGTGTCGCGGGGGCTTTAAAAAACGTGACCCGCCGGTGGTGGTAGAAATCCCGTATGAAAATGTCGAATAGAAGTTGTTTAATTACGGGCTCATGAACCGGAAAATGGATGATGGCATTGCCCATAACTTGGATGATGTCAGTCACCAAGAATTTCAAAATTGAGCGCCCTAAATGCCATAAGCTGAGAATCCGAAATTCAGACCTCAGCTCTTGGTAAATCAAATGTCCAACTAGCATGCCCTTGCAATAGTAGAGGCGGGCCTTGCTGGGGGATTCACCAAACTGGTTGAGCGTGTCCTCTACACCTCCGGGGGTAATTAACTGCTTGTGGACGGCGTCAATCTGTTCGAACTCTGAATCGCTGATTTGGCTGAGAGAACAACTTTTCACATCGGTAACCTGATACTCGTAAACAATGTCTTTAAAGCTCAAATAGATGTTTTTACTTTGCGAGGCTTTTATCCGTTTATACTCGCTAGAAGTGTATTCGTACTGCTCGCCAATATAGTGAGAGAAGGCGAGTCGCTTTAATAAACTCGGTGTGACTTTTCCGCTTTCCCACTGACTTAACGTGGGTTGGTTTAAGCTTTCAAAAGCGCTGTAACTCCTTGCTAAGTCGTCCGCCAATTGACCTTGAGTTAATCCCCTCTCCTTTCGAACTGCAGCGACCGCATGCGAAAATTCTAACTTGCTAACCATATATCTACGTCCTGAACTCATTATATTTTTTGATTGCTTCGAAGCGGCTCGGAACGAGCCAAAACTCTATGTTCTTGATTTTTTAGTGAGGTACATCATTTGGTCTGCGTGCTGGATTAAGGAGTCACTACAGCTCCCTTCATAAGGGAAGCGCGCGACACCGACACTCAGACCGATGTGAACGTTTTGAAAATGGATAAAAATAGGTGCACTACATGCTTGGTGCAGCAAAGACTGAAACTGTTCTAAATCCTTTGTATGTTCTAGCTCGGGTAGACAAAGAATAAACTCATCGCCACCAATTCTCGTTGCGAACTGGCCATCACTTAGTAGATGCAAAATACGTTGGGCGGTAATGCGTAAAACCTTGTCTCCGGCATCATGCCCGAATTCGTCATTCACGGCTTTAAAGCCATCCAAGTCGATATAAAACAGAGTAAACGGTTGAGCACGCTGTATCTGTCGTTCTATCAGCTGATTGCCTTTAAAGCGGGAATAACACCCTGTTAGCTCGTCAATCTCGAGCAGTCTTTCTAGTTTTTCAACTTGTTCATATTGGGTTTGCCATGCGCTGTGCCAATAGCTCTCGATAGAGCGCAACCCTTTGTAAATAAATAGGTTGAACAAGTACAGAAACGTACTCCGAATGGAGAACTCACTTAAACCCTGTAGTTTAAACAGGTCGTTGCCTGCGGTTATCAAATCAATGTTAAAGCAAACTGCCATTGATAGGGTGTATGTGATTAATGACCAAAAAACACCGAACTCAATTAAGGCTAAAAGAAGGTTTATTGTGACTAATGACGAAAAGAGGAAGTGGCCGCCTAAGAAGTAGTACAGGTAAAAAGTGAGGGTGTAGCCGAGGATCAGAGCAATGACGACAGAGCGATGTCTTTGCTCAAATGCGAACGTTCGCCCCACCCAAAGGTAGGTAAAACAAGCAACCGCGGATAACACGTAAGGAAGGTATACAACATAATTAACCCCTCTGATTGCACAAGCGAATAGGGTAATAAGAATCCCCAAACTTGTAGAGCGCATGTAGTAGCGCGTAAAAATTTTGGTGAACTGCGTTCTGTCCATAGTTATGTCTCAAAGGAACAGCAAATAATGGGCAGTCAGAGATAGGGTTCAGTATGGATTGAGTGTGGATAGAGAACGTGAGAAACAAAGAGTTTGCACCGCATGAATTTGGAAATGCGAGGCGCATATGCTTTTTCGGGCGTTTTTCTCGTCTGCAAGCGACACTGCATTTCATAAAGATGCTCGATACCTACTGCCGTTTTTATAAACTATTCTATGAGGCGAGGTTGCATAAAACTATACGGTTTTCGGGAAAATGCCCCGATCTCAATATGTCCGCATAAAAAGTGGGTTAACAGCAAATTTATCGAGGAAAAACTAATACTTAAGTGCTATGAGGTGTGAGTGAAATCAGTCTTAAGTTTGAGATGTCTACTTGAGTTTTTGATGGATGCGGTAACCGGTTGCATAACCAAGATAAAACAGCGCTGCGAGCGTAACGAACGCAGAAATGTAGGCAATAAAGTGATTCAAACCTAATCCAAAAGACAAGGTGAATGCAATGCCATTCACGGCTTCCATCGGGATCTTGTACCAAGACGCATGTACGGTCGATCCAAATAGAATAAGTGTGCCAATTAAAAAGAGTGTGCCAATGGAAAGGCCAACCCATCTACTGCTGTTCATGTTCATCTCAAGAGTTACTGACTTCGTAACAAAATATTTCAAGAGAAACATTATACAACTGAGTGAGGGGGGAAGTGGTAGCAATATTTGCATGAATATGACAAGAGGCCACCGAAGTGACCTCTTTTTAACCAGATGACGTCTTAATTATCCAATCCAATTAATGAAGTACGGAATGATGAGAGCATTGGCTAAATCGATGAAGAATGCACAAACCAAAGGCACGATAATAAAAGCCTGATGCGAGTTACCGTATTTCTGAGCAACTGCAGACATGTTGGCCATAGCGGTTGGGGTAGAACCCAAAGATATGCCGCCAAACCCAGAGCACACCACTGCAGCGTCGTAGTTTTTCCCCATCAATGGAAAGACGACAAATATCGCGATACAAATTGCCACCAAGAACTGCGCGCCAAGAATGATAAAAATAGGTCCAGCCAAATCGACCAAAGCCCATAGTTGCATGCTCATCAGTGACATGGCTAAGAACGCGCCCAACGCCATATCCGCAATCAACGCAACCGCTGGTTTTCTTGCTGGCCAACGAGTACCGGTAAGGCGAGGGTAAGAGGCGGGAATAAGATTAGAAATCAAAATACCGGCAAACAAACAGGTCACAAACAACGGTAATTCCAGTCCTAAGCTGCTTACTCCTTCGTTCAAAATCGCACCCAAGATAATACAAACATGGATTGCTAACATCGCATCTAAGAAGTCATAAGCATTGATAGACGGTTGCGGTTCATCCTGCGCCGTACCCACGTCCATTTCTTCCACTTTAGCTGGCTTTAGGTTGTGTTTGTTGATCAGGTATTTTGCAATCGGCCCGCCCATCAAGCTTGCTAAGATCAAGCCAAACGTTGCACTTGCGATACCGATTTCCATGGCGGTATCAAGATCGAATATTTCAGCGATGCGAGGTGACCACGCAATCGCAGTGCCGTGTCCACCAATCAGAGACACTGTGCCGCTCAACAAGCCCACCGCTTCTGGTTGACCTAACATGGTCGCAATTCCAATGCCGGTTAGGTTTTGAATCAACATATAACCGATGGTGACCGAAAGCAGGATCAATAATGGCTTACCGCCTTTGAACAGATCTTGAAGGCTAGCGTTGATGCCGATGGTGGTAAAGAAATACACCAACAACAAGTCTCGGGTAGCAAGATCAAATTGGACATCGATTTGAGTGACGTAATGGATAATGGCGAACAACACCGATACCAAGATGCCGCCGGAAACCGGTTCAGGAATACTGAATTCCTTTAAGAAACTGCTGGCTTGGGTTAGGCGCCTGCCTAAAAACAACACGATGATCCCGAGGGTCACCGCGAGAAAAGATTCGACCTGTAATACACCGTCGACAAAGTTCATAACCACTCCTGCTTTGGTAAAACATGATGAGAGAATTAATCGGTACGTTTATCTCTAAACATACTGACATGTTTGTATGACATCCAATTGCATACCAACGAATTTGAACCAAGTCGGATTGTGTTGAGAATCGTATTTTCGTAACCGATAGAAAAGAGGAGTAATACAAGGTCACATGTACCTATGCATGACTCCTCTTACTTCGATTAAGGACTCGTTAGTTAAATAGCCAGTAGCTTTCCGGATTGTCTGGACATTGATAAGGACCACATTCGGCAAAAGTCCCAATCACATTGAGTGCCACAACAGAAATCGCTAGCAAACATGTGATGCGACCTAGGTTGCTCATTTCGTAAGGTTCTGGAGATTCCTCTTTACTGGTCAGCATCAGAATAACGGCGACCGCGAAAATGGTGGCAACAAACAACACAAACGCCCAAGTGTAATAGTGCATCCCGAAGATAGGGCTACCGTATCCAGGCGTACCGGGAATCACGTGCAAAGAGACTTGTCTCAGTGACGTAGCGACGCCATAGAGTGCACCGATAAGGACCACACCATAATGTCGAGGCTGCGGCCCATACACCACGTTCAACAAGAAGCCGAACATGATCATGATGAAGCCAATGCGCTGCAATAAACACAAAGGGCAAGGCAACTCATTCAGTACAAATTGCAGAACAAAGCCAATCAATAAAACGGCTGTCATGCCCAGTAAACCAAGGGTATTGAGTAAAGCCAGATAGTTTCGATTCATGTGCAATCCCCTTTACAACAAGATGGAAAGAGGGTCGGTGGCGTGATGATTGAACCAATACAGTCCAATGATCACCGAGGAAGCAAAGAAGGCATAGCCCACCGCTTTCTTTCCTAAAAATGCACTGAGCATCGCAATCAATAACAGCAAAAAGATTAATGTCATCATGAGGGAGTTCCTTCCTTACTCTCTGATTTCAATCCTTTTAACTATAGGAAACGCGAGCTAATGCGCGACTTTATACCCAAATAACTTCGAGATGCTTGGTTCAGCGAGAATGACTTGGTTTGCAGACGCGGCGTCGATTTAAAGGTCTAGTGGGCCTAAATCAAGAATCGGCAACAAAGTATGCAAGCCAAGACAACTCGCCCTTCGGGAGCGTGTCATTGAGTCGATTTCTGCGTCAAACAACTTGGAAATAGCTGGCTATTACACTGCGTTGTTTTCCTTGCTCTCGAATCAATGACAACGCTCTGAATCCTGCATCTTGAAGTCACTTGGGTATATCCACAATAAAAAAGAGGAGGGGTTAGATTCGAGGTCCCAGATGAAGCTAACCCACTCCCCAAAATCGTTACTTAACTCATTCGGTTTAACTTTGTGGAGATTGCTCTAATGCCCAATCGCCACCCAGTGATTTGTAGAGTGCGACAGTGACCTGAGCCGTTTGCAATTTGGCTGCGATTTGTCGGTCTTGCATCATGCGTTTCTGGCGCTGAGCATCCAGTACCGACAAGTGGTCAATCAACCCAGCACGGTAGAGGGATTTGGCTTTCTCCACGGCTTTATCTGTCGCAACTAGAGCATCATCAATACGACGCTGATTCTCTTGGCTTCGACCATACGCAAATAAGGTGGAATCCACTTCAGCAAAAGCCGAATCTACGGCGTGTTGGTAAGTCAGTGTTGTTGCGTCAAAACGAGCTTGGTTGATGCCCTCTAAAGCATCGCCACGACCACCATCAAAGACATTCCAACTGATGCCTGCCGCACCAACCCAGCCGAAAGAATCACTGCTAAACAGATCATCAAAGCTAGAAGCAGACACGCCCGGAGCGCCGGTTAAGAAGAACTTCGGATATTGATTGGCAATACTTGCCGCAAGCTCTTCATTGATGGCTGCCATTTCTCGCTCCGCTAAGCGGATATCAGGGCGTCGTTGCAGCAAGTCTGAAGGCAATCCGATTGGCACGACATTTTGCATTGCTGGTATAGCTTGCGTCTCTGCAAGTCGCACTTCGACTTTCGATAAAGGCTCACCAAGCAGTACCGCGATACGATGTTTGTGTACTTGCTGCGCGATTTCCAATTGAGGAATGATTGACTCCATCGCTGCAAGCGTCGCTTTGGCTTGCGCTAAATCGAGATCCGAGCCATAACCGCTACGAACCACTTTCTCGACCAAGTCCATGGTTTTCCTTTGGTCTTCAAGGTTTGATTTAGCTAAGTCGAGACGCTCGCTTGCCCCTTGATACTGCAAGTAGTTATGAATCAAATCCGCAGTAAGCAAAGTCGTCAGCCCGCTTTGATAAATCTCTGCTTGCTCAACACGAATTTGTGCGGCATTGGATTGACGATCAATGCGACCGAACAAATCCGCTTCCCAAGCGATACTTGCGCCGGCAAACACACCATCGTGCTGATTGTCCAACAAGGTTGTATTGGCAATTTGTGGTGGCAGGCCAGCGGCGGAATCACCAATTGGGTTCAGCGCAGGGCCAAGCAGCGAGTCGTTCTTACTCAGCTGATAATTGACGTATCCGGCACCAACATTGATGGTCGGCACTTTGAATGACTCAACAACGGTCTTATAGCTGTCTGCCATTTTGATGCGCTCTGCTGCGACCTTAAGTGGGATGTTTTGGCTTTGCATATCAAGCACCAAATCGTTCAACGTTGGGTCGTTAAACTCTGTCCACCAAAACGCTTCTCTCTCAGCATGGCGGCTGACGCCATTTTGATCGGCATACAAATAAGTGTCTGCCATGCTGGTGGTTGGCGTTTGATAGTCTGGTCCAACGGCGCAACCGGATAGACTCATTGCCAACACCAGTGGCGCGATAACGAACTTTCTCATGATTACGCCTCCTTCAATTCAGCGTCAGTTTGGGTCGTTTGTGGTTTGTCTTTGTATGCCAAGCGATACAGTGCCGGCATGATGAACAGTGACAATACGGTTGCCGCTGCTAAACCGCCGATGATGGTGGCTGCCATTTGGTCGAACAAGAGATCCGAAAGCAGCGGGATCATGCCAAGAGCCGTTGTCAAAGCACCCATCGATATCGCCATGGTACGGTTAACGGTGGCTTCTTTGATGGCATCCGATAAAGGGCGGCCATTCGCACGTTCAAGTTCAATCTGATCCATCAGTACAATGCCGTTTTTGATGATCATCCCCGTCAGTGTTACTGCACCAATTAACGCCATGAAACCAAATGGTTTATCAAAACCAAGCAGCGCAAAGGTGGCGCCCGTCGCGGCTAATGGCAAAGTCGAAAAGATGATGATTGGTTGCTTAAAGCCGTTAAACATTGCGACCAAAATGATCACCATGATCAGCATGGCTTTTGGTAGCTGTTTAAAGATATCTGTGACCGCTTTGTGCTCGTCGTAGAACTCACCACCCCATTCCATGCTGTAACCCACAGGAAGGTGAATCGCTTCAATCTGCTCTTTGACAGCATTTCTTACCGTTGCTGGCGTAGAGTGACGCTCAACACCTGCTTGTGCTGTGATGGTTTTGACGCGATTGCGGCGCCAGATCATGCTCTCTTCTGGTACTAGCTCAAAGCCATCAACCACTTGTCCTAGAGGCACACTGTGCATGCCAAGTAGCGAACGCACGGGCAATGTTTCTAGTGACGCCATGTTTTGAGACGTGCCACGCAGCTGAATTGGAATCAACTCGTCATTTAGGTTCATCTGACCTAATGGCATGCCATCAGAAGCGCGTTTCAGAGCAAAGGCGATGTCCGCACGGTTGATGCCAGCTTGGCGCATCTTGTCTTGATTGATGATGGGTTTCAGCACCTTGCTTTCTTGACGCCAGTCATCACGAACGTATTTGGCACCTGGGTGAGTAGCAAAAATGGCTTTTGCTTGATCCGCCAGTTGGTGCAACACCGCTTCATTAGGGCCAGAGAAGCGCGCTTCTACCGCATACTTGTCTGAGGTCGCCAGTTTTAATGCTCTAAAGCGAGGTTCTGCGTCTGGGAATGTGTTCTGCAACCATTTGTCACCACGTTCAACAAGTTGGCTGATGCTTTCGTAATCCTTGGTGTTTATCAATATCTGCCCGTATGCAGGATCAAGCGGCTCTGGTTCTACGGTCACCGAGAAGCGCGGTGCACTTGCGCCCATGTAGCTAGAGATGCTTTCTACTTCTGGTTGCTTGAGTAGCCACTGCTCGACTTTGCGCATGTCAGCTGAGGTTTGCTCAATCTTGGCGCCATTCGGTAGCCAGTAATCAAGGAACACGATAGGGCGATCCGATTGCGGGATAAAGTTCACCGCCACGTAAGGCACAGCAACAGCAGTCACCAAAAGCAGAGGAATCAATGCTGTCAGTGCTTTCATTGGGTTATCAACTGTCCAAAACACCAACTGCTTGTAACGGCTTGGCTTTGCGTTTTCATCGATAGGTGTTGGTTTGATGAACATCCAACACATCAGTACGGTGAAGGTCATCGCGACCAACCAAGACAAAAGAAGCGAAGACGCGACGATGTAGAATACTGAGCCCGCAAATTCGGCTGAGTCAGTTTTGGAGAACAGAACCGGACTTGCACCCATGATGGCAATGACGGTTGCGCCAAGCAGAGGGACGGCGGTTTCCTTAACTGAATCAATCGCAGCATGTGTGCGTTCGATGCCTTTGCTCAGTTTTACGATCATCATGTCAGTGATCACGATGGCGTTGTCCACCAACATACCCAAAGCAAGAATGAAGGTACCAAGCGAGACTCGGTGCAAATCAATGCCTGCAATGTTCATGTAGATCAGCGTGAGCAGGATAGTCAGCAATAAGCTCGAACCCACAATTGTCGCGCTCTTAAAGCCCATGAACACCAACAGCACCACAAACACAATGCCGACACTTTCGAGCAGGTTACCAACGAAGTCATCAATCGCTTTTTGTACTTCTTCAGGCTGGTAAGCCACAGTAGAAATATCAACGCCAAGCGGCAGTGTTTGTTGGTAGTTTTGGATGATGTCGCGAATCGTGTCGCCGAGCGAGACCACATTAATGCCTTCAACAGGGCTGACCGCTAGCGTCACCGCAGGCTCACCATTAAATCGGCTTTCTGTTAGTGCTGGTGTTTGATAGCCCATGGATACATCGGCGATGTCACCTAAGCGAATCAAGCCTGTACCTAGCTCACTCACGCCACCTTTGATGACTAAATTGCGAATATCATCTAATGATTGAAATTCACTGGTTTGAGTGATGCGAATGCGCTCGGTGCCAGCATCGAACTTGCCTGCTTCAAAGGTCATGTTCTGTGTGCTGAGTTGGTTCCACACCTGCGCGACAGACAAGCCATATTGAGCCAGACGTTCGTCAGGCATATCAATGTAAACCACTCGCGGTTGCACGCCGTGTAGCTCAATCTTCTTGATGCCTTTTACAGCTTTGATTTGGCGTTGCAATTCTTCTGCGTAGCGGCGTAATTCTTCAGGTGCGGCGTCTTGGCTATGGATAGAGAAAAGCATGCCATACACTTCAGAGAACTCATCCTGAACAATGCTGATTTGCGCTGTAGACGGCAGTTGCAGTTTTACGTCGTCGACTTTGCGGCGCAGTAAATCCCATTGCTGCGGAAGCGCTTTGGAATTGAGGCTCTCTTTCAAGTCGACAAATACCATCGACATCCCCGGACGAGACAATGAGCGCAGGCGATTCAACTCGGCCATTTCTTGCAGCTTGGTCTCAATGGTATCGGTGACTTGTTGTTCCACTTCTTCCGCCGAGGCGCCCGGATACAAGGTGACAACGACGGCGGTTTTAACCGTGAAGCTAGGGTCTTCCAACTTGCCTAAATCGAAGTAAGAATACAGCCCTGCCACCACACTTAAGGCGATAAAGAACAACACGAAAGTGCGCTGTCTTATCGCGAATTCAGCTAAATTGATCATGATTCGAGCCTATAGCGTTTTGATGGTTAAATTCGGCGTGTTGTCGCCAGCTTGAAGATAATGAGTGCCGCTGATGACCACATAGTCGCCTTGGTGGAAAGCGCCAGAGACACACGCTTGATGAGAGTCGATGGATTGCAAACTCACTGGCTCGGTGTGCACGATAGCGTCACGAACGACATTGACGTGTAGCGATTTCTTTTCACCTAAAATCGCAGAATAGGGGAAGCAATGACTGGATTGATCGGGCTGAAATGAGGTTGTGACCGTAACGGCTTTGCCATTGAACAGTTCGCTAGAAATTGAATCGATAGCTAGAGTGACAGGGTAAGTTTGTTTGATGAGATGCTTTTTAGGCGCGATTTCAGCGACGTTAGCACGGTATGTTTGCTCTGAGCCATACCAAGACAGTGCCGCTGTTTGCCCAAGATTAAACTGACGAATCATGTTCTCAGGCACATCGATATCCACTTCCCACTGACCGTCTTGTTGAAGAGTAGCGACGCTAACGCCCGGCAGTGTCTGCTCGAATGCGTCGATTCGTACCTCGCCAATGCTACCAGAAAATGGTGCACGCAGTGTGGTGTAAGCCAAGGCATCTTCCGCGCGTTGGATATTCTTCTCTACTACTTTTACGGCAGACAAACTACGCTCATAACCGCTGATGGCTCTATCCAAATTCACACTGGCAATCGCGTCATCATCGGTGGCTTGTTTCACGCGTTTTAGCTCAGCCTTTGCCAGTTTATGCGCAGACTTCGCTTCCAGCATACGTGCTTGAAGCTCTTCCAAAGAAACTTGGTAATCGTGAGGATCAAGCGTAGCAATGACCTGTCCTTTCTCGACATGATCGCCTTTCTTCACCAAAACGCGGTCAACCGTGCCAGGAACGCGAAAAGAAAGGGAGGCGGTCTCTTTTGCTTGAACAATGCCACTAAACGATTTGTTCAACGCCGTATTTTCACCCGTGACTTCAACAACTTGAATTGGGCGAGGGGACTCTGGTTCGGTGAACGTGGTTTGGCTTTGATTACAGCCAAACAGTGCCAATGTCGCGGCACCTAATGCAGTAGTTTTGAATAGACGATTCATACGATGGCTCCATAATTTTGGTGCCATCATACAATTGTACAATGTTCAGATAATCACTCGGCAGTGAGACTCACTGTCTCAAAAAACGAGACAATGTATTCGGCTAAACGAGTTTTGGGACTTCTTTAATGAGGTGGTCAATAAGTAATCGGCTCGCCTGACTCAATGTCTTAGGCTGAGGGTAAAGCAACCATCCCGATTCTTCAGTGACAGAATATTGTGACAATAGCTGCACCAAGCTGCCGGATTCCAACTCTCGCTTCACCAGTAGTTTGGGCATAAAGGTGATACCACGATCTAAAATCGTCGCGTTCTTAATAAAGCCAATGTTGTTGGAAATGAGCTTCGGGTGCAGTTGTACACTTTGCTCTTGGAAGTGCCAGACATTGTCTACCTCACCATTTGGCCAACGAAAACAGACACACTGGTGTTCCTTCAGTTGTTCTAGGTTCTCTGGCATGCCGTGTGTTTCAAGGTAATTGGGAGAAGCGACTAAACAACGGTCGAGTGTCAAAAGCTTACGGGCAACGATGTCGGAATCAAATAGGGCGCCACCATGAAAAGCGATGTCCAAGCCCTGTTGGAACATGTCACTAAAGCCATTGTTGATGTTGCGAATATCCAACTCAACATGAGGGTATTTATCGTGGAAGTTAAACAGAATTGGGCGAACCAGTTCGTCGGTTTCTGGCAGTAACCCGAGTTTGATGCGGCCGCGAACTTCATTGGTGTCGTTGCTGACTTGTTCGTTCGCCGAATCGAGCATCGTCAGCGCTTTTTGCAGGTTCTCGTAGTAGGCTTCGCCATTATTGGTTAGCGATAAACTGCGTGTGGTGCGATGGAATAACTGAGCGCCTAAGGATTGCTCTAATTCGCCAATTCGTCGACTCACATTCGCGCGCGGCAGATCCAATGCGTTTGCCGCAGCGGTAAAGCTTCCTAGCTCAACCACTTTAATGAAGAGTTTAAGATCGTCGATTTTCACACTGGCGCTCCATGCTTATTGAACACTGTACTAAACCGTGACACTCTAAAGCATCATCACGTTATGCACAAAATATAACGTGACTTTTGATAACAGATACTTTTTTGAAAAGAGAAATAGGGAATTAATGTGCTGAGAGTCATTCAACGTCGTCGAATCAAGAAGGTCATTAAGTTGCTTTCTGCCAGATTGATTAAGGGCTATGGAAGTCGCGAGTATTTCTCTATCGGACAAGTACAAAGCAGCACAAGCGAGTTGAGCAAGCGCCAACAACAGATCGCTTTGGCTCTGTATGCCGATCCTCAAGAACTGACCGCAGAAGTTAGAGCTGAGCTTACTTCCTTGCGTGCCGATGTCTCGAACGACTTTTTCGATGGTGGTGATTACACCGCACAAGATGTACTGAATCTACTTGGTTCGGGTGGTTGGAAAGGCGGTCGTATGGACGATGACATGTCGCACCGATTCGGAATGAATAGCCGATACTAAACAGCGTTGTATTAGGGAACGAATCACGATGAAGCAACTGGATCTCAACTTACTCCGTATCTTTCTGGTGTTACTTGAAACTAAGAACACGCGTATTGCGGGTGACCAATTAGCGTTGAGCCAACCCGCAGTCAGCAAAGCGTTGGGAAGGCTGCGTGATTACTTTGATGATGAGTTGTTTACTCGTGTTCACTCTGGCTTAAAGCCAACGCCTCGTGCACTTGAGCTGGGTGACAAGCTGCCGATGATCATGGAAAGTTTGGATGAGGTGATTCTAGATTCGCCAACGTTTGAGCCTGCCGACTACCAAGGCAACATTACCATTGCGATTAACGGTTTTATCTCCAACTGGCTCGGTGCACGCTTGTGTCTCGCGGTGATTGAAGAGGCACCAAACGCACAAGTAAACATCGTGAATTGGGGTTCTCAAACACTCAAAAAGTTGCTCGATGGCGAAATTCAAGCGGCCATCAACTATTCGCCGATCGACACCAATAAGCAATTTACCCACCAAGTGATTGGTGAAGATGATTTTGTTGGGTTAGTTAAAATCAACCACCCTTTGGCAGGAAAGACCCTGTCTCAAGCTGAAATCAATCAAGCAGAATACGCCAGTTTGGTGGTGCCGGGTTGGAATGATACTCAGCCCTTTATTGCTAAGCACCTTTCAAGTGAAGTGTTGAAAGTAAAAGCGCGAAGCTCCTACCTGCATACCTTGCTCGATGTGGTTAAGCAGAGTGAGATCATCTTGCCTTGTTCTCGACAGCTTGCTCATTATCTGCGCGGTGAGTTTGAGTATGTCTCTTTTCCTAATCACACCCCAGATGAGCTAAAAAATATTGTGCTGGTGGAATCGCACAATAAACGCATGCATCCGATGCATCAGTGGCTAAAACGAAAAATCATCACCACTTCTCAAGCCATCATCCAAGAAAAACAATAAGCCTCTCCATCGAGAGGCTTGTTCTTAGAGGTTTGTTCTCAGAGTCTTGGCCTGAGGAGATTCCGCTTGTTCTGCGTTACTTTGCCGTCACGTTCGGGAAGTTGTGCATTTCTTCAATCGCTTTGGCTTTGTCACTTGGACGGTAAGCGCGCAGCGCGAAGTTCCAGCCCGCATCGTTCACTTCAATTACGTTATTCGCGGCACCACAGGTCTCGCCTTTCGGTGCGAAGTGAATGGTGTAAGAGCCATCTTTGTTTGGTACAGCGGAGGTTGAGTCTGCGCTGTTGTTATCCGTCATCAACCAGCCTTTGCCTGAGTATGCCGTGATGGACCAGTAACCGCCTTTTTCGTAGCTCAGTGACGGTTTATCGAAGGTGATATCAGCACACTCAACTTTGCCAGTACCCGCTCGTGAAGAGTACACCGCGTATTCTGCTGGTAAGCCAGCCCAGCCCACAGCGGTACCAATCATAAATTGCTTGTTATTTGGTGTTGCAGTAATGCCAGTAGTGAAGGCTTCTTCTGTCTTAATCGTGTTGACTTGCTTCTCCCATTTCGCACGTACCGCGTCGCGAGAGGCGCTGTCCCAATCTTGCGCTGGCTTAAATGGTTTTGCGGATTTTGCATCAATCACGGCGGCATCTTGTAAGCGATGTGCTTCTTCCATGCCTGCCGTCGTAGCGGTACGCATTAAGATGTAAATGTAATCCGAGCCTGCAATTTTTGAATCAATGTAGATCTCGTCACCACCATAAATCGCCATGTGGTTGTCGTGATTGTTGTTGAAAAAATGCATGATTTGGTAAGCATCACCTTTCGCCAAGCGGAAAGTGGCACCTTTTGACACATCGACCACGGCTGTTGAGTAAAGTAAGTCGGTGTTTGAGCGAATGATCATCTGATTATCAACGGTGACGCTGTCTCGGTTGTGGTCAAACACATTGATTGGTTGGAGCTCTAGTTGTTGAGTGAAGTACAGGTCGGTTTCTGCACGGGCGAAGTTTTCGTCGGTCACTTTAACGGCTGCCATGGTCTGCATAGAGGTGATGGCAATAAGAGTCGCTAAGATGGTCTTTTTCATGTCGCTTACCTTGAGGTCGTCATTAAGAGATGACCTCACTTTATCGATATGCCAGTGATGACAGAAATGAATTGATGTAATTCAGATAATAACTAAAAAGAATTGCAAGCTTGGACTGCTAGCCGTCACACGCGATGCTGTTTTCTATATTGCAAAGGAGTGGTGCCATTGGTGCGTTTGAACTGGCGAATAAAAGAATCGGCAGAAGCGTAGCAAAGCATGTCAGCAATAGTGCGGATTGGATATTCGCTGTTGGTGAGCAGTTTCTTGCTCTCGGTGTCGCGAACTGAATTCACGATATCTCGGTAGGTGAGGGTATTTTTGTTCAACAAGTTCTGTAACGTTCTCGGGTGGATGCCGAGCATTTTGCTGACCAAGGTTTTGCTGATATCGCCGAGAGGAAGCAATAGCAGAATAGAGTTGGTGGTGATTTCCAATAGCGTGTTGTGATGTTGAAGACCATGAGAGACTTTGCGTCGCATTTGATTGGTGATGGTCATCTCCAAATCGGGCTTTTCTGCGAGTAGGGCTTTGGGGAACTCAAAGCCATCGAACTGACTACCCAATATCACTTTGCATCCAAAGAAACGTTCAAGACGTTCTATCTGTATTTGCAGCTGTGCTCCTGATTCACCTTGGTAGCGCGCTTTAAAATGGACTTGATGCAACTTCAACCGTTCGCCCAATACCATCTTGAACGTTGTAATAATGCCTCCGATGGAAAGCAAAGCGTGTTGGCTTGTATCGACATTGGGTTCGAATAAGAACTGGGTAAAGTGGCGAGCAATGTCTTCACGAATATCAAGTTGATGGCGAGAAGCGCGCTGTTGATAGCTGTATAGACCAAACAAAACCGGATAGATGTTTGCGAGAGATTCCTGACTGGCAATCAGCAACATAGCGATGTCCAAAGACTGGTAGTCAATCAAGGTACTGAGCTCTAGGGCGAACAGCGGGTCTTTAGTCTCTTTGGCGGCCAAGTTCAGCAGTTCTGCAAATTGCTGATGGCTAAGTTCTTGGTTTTCATCGTGTAAGGTTGAGATTTGAATATTGAGCTTTGAGGTTAAGGTTTGAGGCTTCACACCATATCGTCTGCACAATCTAGGAAAAGCAGAGAGGTATAACGCACTCAATCGATATTCGTTTTTCACTCAAATATTCTCAAAATGTCAATTTTCAGTCTTGGCTTGTTTTTATACTGCGCCACATTGAGTTGGTCAAGAAATGACTGATTTCAACTTCATCCTCCCGATACCGCCTGAAACGACGAGTAGAGAATAGACATGAAAAAAGTAACGAAAACCCTTATCTCTGGTTTGATATTTGCCGCTTTAACCAGTGGTGCATACGCAGACAACAACATCAAGATTGAGAACATGCACACCCGCTCTGGTGATTTTGCTTTTGAAACCAGTGTGCTCAATGGCATTCCAACAGAGGAAAGCTCAAAGAAACTGTTTAATCTGATGGATTTTCAGCGCGCGACACAAGCTTACATTTGGTCTATTCCGCTGACGTCTAACTACGCGTGGAAGGCGGCGTATGAAAAAATGGGCTCAGAAGATGGCCAAATCACTTATGTGGCATCCCATCAATCTAAATTGGGTGGCTTAACTTACAACACCTCAACACCCTACGCGATTACATGGTTTAACGTAGAGAAAGAGCCCGTTGTGGTGAACATCCCGACCGATGAACTGCGTGGTGCGGTGCATACCATGTGGCAGATTGGCATTGCACAAATGACCAAACCAGGCACGTACGTGATAAAAGCTAAGGGCTGCGAAACACCGAAGAACCTACCAAAAGATGCGGTGGTACTTGAATCGGATACTAACTATGTCTTCTTTGGTGTGCGCTTAATGGCGAAAACCGAGAAACAACGCATGACGGACTTGGAGTCGATGTCTATCACGCATCTGGATGGCAAACCCCTTAGCGATCGAGGTGTTAACTTCCCGAAAAAAGGTCTCGATGCGAAACACCCACGTGGTATGGAGTTTTGGCAAGTGCTCAACGAAGCCATTCAAACAGAACCTGTTGCAGAGCGCGATCGCATGATGCATGACATGTTGCGTCCATTGGGTATTGAGAAGGGTAAACCGTTCGAACCAAATGCTGAGCAAGTGAAGATCATGAAAGAAGCGGTAGTGCTTGGTGAGGCCATGACTAAGAATATCGACTTCAACAAAACGGGTCGTTTACATCAATCAGAATATGGGCCTGAAGGGAACCGTTGGGAAGTTGCAACAGCATCAACACCAAACCAAGATCGCGCTTATGGCATGGATCTCGATGGTCGCGCGGCATGGTTTTATGAAGCGGTAACGAACGACATTGCGATGCATGGTTTTGAAAATGGTGGCTGGGGTCAGATATACCTTGATAACTATCGTGACGGCGAAGGCTATGGCCTAAATGGTAGCAATCACTACACGCTAACTTTAGATGGCGATGTGAACTACGCCGATTTGTTCTGGACCATTACGGTGTACAACGTGGAAAACCGCGCCATCATCGACAATGATATTCAACGTGCCGATGTGGGCTCAAACGTTCCGGGCACAGTTAAAGACGCAGACGGTAACTACACGTTCCACTTCTCACCAACCAAGCCAGAAGGTGTGAATGAAGCAAACTGGGTACAAACTCGACCAGATGAAAACTGGTTTGTGTACTTCCGTGCTTACTCACCAAGCAAGGCGTTTGTTGAGCAGAAGCCAGAAACGATTCTGCCAAACTTTAAACACGTGAAGTAAGCCCAAAAGCCACCATGATAAAACTGTCGTGGTGGCTTTTTAAAGACTCGTTGCGTTTGATGTTGTGCTGCTAATTTGAATTAGTAATCAAATGACAAACTGAAATCCCAGTAGTTTCGGCTTGAATCATTGAGGTCAAATCGATGAGATAGATACGGTTTTACTCCCCAAAGATTCAACGTAAAGCCGAGATTAATATAGCTGTCGGCATCAGTTGTATTTCTGTTGGTGCAAATCGGTCTGGAACATGGCAATTCATCAAGATTGAGCTGCGCTTTTCCGTAAAGATTACTGTCGTGTCCGTACGAGGCAGACAGCTCTAATACATCATTCACAGGGTAAAGCACACCAACCAACTTGTTCAGATTGAACGATTCATCACGAATGTCCCAACCCTCTCCCTCAAATCGGCTATCGATGTATTGAACATCGAAATTGGTGAACACTATCGCGTCACCTAATTGCGCGGCTGAAAACAACCCTGTGGTGTAAACGCCCGTTTTATCTGTGTTTCCACCAACAGAAGCGCTTACTTCATTGTAAATTTGGTCGAAGAGAAGGAAAGAGTAACCAAGCCCAATGTCACCAAATTTGTCGCTGTCTACCGAACCAAATAGGCGCCACTTATCGTTCAAGTTATAAGAACCATTTAGAGTGAAAACATAGTCGTTCGAATAGTCTCCAAGAAAATCACTCTTACTGACAGAGACATCGAACGTTTCGACAAGCAAGGTTCCCCAATCTAGCTGGGATTCTTCCGGTGATTCTAGTTCTTGGAGTTTAGTATGTACATGCTCAGGTTCGGTACTTGCGTTGGTTTGGAGTGGCAGAAGTAGCAAAGAAACGATAAAGGTTGTAAATGGAAATCTCACGAGCGGCTCTCTTTAATGGGCTTCCATGCTGTGAATACGGGACAGAATTAAGATAAAAAAGCCCCCAAGGGAAGGGGGCTTGAATTACCGACTGACGTTATTTTCTAGTATTTACAAATTGACGGATTTTCTTGCGTTGCTCCGCAGACAAAGCATTAAAGCGATCTTTAACGTTTTGAATATCGAAGTCTGAAGCACTCACCTTCGCTGCGATTTGGTAAGCATCAAACTCATTGTTTCCAGTTGGCTTGAATACTGGCTTGCCATTTTCAAGTGGAATACGAACTTCTTCGCCTGTGCTGTGCTTGATTACTAATTCAAAGCCAGCGGTTGTTTCTTCGATAGTACCTGTCGCAACCCAAACATTAGTGTCTTTTTCTGTGATGACGAGTGTTTGGTCATTCCAAGCGTAGTCATATTCCATGTTTGGATTACCCACTTCACCCTCGATTGGGTTAGATGGTTTGCCCGGTTTGATAACAGGTTTGCCGTTCTCTAGTGGGATACGAACCACTTCGCCTGTGCTGTGTTTGATTACTAATTCAAAGCCAGCGGTTGTTTCTTCGATTGTTCCTGTTGCTACCCAAACATCAGTGCCTTTCTCAGTGATAACTAGAGTTTTGTCGTGCCATGCGTAGTTGTATTCCATGTTTGGATTAGCAACTTCGCCTTCAATCGGGTTAGATGGTGTACCCGGTTTGATAACAGGCTTGCCGTTCTCTAGCGGGATGCGAACCACTTCGCCCGTGCTGTGTTTGATTACTAATTCAAAGCCAGCGGTTGTTTCTTCGATTGTACCAGTCGCTACCCAAACATCAGTGCCTTTCTCTGTGATGACAAGAGTTTGGTCGTGCCATGCGTAGTTGTATTCCATGTTCGGATTACCAACTTCGCCTTCGATTGGGTTAGATGGCGTGCCCGGTTTGATAACAGGCTTGCCGTTCTCTAGCGGGATACGAACTACTTCACCCGTGCTGTGTTTGATAACCAGCTCGACGCCAGAGTTGGTTTTCTCGATCGTACCTGTTGCTACCCAAACGTCGGTGCCTTTCTCAGTAATGACAAGAGTTTGGTCGTGCCATGCGTAGTCGTATTCCATGTTCGGATTACCAACTTCACCTTCAATCGGGTTAGATGGTGTGCCCGGCTTGATAACAGGCTTGCCGTTCTCTAGCGGGATACGAACCACTTCGCCTGTGCTGTGTTTGATAACAAGTTCGACGCCAGTATTCGTCTTCTCAAGCGTACCTGTTGCTACCCAAACATCAGTGCCTTTCTCTGTGATGATTAGCGTTTGGTCATTCCATGTATAGTCGTATTCCATGTTTGGATTACCAACTTCGCCTTCGATTGGGTTAGATGGTGTGCCCGGTTTGATCACTGGTTTGCCGTTCTCTAGCGGGATGCGAACCACTTCACCTGTGCTGTGTTTGATAACAAGCTCGACGCCAGTATTCGTCTTCTCAAGCGTACCTGTTGCTACCCAAACATCGGTGTCTTTCTCAGTGATAACGAGAGTTTGGTCGTGCCATGCGTAGTTGTATTCCATGTTCGGGTTACCAACTTCGCCTTCAATTGGGTTTGATGGCGTGCCCGGCTTGATTACAGGCTTGCCGTTTTCTAGCGGGATACGAACCACTTCGCCCGTGCTGTGTTTGATAACAAGCTCGACGCCAGTATTCGTCTTCTCGAGCGTACCTGTCGCTACCCAAACATCAGTGCCTTTCTCAGTGATGACAAGAGTTTGGTCGTGCCATACGTAATCGTATTCCATATTCGGGTTAACAATCTCTGTCTCGATTGGGTTATTTGGCGTCACTGAGATTGGCTTCATTGGTGAAGCAGGATCGGAACTTGAACCACCCGTGCTGATACTGCCTACCGCACCAACAAGAAGGCCGCCAGCAATCGCGCCTGCGCTGTCCCAACTGCTTTCATCGGTAGCGTCTTCCGTTGCAAACTCACTCAATTCCATTTGTTGATTACGTGCATTCAAGCTAGCGACATACATCGCCTGTGAAGTGGAAAGTTGTTGATCAATTAAGATTGAGGTTTGACGATTAGCTTCACGAGTGTCGACTTGCACAGCGTAAGCATTAACAGAAAGAGAACTAAAAACGATGGTAGCTAGAAGTGATTTTCTCATTGGTGATTTCTCATAATCGCTTGGAAGAAAGGCAGAGCGATGCATGCCCGACCGATGAGAAAATCTTACTTTTAATACATCTGGACGAATATTGAGCAGAAGGAAAATGGGTATTAACTAAGAGTTAATAGGGTTGTGTGCCTGAGGTAATTGATTCAATAAGTTAGAAATAATTGCCATTAGCCATTGCTGAACAGGGTCGAATCGATCCTTGTTGGGGTAATAGACATGAATCCGCTTAAGCAGTTTGTCCAACTGATCTTTCTTGATATCCAAAGCGGTGAGATTGGGATAACGCTCAATGTGGAAAAAGGCGGTATAGGGAAACAGCAGGTCTGTCTCTGCCAATATTTCCAGAATAGGGGATGGTAATTCGGAGCGAAACGCAATCTTTGGCGGAACATCAGGATAGTATTCTCGAAGCACTTTAATCGCGTATGGTTCATCGATGTTCCAATCCGTGACGAGCAAAAGCGCCAGAGGGTAAGAAATGGTGTCGGCCAACGAAATGGTTTTTGCTGCCAGAGGATGGTCTTTGCGAACGTAAATGCCCAACAAGTCTTGCCCCACCACTTCGCTAAGAATGTCTTTGCGTGAGAAAGGTAACTCGTAGTTAATGCCGACTTTACAGGTTCCATTGGCAAGATCATCGAGTGAGTTATTGTTCCAGCAAGGCAAGTGAAGTTCCACGTTGGGCGCTTGTCGGCTAATCTCACTGAAAAGGTCTTTGCCTAAAGCTTGCAATAATATCGGGGAAATCGCGACGGTGATTTTACCTTCAAGCTCCGTAGGATCGAATTGGTTGAGGGAGTTCAGCTTTTTCGAGAGCTTATCGAACGTTGGCTCAATGACACCGTAAAGTTCTGTAGCAAAGTGAGTCGGAGATAACCCCGTTGGCACTTTGACAAACAGAGGATCATCGAAATGGTTTCTCAACTTAGTTAAGGACTTACTGAGTGCGGGCGCGGTGACGAACAATCGATTGGACGCTTTTTGAAGATTTTGCTCCTGATAGATCACCAAAAAAGTTCTCAGAAGATTTAAGTCTAAGTTGGAGTATAAATCTTTCAATATTCACGCCCTTTGTTGTTGATGTCGCTTACTTCAATATCCTTAATTTAGTACTGAGAGTCAAAGCTGCAACAAAAGGTAGGACCTTTGGCTCGCGAGTTGATGGCTTGAATCGATTGGCTGAACACATCAATTAGATTTCGTAATCAAACACGATGATGTCTTCAAGTAGTGGTCTAAATACCTCTTTCAATGCATCGTGTTCTGGATGAGGTAGGTAGTTCTGACGACCCGCTTCATCGGCAAACGTCATCATCACGGCGTGTGTGTAGTCTTTGTTCTTTCCTTCTGGGCTGTTGTTTAAGCCCCATTCAACGTCGGTTACACCTTCCACTTTCGTTGGCATGGCTTCGAATAGCGCTCGAAGTTGTTGGATTTTGTCGCTGGTGGCAGAAGCTTTAAATTTGATGAGTAGAATGTGTCTGATCATGATTTTGTGCTGTTGTTATATTTTGTTGTGTTTGAAGAACAACACTATAACGGGCATCCACTCTAAAGTTAGCTCTTAGCTTCACAAAATAGGGAAACAAAAACACGAGCACTTTGGCTCGCGTTTTAGTTGTTCTAGCTAGGTCGTTAGATGGGAACTGTTAACCTTCGACGCGTTTCACCAAGTAGAAATGCTTTTTACCGCGTTGAAGCAACCAGTACTGATCGAACAACGGGAAGTTCAAACTTGGGTTTTGTGCATCCACTTTCTCTCCGTTCACACTGATGGCGTTGTTGCCAATCAGCTCACGAGCAATGCGCTTTGAGTTGGCTAAGCCCGATTCAACCAGAAGCTCGACCAAGTCTTGCTCAGCACTTTGCATGCTTGGCAAGCCATCGAGTTCTAACTGTTTTAACTCGCTCAAACTTAGCTGCTGCACATTGCCGATAAATAGCGCTTGAGTGATTCGCTCTGCACTTGCTAAGCCTTCTTCACCGTGGACAAAGCGCGTCATTTGCTCTGCTAAGATACGCTGTGCTTGCGGTTTGCCTTTGCTTTCCTTGTCTTGTGCTTCAATCGCGGCAATCTTATCGCAACTCAAGAAGGTGTAGTAGCGCAGGAAGTGGTAAACATCGGCATCTTCTGCGGATAACCAGAATTGGTAGAAAGCGTAAGGCGAGGTCTTACTTGGATCCAACCACACTGCACCACCTTCGGTTTTACCAAACTTAGTGCCATCGGATTTGGTGATCAAAGGTAAGGTTAGGCCAAACACTTGCTCACCATTTTGACGGCGAGTAAGGTCAATACCACTAACAATGTTGCCCCATTGGTCATTACCACCGATTTGAAGACGGCAGCCGTACTGACGGTTTAATTCTGCGAAGTCGTAAGATTGCAACAGTGCGTAACTGAACTCGGTGAATGAGATACCTTGATCTGGACGTTGTAAGCGTTGTTTAACGGACTCTCGGCTGATCATGGTATTCACGGAGAAATGCTTACCTACATCACGGAAGAAGTCGATAACGTTAATCTGCTTCACCCAATCCGCATTGTTTACCATGATCATTGGCTTGCTGACTTGGTTATTCATCAACTGTTGAATTTGGTTCGACAGATCTTGCACCCAGCCCATCACAGTATCTTCTGAGTTTAAGCTTCGCTCTGTGGCTTTAAAGCTCGGGTCGCCGATCATACCCGTTGCACCACCAATCAGGGCGATGGCTTGGTGTCCTGCATCTTGAAAACGTTTGAGCATAATCAGTGGCACAAGGTGACCGATGTGTAAGCTACCTGCGGTTGGATCGAAACCACAGTACAAGGTTTGTGGCTCAGATAGCAGTTGTTGAACTTGGTCTAAATCGCTCGCTTGGGCAATCAAACCGCGAGCTTGTAAATCTTCTATCAGTGTCATCGTCTTATCTTTATCTGGTTTGGTTGTATTCAGATTAAAAGGCTATGCGGAATCGAGATATATCCCTAAAGGGACAGTTTGTTATCTTGATTGAGTGATCAGGTGGTTGAGAAACAACTGAAAGAACTCACTTAACGATGCGACATTCAACTGCGCGTAGATGCGTTTACGGTGGTTCTTGACTGTGCCTTCTGCAACATCTAGCTGCGTTGCAATCTCTTTGCTGTCATAACCTTGCGCGATCAATGCCGCGATTTCTTGTTCTCGATTAGTGAGGACGCTTTGGCCAAACGATGCCAGTGAGGATTCAATCGCGGCACGCATTTGTCCTGAATAAACGTTAGGGCTGAACACTGGCTCGGCGAGTGTAAACTCAGTCTGTTTCCAGTGCTGTTGACACAAAGACTGAATAATCGCGAAGTAAGATTTGAGCTTGGTGACTTGAGGCTTGGTGAAGCGTTTATCGTCTTGCATAAAACCGAAGTAGAGCATCACCCAACGTGTCGGCTCGATTTCGATCAGCATGCTGAGTTCATCTTTCCAGCCGGTTTGATGGTAAAACTGCTCACAGTAGGCTTGGTAATCGAGATCGTTACGGGCGACGTCTTTGCCTACCACATCTTTGAGCGTAAAGATGCCTTGCTCTTTGTTGGCGTTAAGGTTCTGGTAAAACGGGTCGTTTTGAAAAGAGGTGGTGAGATAACGCTGAAACAGAAGCTCGCGTTCATTTTCAATCGAATCATACAGATAGATAGGGTGTTTACCTTCGCGGTAGCCGAGGATCACCGCGCAATCAAAACTCAATAACGAAGCAATAACGCGCATCAGTTTAGGCGTAAAGCTTGGTGAATTTAGGGCAGAAATTGTTTCTGCAAGTTGAGTGTTGAATGCGTCGTTAGGCATGGGAATTCGAGCGTGCGATAAAGGTTGAGATAAGCATAACGCAATGGGCTGGCATTCCAAAGTTATCTGCTATTTTGTTGTTCATGCGACGTTGTGGGTTTAGAAACGTGCTGCATGAGACTCCTAGTCTCGCTTCGGCTCGCTGGAGTGACGGTATAAGGATTGTTGTGTGCTTCATAAGCACACTAGGTTCATGTTCTCATCGAAATATGCTGGAATGCCAGTGATGGGGAGAGTGTTTAGATAAACAAAAAGGGAGCCCTGTGCTCCCCTTAAATAAATCGATGCGTTCTTGAGATTACTGCGAATCGGTCAGCTCTTTGTTGACCCAGTATTTCGAGCCAGAAACGTTCGCATCAACCAACAAGCCTGTGGTGTTTAACTGATATACCGCTACGCCGCTGTTGAACTGTGCTGTCATTTCTTCGCCGTCCTCACCAGCAACTAAAGAGGCTTCGCTCGATGCTTCCCAGCCTTCTTCAACAAAGGTGTTGAAGTCTTTTTCTTTCTCAAACAGCACGACTTGTTGGTAGAACTTACCGCCAACACCAAGGGCAACGCCAGCACCAAACATGTTCATGTAAGTGCGCTTGTCTGTCGATTTGTTGACTGCAACACCAGAACCGGAGTTTGTGTGGAACAACAACGACAGTTTACGTGAATCAAACACCGCATAACCGTAAGCTTTATCGTAAAGATCTTTCGCTTCTGGCTTCTCATTAAACAGTTTGAGCAGGGTGCTATCCGCCATCAAGTCAATCGCTTGGCGAGCTTCTTCCGGTGTATCACCTTCCATCAGCTCATCAATTTTCTTGTCGGCTTCGTCTATCCACTCTTTACTGGTTTCAATACTTGCATCCGTCCATTCACCAGCGGTGTTGATCGCATCTTCTGACCAATTAGTGAAATCTTCCCATGCTTGTTTTGAGAATTCTTTGGTGCTGTCCCATGTCTCTTTGGCCGTATCGGAAACAGCATCCCCTAAGTCTGAAAGGCTGTTAGAAATGTCGTCCCAGTCGGCATAAGCTGGAGAAGCGAGCAAGGTTAAGGCAGTGATAAGGGCAAGAGGCTTTTTCATAGGTCCATTCTTTTATGAAATCAGATTCTTTCATTCTAGGTGAAAAATCTCAGAGGGAAAATTAGCACGCCGTTTAGGTTGGGATTGTTGTCACGAACTTACATCGCTTTGACATGCTGGGTAAAGAAAAAGCCCTCAAACTCAGGAGCTTGAGGGCTTAGTATTACAAGTTAGGAAGGCTCGTTTTACTTGCTCACTTTACCTAGTTTCAACCAAGTATCGATAACCGTATCTGGGTTGAGTGAAACAGAGCTAATGCCTTGTTCCATTAACCATTCCGCTAGGTCATCATGGTCGGATGGACCTTGGCCACAGATACCGACGTATTTGCCTGCTTTGGTTGCCGCATCGATGGCCATTTGCAGCATGGCTTTCACTGCTGGGTTACGTTCATCGAATAGGTGGGCAACATCGCCAGAGTCACGGTCAAGACCAAGCGTAAGCTGAGTCATGTCGTTTGAACCGATAGAGAAACCATCGAAGTACTTCAAGAACTCTTCAGCAAGTACTGCGTTTGACGGTAGCTCACACATCATGATGACTTTCAAACCTTGGTCGCCACGACGTAGGTCGAACTTAGCCAGTAGGTCGATAACCGAAGCTGCTTCACTCGGTGTACGAACGAATGGGATCATAATTTCAACGTTCTTCAGACCCATCTCGTTACGAACGCGTTTGATTGCTTGAGTTTCTAGCTCGAAGCAGTCTTCAAACACTGGAGAAATGTAACGAGATGCACCACGGAAGCCCAGCATTGGGTTTTCTTCATGTGGTTCGTAACCTTTGCCGCCCACCAAGTTGCTGTACTCGTTCGATTTGAAATCAGACATACGAACGATCACGCGTTTTGGCCAGAATGCCGACGCGATAGTCGCGATGCCTTCGGTTAGCTTGCTAACGTAGAAATCGATTGGATCTTTGTAGCCACGAATACGTTCAGTGATTTCGGCTTTTAGCTCATCGCTTTGAGCATCGAAGTTCAGCAACGCTTTCGGGTGAATACCAATCATCTTGTTGATGATGAATTCAAGACGCGCAAGGCCCACACCTTCGTTTGGAATCTGAGCAAAGTCGAATGCACGATCTGGGTTGCCAACGTTCATCATCACTTTGGTTGGCAGCAGTGGGAGCTCATCGACCGCTGAGCGTTTGATTTCAAACTCCAGCTCGCCTTGGTAAACATATCCCGTTTCACCTTCTGCACAAGACACAGTCACGGTCTCGCCGTCCGTCAGTTTGCTGGTGGCATCACCACAACCAACGATAGCCGGAATACCAAGCTCACGTGCGATGATCGCTGCGTGACAAGTACGGCCGCCACGGTTGGTGACAATCGCAGACGCCTTCTTCATTACTGGTTCCCAGTCTGGGTCAGTCATGTCAGTAACTAGCACATCGCCTTCTTGTACCAATGACATTTGGTCTAGAGAGTCCACCAAACGCACTGGGCCTTTACCGATACGTTGACCAATTGCACGGCCTTCAACCAACACATCTGCTTTGTTGCTTAGCTCGTAACGCTCAATCACGTTTTGCTCGCTTTGAGAGCATACTGTCTCTGGGCGTGCCTGTACGATGTAAAGTTTGCCGTCGATGCCATCTTTTGCCCACTCAATATCCATAGGACGTTTGTAGTGCTTTTCGATGATCATCGCTTGTTTTGCTAGCTCTTTGATCTCTTCATCATTCAGAGAGAAGGCGTTGCGCTCTTCTACTGACGTATCGATGATCTCAACTTGCTTACCGATCTCTTGACGGTCTGAGTAGATCATTTTGATCTGCTTAGAGCCAAAGGTCTTCTTAACAATTGGGTGTTGACCCGCTTCTAGCATTGGCTTGTGAACGTAGAATTCATCAGGGTTAACTGCACCCTGAACCACCATTTCACCCAAGCCCCAAGAAGAGGTGATGAACACGACTTGGTCGAAGCCAGATTCCGTATCTAGGGTAAACATAACGCCAGAAGAGGCTTTGTCCGAGCGCACCATGCGTTGAATACCTGCCGACAGCGAAATGCCGCGGTGGTTAAAGCCTTGGTGTACACGATATGAAATTGCGCGGTCATTGAACAGAGAAGCGTAAACGTGCTTGGTCGCTTCTAGTACTGCATCAATGCCTTTTACGTTTAGGAACGTCTCTTGCTGACCTGCAAATGACGCATCCGGTAGATCCTCTGCAGTTGCAGAAGAGCGAACGGCAACAGAAATCTCAGGATGATTGTCTGTCAGTTCTTTGTAGTTATCACGGATGTCTTGTTCAAGATCCGTAGGGAACGGGGCTTCTAATACCCATTGACGAATGGTGGCACCTGTCTTACGCAGAGCTTCTACATCCTTAACGTCTAGTTCATCAAGTAGTTGGTGAATACGCTCATCCAAACCTTCGTGGTCAAGGAATTGGTTAAACGCATACGAGGTTGTCGCAAAACCGTTTGGTACTGATACACCAACATTGGCTAGGTTAGAAACCATTTCGCCAAGTGAAGCATTTTTACCGCCGACCTTGTCGACATCATCCATGGATAGTCCATTGAACCAGAGGGTGTTCTTTTGCATGTCTTTCTCCAGAAACATTGCAGCTTTGTAGGGGATTAATACCAACCTCGAACAGCGGTGGTTCATCCTTGCAGGTCAATGTCATCGAAGACACAGTTTCGGGCTGACAACAGCCATTGCAGCTAAGGGGCGTTAACTACAACTTCCCAACTAGGGCTTAAACGAATTTTCCGACGCAAACATGTATCAACACTTTTCTTGGTTGATATGAAAGGCAAACGATTACGTGTTTACTTAAAAAAACTCCGAAGAATTTTCAAAGCTGTGGGGCACGCAATTGCAAGCCAAACTCATTTATTAATATTATGTAAACCATCCTACTCAAATGAATTTGAAAAAATAAACAAAAATGCAAATAAATAGCCAAAGTCGTGATGTATTCTATGTTTCTGATGGAACGGCCATAACATGTGAGACATTAGGCCATGTTGTTTTGGGGCAGTTTTCCTTCATTCCTAATGAAAAAACCTTCCCTTTTGTCGAAAGTGAAGACAAAGTTGCCGATGTCATCAAGGAAATCGAGATTTCCTACCAACGCGATGGGGTTAAGCCCTTGGTATTCTTCTCGATTGTTGTGCCAGAAATTCGTGAAATGTTACTCAAAGCGCCAGCTCACGGTTATGACGTGCTAGAGAGCATTGTGCAGAAGGTACAAGACGACATTCAGATGGAGCCACAGCCGAAAATGCAGCGTTCACGCAGCGTAAGCAAAGATTCGGATACCTATTTCGACCGTATCGCTGCGATTGAATACACGCTTGCTCACGATGATGGCATCACACTTAAAGGCTTAGATGAGGCCGATATTATCCTCCTTGGCGTGTCACGCAGTGGCAAAACACCGACCAGCCTATACATGGCGATGCAATTTGGCTTACGTGTGGTGAACTACCCGTTTATCGCCGAAGACGTCAAGATGATGCGTTTATTGCCGGAGTTTGAGATTCATCGCCACAAGTTATTTGGCTTAACCATCAATCCAGAGCGTTTGAATGAGATCCGCGAGAACCGATTGTCAGGCAGCGAATACGCGAGCACTGAACAATGTAAGTTGGAGCTTGATACGGTAGAAGCGCTGTTTAGACGGGAGGCAATCCCTTACATCAACACTTCGTCTTTGTCGGTGGAAGAGATCACCACGCGCATTCTCGAAAGAGCAGGAATGAAGCGTCGCTTGTTTGGCTAGGTTGCCCTTGTTTCGCTAAGTTGCTAGTGAAAAATAACAAAAGAGGAGGCATCCGAACCTCCTCTTTTGTTATTAGCGGTTAGCTTTCACTCATCGAAAAGCTTGTAAACTGTTCGATTAGTAATGTTGGAACATCTTCTGGATGTCTTGGTAATTTTTGGTCTGTGTTAGCGATAGCATCAACAAAATACGAGCTTTCTGAGGGTTCAACGTACCAGATGCCACGAAACCGTATTTATCGTCGTCAATCTCAGCATCTAGGGTAGTAGAGCCGGTAGGCGTGCGAGAGCTGCGAACAACCATGATGCCATCTTTACTTGCCTTTTCTAACTCATCAAATACGGTGTGATACAAGTTCCCATTGCCGACCCCCGCACTGACGATGCCTTCAAATTTCGCATCAACGAACGCTTTAACCGGTAAGCTCGACGCATTGGCGTAGTTATAAACGATTCCGACTTGTGGCAGCTTATCGAGCTTGGAAACATCGAAGGTTGTTTCAGTGGTGTGTTTGCGCTCTGGGCTGCGTTGGTACTTCGCATCGCTGTTGTGAATGTAACCGAGTGGACCAAAGTTCGGTGATTGGAAGGTGCTGACTGATGTTGTGTTGGTTTTCGTTACGTCACGCGCATCAAAAATGGTGTCGTTCATTGCGACTAGCACGCCTCGACCTTGAGAATCTTCATCCGTTGCGGTCACCACTGCGTTGTAGAGGTTAACTGGGCCGTCAGCACTCATTGCCGTAGAAGGGCGCATTGCACCTACGATCACAACAGGCTTGTCACTCTTCACCGTTAAATCTAGGAAGTAGGCGGTCTCTTCTAAGGTGTCGGTACCATGAGTAATCACAATGCCATCTACGTCGTCCTGAGCGAGCAGTTCATTCACACGCTTGGCTAACGTTAGCCAGACTTCATCGTTCATGTCCTGAGAGCCGATGCTGACCACCTGTTCACCGGAAATGTCGGCAATTTTGGTCATGCTAGGCACTGCGTTGATCAGTGAATCGACTCCAACCTTACCAGCGGTGTAGTTGGATTCAGTGGCGGATTGCCCTGCACCAGCGATAGTGCCGCCGGTTGCTAAGATCTTGATGTTAGGTAAATCAGCATTTGCAAAAGCCAATGAGCTCATGCATAAACCGAGTGTTATCGAACTGAGGCGGAGAAACTTTTTGGTCATAGGAATCACCTGTTTTGGGTTAGATGTTGGGGGAAGCGTTATCTATCCTAAAAACAGTGCGGTAGATTTTTTGAGCACAACTTCACCAATTTACAGATGAAAATCGTGATCAACCAATCAGTTAAAGAACATTAAATCAACCATTTAACTTAGTTTATGTGCTTCATTAACAAGTGAGATCTTTCAGCAGTCTGTTTAACAATTGGTTAATTGCTATTCATGCATTTGTAATTAACGACTGAATTTGACGATGTATTGAGGGAGAAAGCTTTGGCTGAGCACCGCTTGCTCAGCCAAAAATTGGGTTGATTAATCTTAGCTAAGCGCAGGCGCGAGAGTTTGAAGATCGGCTGGTTGGTGCAATGCCAAATAGTCTAGAAACTCAGGCTTTGGAATAGGTTTTGAAAAGTAGAAGCCCTGTATGTTGTAGAAGCCGAGGTCATGTAGAGCCCACAATTGCGCCTCCTCTTCGACACCTTCCACAATGACAGACATATTCAGTGTCTGGGAAAGAGTGTGTATCGCCTCGAGTAAAGGTTGCGTTGTTTTTCCGTTACCTAAACTGGTTACGAAGACGCGATCAATCTTGATGATGTCGAATGGGTATTGCCCAATAAAATCCAGACCAGAATAGCCCGTACCAAAATCATCAACGGCAATACGAATGCCTAGTGAGGCCAGTCGGTCCAAGTGTTGACGCAATATTGAAAACTCATCTTTGTTAAAAATCGCTTCTTCGGTAATTTCAAATACCAAACGTTCACTAATGAAATAACTGAACATCAAGCGAGACTCGACTTCTTTAATGAAGTCATCTCTGAGAATCAAAGAGCGACTGACGTTAACGCTAATGTAGCGATCATGAAAGGCTTTCTTATTTGTTGAGATCATCTTGATCGCTTTATCCAACACTAGATAAGTGATCTGATCGATCATCCCAACTTTCTCGGCAAGAGGGATAAAGATACCAGGAGAAATGAACCCTTGAACCGGGTCGTTCCAGCGCACTAAAGACTCGCCACCGATGACACTGCCATCACGTTGGTCAACGATAGGCTGATAATGCACACTCAAGTTGCGCCCTTTGATAGCTTGAGCCAGAGAGAACTCCAAACTGTTTCGGGCCACCTTTTTTGAATTAAAAAATAGATGGACGACTAGAGCACAGGCCATTCCTAGCAGTCCAATCCATAACTTGCTTGCTAAGAATTGCCAATAGAATGCATAACTAATTGTCGAGTAGACCGTGAAAGGGAGGATTTCTGAAGTGATTTGTTCGCTGCGCAGTGCGTTGCCATTAGTCAGATCAACAGCGGTTCGATTAATAATATCGACTCGATACTTCATGTCACCGAAGCTAAAAATATCCTTCACCAGCATTTCCAGTACTTGTTTTGGAAATACCACACTGATGCCTCGCCCTTTATCCGAACTGAAAAATAGGATCAATGCTTGGTTATTGGTCAACGCTCGCTGCGTGTAAGACAGCGTGGCGTGTACATCGCTATCACCCAAGCGTTTTAGTATTGTCGAGTAAATCCGAAATGACGGATGACGTTCGCTACTGGTGCACTGTACCTTGCCATTTTGATCAAATGTAGCGATGTCTTTTGCCATCCCTAAACCAAAGATGTTGGTGCGTAAGTCGTGGATCAGTTCGTTACACGGTTTGAGATAAAACTCATCATCGAGTAAATGAACTAACTGTTGAACATTGCTGTGAAACTCAGATTCAATTGCCTCTACTGCCTGTTGTGTGAGCTTTTTATGATATTGATGGGCAAAAGGGATAAATGCCACCATAGTGATCGAAAAAGAGAGTAGGCCGACAACACACAGTGTGAGGTTGTTACTCCACTTTTTAGATGGATTGGAGAAGAATCGATTTGCCACAGATATAAGTACAGCAGGTAAGTAATGACATAAAACTATAATAAGCATGTCAATTTTAGGAATTGTTCAATGTAAAGTGTGATGTGAGTCTTATAAAATTTACGCAAGTTACTATTTTTTAATAAAAATTAAGATTCTCTTTCTCATAAGTTTGGTAAATGCCCCTTTCGGTAATATTTGTTATGTAATGGTTTGCAGTTCAATTTTTCTTCGTAGTTTTGTCTGAAAAAAGTTGTTCAAAGTGTCGTTGAAACACGCATTTTCCATCGTTTACTCTGACATTTTCTTAACGAAGTGTTTCAAAACTTGGTTTAGTTTATCTACAGCAAACGATTTCGTTGTACGTCTGCAATTAACAAGAGGTTAGGGATATGATTGCCAAGGTTTTCTCTGTAGAAGTGACTTGTCCAAGTTGTGGTGAGCTTCATACTAAAAAGTCTAGGGACTGGTTTATCGATAAAAGTACGCCGTTTTTAGCGGGGGAAGGATATGACTTTTACTGCGCTTGTGGGCAAGAAGTTGAGTTCTCCTTGTTGTCTCAGCAACATGGCTCTGTGGTGAGGCCGATGGAAGAATTAGCGTTCTGACGCTCGTTAAAACATAGAACAGTACTTGTTTTAACAAAGTGTAAAGTGCATAAAAAAAGCGGCTTTACCCCGGAAAAGATAAAAGCCGCTTGCCAATAGACGTACTACTTACGTCTTAGCGCATAATCATTTGTTCACGACCAGGACCAACCGATACCATTTTCACTGGTACACCCATTAGTTCTTCAATACGTAGAACGTATTTTTGTGCCGCAACTGGTAGCTCTTCGAATTTACGACAACCAGTAATGTCTTCGCTCCAGCTTTCCATCTTCTCGTAGATTGGCGCTAGTGCCGCCGTTTGAGGCCAAATTGGGTTTTCGCTGTGCTCGCCCTCGTAGCCAACACAGATTTTTAGATCTTTAAGACCAGTCAGACAGTCTACTTTGGTCAGTGCGATTTCAGTCGCTGCTTGAAGCTCAACGCCGTTCTTAGTCGCTACTGCATCAAAGTAACCCATGTCACGTGGGCGACCTGTTGTTGCGCCGAATTCACCCGCAAGTTCACGGAATGCATCTTGCTCTTCCATTGCCGTGATTAGCGTACCAGTACCTACCGATGAGCTGAACGCTTTTGCTACTGCAATAACGCGCTCTGGACGCAGAGCAGGAAGACCACTACCGATACCTGCGTACATAGACACAACGTTTGAAGATGTTGTCCATGGGTACTCACCGTAAACAAGGTCACGGCCCGCACCTAGCTGTGCTTCGAACAGTAGAGTTTGGTCTTTTGCTTGCAGCTCTTTTAGCGGCAGCGTTACGTTGCAGATAGCATCACGCCAAGGTGCAGACACTTCTAGCAACCAGTTCGCCATTTCTTCAGCGGTTTGCTCGAATTCGAACGTTGGGTAAAGTGCACGTAGTTGTGGAAGTTTCCAGTCCATCCAGAACTTGATGCGTTCTACTAGAACTTCTGGTTGTTTCAACCAACCAACTAGGATGCCTTTTTTCATCACACGGTCGCCGTATGCAGGTGCAATACCTTGACGAGTTGAACCGTATGCTTTGTCGCCTAAGCGTTGTTCTTCTAGCGTATCTTCTAGTGCGTGTAGAGGTAGACACAGTGTTGCGCGATCAGAGATGCACATGTTCACTTTAACACCCGCTTCCGCGACTTCCGCAATCTCCTCAGACAGCGACGCAGGGCTGATAACCATACCCGGACCTAAAACTGCCAAACAGTCAGGGTTGAAAACGCCACTTGGTAGCTGGTGCAGCTTGAACGTACCTAGGTCGTTAACTACGGTATGACCCGCGTTGTTACCACCTTGGAAACGAATGCTTGCAGAAGCTTGCTCTGCCAAAAAGTCAACGATGCGGCCTTTGCCTTCATCACCCCAGTTTGCACCCACAACAACGATAGACGACATAATTCATTCTCCAAAAACAGACCGGAAAATCTTAGGATGCTCGCATGAATAAGAGAAATTAATTATACTCATTAACTTGATAAGAAAGTCATATCGGGTAATTTTCTATGTTGGATTTGAACTGGTTACGTACCTTTGTCACCTTGGCAGAAGTGAAACATTTCGGAAAAACAGCGATTGAACTGCACATGACGCAGCCAAATGTCAGCCTTCACATCAAGCAACTAGAACAAGCCACTCGTACCAAGTTGATTGAACGCAACCCAGTACAGCTGACTCAGGCCGGTAAGCGATTATTAGACACTGCCGAGCACATGTTGAATGAGCTGCAAATCTGCCAATCCGATCTCAATGCCATTAATGACTTAACGCAAGGAACGCTCTCGATTGCGGCGAGTGATATTGTCTCGCGCCTGTTACTTATCAAACCATTCCAGCAGTTCAAAAACGAATATCCCGGTATCGACTTAGCGCTGTTCAACACCACTTCATCGCAAGCGGTGGATTTGGTAAAAAGTGCTCGTGCTGACATCGGTTTTGTTATTGCGCAGAAAGAGAGTCAACCACTGCACTTTACGTCGCTGACCCAGATTCATTGGTGTGCTTTTGGCGATAACATTTTCGATTGGCGAGATAATAGCGAAGAGAACCAAACACTTATCTTGCTCGGTCATGATACCCGAACGCGTGAGCTGATTGACGCGTCTCTGCCAGAGCTAAACCTGCCAAAACATAGAGTCATGGAAGTGGGCAGTGTAGAGGCACAAATTGATTGGGCAGAAGCCGGATTCGGAACCGCAATTGTGCCGGACTTCTCACTCGATCCAAGATTGAAACTCTCACGAAAAGTGACGCCGTTACCCAGCTTCCCCAACACCGATTTTGGCTATATTGTTCGCCAAAACCAAGTGCTGTCTAAAGCCGCAAAACAACTCCTAAAATGGGTAGCTGAGAATGTGTCTGTAGTGGGGTAATCCCTAATAAAGCTCTTCGAAAGTAAGCGCATTTAGGTCGCAAACACTATAGATTTCATTGGTGACTGGTTCCGTTTGTGTTGTCGGATAAGTGAAGACTTTGAGTGGGGCGTCCAATTTACAGGTCAAGCTTTCAAGAGAAATGAACAGAAGGGGAGAAGGGTGAAATGAGTGTACCTTTGATTGCCATATCGTCACTTCATCACCTTGAAACTCGGTACTCAGATCCAGCTTCACTCGAATATCTTGCAAAGAATGTTGTTGGTGTTTGGAATCTAATAGTACAGCTTCAAAAACAAAGTGTCCTTCGGCATCAGATTGCGTCAAGTCGGATACAACACCGTTGAAAACAATCGTTCTTTCTATGTTGATGCCCTCGACGGGCTTGCCATTTAAACGCAGATAGCCAGATATATAAGGGCTTAAGACACCTTTCATTTCTCATGTCACCTCTCGCTGAAATATAAAAGGTGTCAGAATCTTTAAAGTCTATTGAGTGAGCAAGCATAAACCTCGTATTTTCGACCAAAATCACCACGCTTTGAAAACGATTAGGTTTTCTCGATGAAAAAATGAGGCGAGCTGTTTATCATAGGTGACGAAATTAACCATGCCACTATTGTGATGACTGACAACATTATCTCCATCCCTCTACCATCTTTGATTCACCGAATTGGTGGCGATCACGCTAAGCGAGCTAAAGCAATAGCGGCTGAGAAGAAGTGCGAAATGAAGCGCATACGACGCTCGCGTAATTGGCAAATTGCTGGTGAGGCTTTGGATTTGAAAGCATTTCTCGATCATATCAAAGCAGAAGAGTCTGAGCCGATGCGATTTGTGATAAACAAAATGGAAGTTGGCCTGGCTAAGCACAGCGATAAGCTTGAACCTTTGGAAGCCAAGCTGATTCGATTGGTCTTGGAGAACCCAAACATTACCTTGGCGGAGCTAATGTCGGAAACCAACTGTACCATCGCCCAAGCTCGAACGGCACGTTTCGACGCAGAGATGCTATAAGCCTGAAAGTTTCTTCTCTTATTCCCTGTCTATACTGGTAAGCGATTGATTATCAAACATCGGATAACGTAGAGAGGGAAGGTTATGAAGCTGATATTGAAACTGTTGAGTGTGTTCTTCATTTGGGGGAGTTTGACGCTTCCAGCTTTCGCTCTTGATCCTGTTTATAGCGACTTTCTCGGTAAAGCGATTCGTGGTTACGACCCTGTCGCCTACTTCACTCAATCAAAACCAGTCAAAGGTGACAGCGATTTCACTTATCGTTGGAATGATGCCAAATGGTACTTTTCATCGGCTGAAAATCGAGATGCATTCGTGAAAAATCCGGAGAAATTTGCACCGCAATATGGCGGCTATTGTGCTTGGGCAGTGAGCAAAGGCTACACCGCCAAGATAGATCCTAATGCGTGGAATATTCACGATGGAAAGCTCTACCTAAACTACAGCCAATCCGTTCAAGCCTCTTGGCAACAGGACATTCCGGGTAACATTGCGAGCGGGGATAAAAACTGGCCGAAGTTACTTGCAGAATAACGAAGTCCGATAAGATAAAAGGTCGCGATTACAGCGACCTTTTTTGATTGTGGATTTCACAAAGTGGAGCATTACCACATCAAATCGTCTGGTACGACGAAATCTGCGTACGGGTCATCTTCTGCCGGGATATCCGCTTCTGGTTCTTTCTGTTCGATGATCACTGATTCATCGCGTTGAGCAATCTTGTTTGCTACACCACGTGGGATGACAACGTAGCTTTCACCAACAATCGCGATGGCCAAGATGCCTTTGATCAGCTGTTCGCGAATCTCTGACTCAACGTACAAAGATTTCACTAAAGTGCCGTGTGTGAAGTTGTACTTGATGTCGCCATCTTTCAAATCAACCTTGTTCATTTCAATCAGTTGGTTGATTTGTGCTTTGATTTCTTTGTTCAAGCGTTCTGCGTTTTGTTGCTCGCTCAATTGCTTGTCACGCTCTAACTGCTGACGTTTGTTCTCTTCAACTGCCGCTTTTACTTCGCGAGCTTGAACGCGTGATTTTTTAGAGCCTTTTTTCGCTTTCTTCAGTTTTTTCTCGTTAACCAAGCCTGCTTTTAGCATCTGCTCTTGAAGGGTAAGTTTTGCCATGATCTATCCAGTTAGTGCGCAATTTTGTGCATTTTAACCAGTCATCCGCCGCAAAGAAAGAGGGTTAAACATATGGCGGGATATGACTCGGCGCTTTGTTGAGCAAAAAAACGAAAAATAAATCGAGAAAGTGTGCGTCTTATTGCAACTTCCAGCGTCTTAAGTACATTAGGCGAAAAATTTTGAAGCAAAACCATGAGTACCTCAGACAAACAAATCATCCCGCAACAAGTGATTGAAGAAGCTTGTGAGTGGGCAATCATGCACGGTGTGGCATTTCGTCAAGCAGATAACACCGCAAGACACTGTCCTTTTAGCTTTGCGCCAATGACGATAGAGCGTGATGTGTTCGCACATTTGAAGAGAGTGACGCCGTTAATCGCCAAGCTGATCAGTCATGTGTCTGAAGATTATGAATTCCTGCAAACCTCCTTAGCCGAGCTAGGCAAAGCCGATACTTTCTTTGAGCGTTTATTGGAGCTGCATAAAGAGGTTCACCATGAAGCTGCGCGCCAACCGTTGTTGTTAATGCGAACCGACTTTATGGATGATCGTCAACACGGTGCGAAAGTGATCGAGTTCAATGGCATCGCGGCTGGGATGGCGCCGTTTGGTCAGCGTGCCACAGAGCTGCATCAATTTTTGAGCTCTCAGTGGGGCAGCGTTTACCAACAATGGTTAGAAGATAAAACGGCAACGCCAGCCGATAACCAAGGCATGCAGCAACTTGCGCTTGGTATTGCCACTGCCGCGAGAAAAGTCAAAGCGCATTTTAATGAAGAGGGCGCACCGACGTTTTTGATGGTGGTGCAGAAAAACGAAGACAATGTGTATGACCAACACTTACTCGAAGTGGAATTGCAGAAGCTTGGCGTTCGCACAGTAAGACGTACCTTTGAGCAGTTAAGTTCACAGTTATCGAGCGGTGACGAACAACGCCTCTTGCTAGATAATATCGGCGGTCTTGATGTTGTGTACTTACGTGCGGGCTATCAATATATGGACTACTTCTCACCGGAGCTGAATGAACCAATCTGTTGCCACACCTTGAGCCAGACTCGTTTGTTCATGGAAAAGCACTACGTAGCGATGAATGCGACCATTAGTCAACAGTTAGCGACCAGTAAATCAATGCAAATGCTGTTAACTATGATGCCGGCAAGTGAGTATCAGCGCTGGGGACTCAATCTTGAAGAAGCCGAGTTGGTCAAAAGCGTATTGGCAGAGATGAAGCCAATTAACACTGACACGATTAAATGGTTTGCTGCTTCTGGTAACAAAGACGCATGGGTATTGAAAAACCAAGGCGAGGGCGGTGGTCACTGTATCTTTGGTGAAGATATAGCGAAACAACTGAGTCGACTGCCACAAGAGCAATACAGTGCTTGGGCTTTGATGCAGCGTTTGTATCCGCATGAAAGAGAAATACCGACGATTGCAGTGCGTGATGCAAAGCAGAGCGTGGTGACGGACCTTGTGAGTGAAATTGGTTTATTCACGGCGCACTATCAAGGTGAACCTGTAACGCAATTGGATGGTTACGCGGGCTATTTGATTCGCAGTAAACCAGCCAGTGAAAACGAAGGTGGCATCCACAGCGGCAAAGGCATCTTAGATTCTTTAGTGCTGGTGGATTGATGTATCACATAACTGGATGAGTTGACACAAACCTTATAAAACTGTGTTGATACGCTTCTCCCCATGGCTACAATGCAATCCAACAATTGAGGCATAACCATTCCAATAGGTAAGGAGTACCGAGAGTGGAATACTTAAGTTTGGTAGATAAGCGCGTCACCGATATTTTAGTTTTGGAAAACGGTGAAGCGATGACGCATTTACCTCCTTCTAAGTTATTACTCGATCACGAGGTTGAGCTTGGGTACAACAATGAGTTTCGAGCTAGAGAAAGTGTTGTTGAACGTTTGATAGAGGCTGCAGAATATCTACCAGAAGGTGTGTTCTTAAGTATTAAAGAAACGTTTCGTCCAGCTGTGTTTCAGCGTTTTATCTTCAACCGTCGGTTAATAAAGCTATTTTGCCTAGAAGAAAATGTACATCAATCCTCTGATTCAATTAGAGAGCTAGCAGCACAGTATATTGCTCCACCGGAAGTTGCCGGTCACCCTACAGGTGGCGCTGTGGATGTTTCTTTGGTCGATGCATTTGGCAAAGAGCTAGATTTAGGCTGTGCTTACGATGATGACCCCGTTGTTTCCGAGGGGAAATGTTATTCATTCTGCAAAGAAATCTCAGCAGAAGTAACTCGTAATCGTGCTCTTTTATTCGGCTGCATGGAAAAAGCGGGATTCGTTAACTACCCGTTTGAATGGTGGCATTGGTCTTATGGTGATAAGTACTGGGCAGCAGTAAAAGAAATGCCCCATGCGCTATATTCACCAATAGATTAGTTGTTACAAGATGCGAGCTGAAAATACTCGCACCTTGATTCCTCTCACTCTCAACCAAGTGCCGGATAATCCGTATAGCCTTGTTCATGACCACCAAAGAGTGTGGAGCCATCCAGTTCTGCCAGAGGTTGTTGGTGCTGTAAGCGTGCCACCAAGTCTGGGTTAGAAACAAACGGGCGTCCAAACGCGACTAAATCCGCATACCCTTTCTCAAGTACCTCGTCAGCACGCTCTTGGGTGTAACTGCCAGCGACGATAATCGTGTTGGTGAAGTATTCGCGCAGTTCGATGCGGAAGCTTTCTGGAATCACTGGTGCGTCGTCCCAATCCGCTTCAGATAGGTGCAAGTACGCAATATCACGAGCTTGAAGTTGTTTCGATGCATCAAGGATGGTTGGCACAATGTCTGGGCAGTTCATGTCCTTGAAAGTGATGAATGGCGCGAGTCGTACTCCCACTTTGTTGGCACCAATGGCTTCGCTCACCGCATCGCCCCCCTCTAACAGAAAGCGAAGTCGGTTTTCGCGAGTTCCGCCGTAGTTATCAGTTCTGTGGTTTGAATTGGTACGTAGGAACTGGTCAATCAGGTAACCATTACCGCCGTGGATTTCGACACCATCGAAGCCTGCTTCAATCGCACGTTTCGCGGCATGGGCGAAATCACTCACTACACGGTCAATATCGGCTTGAGTCATCGCTCGTGGCTCTACACAGTCGACCATATTGCCATTGCCTTGTTCGTCGGCAATCCACACTTGGGTTTCTACCGGTTTTAGTACTGATGGGGCAATAGGCTGTTCGCCTTTTTGGAATGTAGGGTGTGATACGCGGCCAACATGCCATAACTGACAAAACATCGCTGCGCCTTGCTCTTTTGCTGCTTGAGTGACGGTTTTCCAGCCAGCCACTTGTTCATCAGTGTAGACGCCTGGTGTGAACGAGTAACCTTGCGAATCGTCTGAAATCTGGGTGGCTTCAGAGATGATTAAGCCTGCGCTAGCGCGCTGCTTGTAGTAAGTCGCCATCATTTGGTTTGGAATATTTCCCGGTTGGCTGGTGCGCGCTCGGGTCATTGGTGCCATGACTACACGGTTTTGTAGATCCAGTTGTTTTAGCTGTGCTGGTTCAAATAGCTTGCTCATGATCGACTCCTTACTTAAGTAGTGGTACTTGGGTTTTGTTGCTTACCGATTCCATCCAATCTTTCACGATGTTGTCCCATTGGATTTCTGCGGCACTGAAGAAACCGCGCAAAATAGAAAATAAGATCGCTTCGTCTACCAACGTCACATGCTGGTAGGAATCGAGATTCAACACACTTTTCGCACGTTCGATGAGCGCTTCTACCTCTTTGGCAATGTTTGGTGTGTCTTGCAGAAGTGCGTCAAAATTGAGTGCTTCCGTTTCCTTTTTCGCGCGCCAAGCGAGCTGTGCAGACTGAGTGGCAAACTCTGGTAAATCCATGTTTGACCAACGTGGGTAACCCACCTTCTGCAGTGGAAGAAACGCGATTTTTTGCCAATCTAGCGCTTGTTGAGATGGGTGACTTGTTTCACTTGATGTAGCCAGTTCAAGGAAGTAAGCAATGATATCTAGGCTTTCTGCCATCGCTTCACCATTGTCTTTGATAAGAAGTGGTACTTGTTTGGTTCCAATCAGGTCTGTTGTGATTTTGTCGTCGTCATAAGCAATATTGATGACATCGAGTTGGATATTCAGCATGCCAGCAACATAGCGGACGCGAGCACTGAATGGGCAATGTTCGTAAATGTAAAGTTTCATAGTGTTTTCCTGATGATTTGTATTGGGTAGCCCCGCTTGTTCGGGAGACGTTAAGTCAGGGCTACCAGTAGGGATGAAATTAGTTGTTGAAGCTTGGCGCTAAGTCGGTTTGTTTGCTTTCTTTGCGGTTCGCCTTGGCGATGAATAACAAACCAATCAGTGGAACAATGATGGCTGCGTAAGGGATCATGCCTGCGCCCATTTGGCTATCGAGCACCATGCCGCCTAAGAAACCACCAAAGGCATTGGCTAAGTTGAACGCAGAGATGTTTGCCGTCGCTGCTAACTCTTGACCTTCACCACCGTGGTTCATTACTCGAAGCTGCATTGCTGGCACGTTAGCGAATGACGCAATACCAAATACAAAGGCAGTGGCAATAAACAGAACTTTGCTGTCGACAGCTAGGCCGACCAGTACCAGTGACACAATCATCGCGATAGCCCAGAACATGGACGCTTTTTGTAGGTTTTTATCTGATGAACGACCACCCATGGTGTTGCCGACAATCAGACCGACACCAACGATAACTAGAATCCAAGTCACGGCACTTTCACCAAAGCCAGTGATGTGCATGGCGATAGGGGCGATGTAGCCATACAAAGTCATAAACCCCGACCAAGCAAATACGGTGATCGCAAGGCTGATAAGTAGCATTGGGTTTTTGAACGCAGCCAATTGCGCTTTGACATCTTTTGCTTCGCCATGACCAGTCGATTTGATCACTGAAGTGATGAAGAACAGAGCCACTAAACCAAAAGCGGCAACGGTTAAGAAAGTGGTGTGCCAGCCGAATTGCAAGCCAATCCAAGTACCGCCAGGCACACCTAAAACGTTGGCCAGTGTTAGGCCTGCGAACATCTGTCCGACCGCACGGCCTGCCATCTTTTCTGAAACCAAGTTGGTCGCGACCACGGCTCCGATGCCGTAGAAAGGACCTTGAACCAAACCTGTGATCACTCGGCTGACCATCAACACAAAGTAGTTAGGTGCGAAAGCGGACAATACGTTGCCGAGAATAAACAGCACCATTAGCCCAGCCAGTACGGCTTTCTTGTTAAAGCGTGCCAAGTAAATCGTAAGTAGCGGGCCGCCAAACACAATGGCAAGCGCGTAGGCACTGATTAGATAACCCGCTTGCCCTTCCGTGATGGACAAAGAGTTGGCGACTTGAGGAAGGATTCCTGCAATAACAAATTCCGCGGTACCGATAGCAAAAGCTGCAAGCGTTAAGATCCATACCTGCAGCGGCATTTTTTCTTTATTCATGGGGGAGTCTCTTTTTTTATTTCGTTTGAACCCATTGGTGCCATGCTTTTTTATTGCTCTGGCACCTTGTTTTTATTTGCGGTTAGCTAAGCGTGTGTTGTTAGCCAAGCAGTGCGCCACCATCAACATCAATCACGGCGCCAGTCATGTAGCTGTTTTCAATCAGAAGTAAGTAAGCTTTTGCAACGTCACTGGCTTCACCAACTTTGCCTACGGGCAAGCTATTTTGTGAGCGTTTGAACATGGCATTTCTGTCGTCTTCGTTCATGCCTTGATACGCCTCAGTTTTAGTCAAACCAGGGCTGACCGCATTCACTCGGATAGGAGCCAATTCTTGCGCCAGTACTTTCGTGGTTGCTTCAATAGCCGCGTTGATGGCGGTTTTGACGTAGGTGTTAGCAACAACTTTGCGCGACAACATGCCAGACGTTAGCGTGATTGAGCCGCCTTTCTTGATGTAGCGTGCGCCATGTTTCGCCGCGTTGATTGCGCCCCAAAACTTGGTATCAAAAGCGTATTTTGCTTGGGAAACCTCCACGTCCATCACTTTACCTGCCGGAGCATAAGAACCTGCTGTGACGATCAGGTGGTCAAAAGCACCAATGGTTTCGAAGTAGTGGTAAACCGACTGTTCATCGCTGATGTCTAACCCTGTTTTGCGGCTTGCTACGTGGACAACCGCATTGTCGCTTGCAAGTTGTTGGCTAAGTTCAGCACCAATACCTGATGTGCCACCGAGTACGACGTAGACAGTTTTTTCTGTTTTCATGATTTGTTTCTCCAATCTTGTTTCGTTGGAGCCAGTATATTGATTGGAAGAAATTTGATAATTGGGTAATATTTGAATTGATTATTCAGCCCAGTCGAATAATGAGGTTTTGGAGGGAATGTGGACAAGTTTTCGGATATGACGCTGTTTGTCAGCATAGTGAAGAACCAAGGGCTGGCAGCGGCTGGTAGAGAGCTCGGCTTATCGCCAGCAACAGTAACGGCAAGATTGCAGTCGCTGGAAGATCGCTATGGGGTGAAATTACTTAATCGAAGTACAAGGCATATTTCACTGACGGACTCTGGCGCTATGTACCATCAGGCATGCTTGGAAATCATCGACAGCGTCAAAGAGACGGAGAACTTACTCCAAACTGGCACCAAAGAAGTGCGCGGCACACTTAAAATCTCGGCTCCTCGTGATATTGGTAAGCAATACATTTCGCCAATACTGTCGGAATTTAGTCAGCTCTATCCTGATGTGATCCCTTATCTGTATTTGAACGATAACTTATCCAACTTGGCGGAGTCCGGTTTGGATATTGTTATCCGATATGGAGAGCTAGCCGACAGCAACCTTATCTCTCGCAAACTGGCGTCCAGTCGCCGAGTGCTTTGTGCTTCTCCTCAGTATTTGGCAAAGAAAGGCACGCCGATCACGCCACAAGATTTAGCACAGCACGATTGTTTAGCCATGGTTCGCAGCAATGAAGAGTTGAAAACATGGCACTTTCAAGATGAAGAGCAGCACAATGTAGTTACTGTCGTACCGAAGCGTTTTTCTGATGATGGTGAAGTGATTCGTCAATGGGCATTAGATGGGGCGGGGATTGCGTTGAAATCGATTCTCGATGTACAAGAGGACATCAAACAGCAGCGTTTAGTGACGGTGTTAAATGGCTATATGAAGAACTTCAACGCATCGACCTCTTCTGCAGGCGCAGATTTGAATGTGATTTACCTGAGTCGCCAATATCAACCCAAGCGACTTCGTTTGTTTTTGGACTTCTTGATTGAGCGTTTTCATAGCCAGTTTCCGGAATAAGCAAGACTTAGACGGCAACCCGTAATTGAGGCCATGTGATTAGCCAGTTTTTGGATTCTACCCGAGATTGAAACAGCACTAATGTTCGCTTGGGATTGTAAGTAATCTGGCCTTCAAACAAAGACTCAAATCCGAACGCTGAAAAGCATTCTATCTGGTTCTTTTCGTTCAATCTGGCCGCAACCGCCGTCTCTTTTTCTGGCCAGTAACTCATTGCATCTAAGGTGCTTTGGTAAGGATTATCACCATTCCTTATGTGCATGTTTGCTTGATTGCGCACTTGCCAGTTGAGCTCTGGCATTAAGGCGTTTAGTTGAGCTTCGTATTTGAGGTAGGTTTGTTCGTCCAACTCATTCGGATCGAAATAAACCACATCAAGATCATTTAATGGTGTTGGATTGTGCTTTTGGTGAAGGTGATCCCAAACTAGGTTTCGTACAAAGCCCGCAGCAATGTAGCAATCTGGTAAAGCCAGTGCTCGAACACACTCCAATGCTTGAATGCGAAGTGGATCTTCTGCCAACAACTGAGCAAGTTTATCTTCAAGCATCGGCATTACTTTGCTGGTGGCAGTTCAATGCCTAGTTCATCGCGTTTTCGCTTACTCAAGCCAAGTGCAACCAATCGATAAGATTCTGATAAATAGTACTTTAGCTCTTCGTCTAGGCGTCCGGAGGTTTCTGTTTGTTGAATCCACTTCATGCCACGGTTTGCGAAATAAGGGGCAGGAATATAGCCTTCATAATCACTTAAAAAATCGAAGTTTAAAGGGGAAGTCTTAAACGTAAATGCAGGCTGCTTGTCTTTACTCCAGCCACCAATAGCAAACACCTTTCCACCGACTTTCCAAACATGCGCATCACCCCATTGAACTACATGGGAAGTGGCAGCGAATGAGCCGCAGAATTGATTAAATTCATCGTATGTCATGGTCAACCTTAACTTATGAGAATTACGGTGTTGGCTAGGTTAGCACAGGTTGATTGGTCTTGATGTATCACGATTCATTGTAAAGCTTTAAAGGTTGGATTCTGTCTGAACTTTTTGCTTTAACTCAGGTAGAGTGAAATTTAAATAATTTTACATTATAGATAATTTGAGTAATGTGAACTTTTCTCCTCGTAGGATTGGACTCCTATATCCTTTCTTACGTGATTGCTGAGGTCGTTAATGTAATACCTCTCAATATTGGTTTTTTAATTAAATTCAATTTATTCAATAGTGTAGATGCTATTTTTTGAGCTTTTAACAATATGTTCTTCAATTGAATTTCCTTGTTCGACCATTTGATGTCAGTATTATCGAACCAACAAAGCTCCATTACGAACAACGATTTATTACAAGTATTATAAGTAGAGATTATGGACAATAGACTTCGCTATCTTTCAGCGCTTCATTACTTTGAATCTGCAGCTCGACTAAAAAGCTACAGTAAAGCGGCTGAGGAACTTTGCATCACTCAGGCAGCGATAAGCCAAAAGTTGAGGCAGTTAGAACAACGTTTGAGTTGCAAGCTGTTCATTCGACGTGGACGTGAAATGCATCTGACGGATAAAGGGCAAATTCTTCATCGACACGTTAATGATGGTTTCAAAAACATCATTACAGGCCTAAATCGAATTCAAAATGAACCGCTAGAAGGCGTGTTGAATGTTAGTGCTCCGCGTTCTTTTTCTACTCGTTGGCTAATGCCAAGGCTATGGAAATTTACAATGGAGTACCCACATATTCCTATCAGAATGCAAAACCTCCACACCATGGATATCAGACACACTGAGACCGATGTACTAATTTGGCAAGGCGATGGAGATGCAACCGATTTAGGGTTGGAGCAAAAGACGTTATTTGAAGAAGAAATCTATCCTTACTGTTCTCCACAACTTGCTGAATCAATTAAGTTTACCCACCCTGAGCAGTTACAACGTTGTTGGCTGATTGACTTTCACTCAGAGGCATTCAATTGGGAGCAGTGGTTTAAAGCTGCCAACGTTGATACTCAAAAAGACAGACTTCAGTGGATGGAGGTTGGCACCTTTGATATGGGAATCAATGCTGTGGTAGCTGGTCACGGGGCGTGCTTAGCAACAGATAGTGTTTGTGCCGACTTTATTGAAAGAGGGATGCTAGTGAAACCTTTTGATATTGGTTTAAAGCCAGGTGTTCGTTACTCGGTAATTGATGACCCTTCGTCTTCGCGCTCTTTGCGTATCAGTGCTTTTAAAGCTTGGTTAATGAAAGAGCTTTCTTTTAAGTAACTTGCTAGTTTTAAGTTTATTTTCATTGGGAATGATAAGGTCAAACGACGGGCTGTTTGAGATAACCCAACATGCCTTTGGGTGCTAGTTATTTGATTAACTGAGCTGGCTTGTTACTTTAATGACTTGTTCTTTAAAGACGTCTTTGACTTTTTGATTGCTGCTCTTAGCTACGGATACCCACTGTAAGCCAGTTCCATCAACATGTTGGAATTCAATTTGTAGCTCGTATTTTTTTGTTGAATTGAGGGCAGCAATTATGCCCACAACGAAGGCAAAAGGGGCGGTAAAAGCTCCAAGTGATTCAGGGCAAACCATCCAAACGACGCTTGAGACTATTGTTCCGATGCAAAGGATACGTAAGGCATGGTCTTTAAATGTGTTCGTTTTTACACGTATTCCTTTTATCTTTTCCAAAAGATAATGATCTTGTTTAAAGGAAAACTGGGATTGCTTAATTTGAAAATCTTGTGCAGAAATCATTGACAACACCTCTCATCAGTTAAATGCATACATATGAATATCACTTCTAAAGTCTGATAATCAATTGTCTTGTGAATAATATAGAGGGGAAAGTCACAGGTTTTTATGATTTGAGGAAAGAAAGCGAAAAAGGTCGCGGTTTTCTCTAGATGGCAGATAAAACAAAGCCGCTGAGATTGTCAGCGGCTTTGTCGTTTTAATTCGGTATCAAATTACTTAGCTACTTGCGGACGTGGCTTGCGACGTTGTCCTGATGGCTTGTTGCCTGACGGTTTACCGTTTGAAGGCTTTGCGCCTGCGGGCTTGCCGTTGTTAGGCTTGCGGTTACCTGATGGTTTGCCACCGTTACCGTTTTTATTTGCGCCCGGTTTGTTCGCACCAGACTGGTTGTTATTCGGCTTGTTACCACTTGGCTTGCCGTTTGAGCGAGCTTGACCGTCACGGTTGCCTTTTGGCTTACCAGCGCCGCCTTTGCCTGATTTGTTTTCGCCTTTACCGTTTTTGTTGTCACTGTTGAAACGACGCTTTGGTTTGTTGTTTCCGCCGCTGTTTTTCTTCTCAGCAGTTTGACCGTTTTCACCTTCTGCCTTTGGCTTCTTAGGTTTTTTCGGTTTCTTTGGCTTGATCGGGCGAGTATCTAGCTTCGACTCAGGCAATACGTTCGTTGGTGCGTAGCCTTCCAGTTCTTTACGAGGAAGCAGCTGTTGAATCAAACGTTCAATCGCAAACAGCTCTGATGCTTCAAGTGCGCACACTAGAGAAATCGCTTTACCCACTTCACCAGCACGACCAGTACGGCCGATACGGTGAACGTAATCTTCAGCTACTTTTGGCAACTCAAAGTTAACCACCTGAGGAAGCTGAGGAATATCGATACCGCGTGCAGCGATGTCGGTTGCAACCAGCACTCGAACTTCGCCAGACTTAAAGTCAGCCAGTGCTTTAGTACGTGCGCCTTGGCTCTTGTTACCGTGAATTGCTGCAGCTGTAATCTTTTGGTCGATTAGGAACTTCGCTAAGCGGTTTGCGCCATGCTTTGTTTTGGTAAATACCAATACTTGTTTCCAATCACCGTCTTTGATCAGTTTGACCAGCATTGGCGCTTTCTTCTTCACGTCTGCTGGGTAGATGCATTGTTCTACAGTGCGTGCTGTTGAGTTTGCAGGGTTAACTGAAATTTCAACAGGATTGTTTACCAAACCTTTTGCAAGATCGCGGATTTCATCAGAGAAAGTCGCAGAGAACAGAAGGTTCTGACGCTGCTTAGGCAGTAAATCAAGAATCTTGCGAATGTCGCGAATGAAGCCCATGTCTAGCATGCGATCTGCTTCGTCCAGAACCAGCATTTCTAGTTGGTCGAACTTCACTGCGTTTTGGTTGTATAGGTCCAATAGGCGACCTGGTGTTGCAACCAATACGTCCGCACCTTTACGAAGGCGAAGCATTTGCGGGTTGATCTTCACACCACCAAATACCACTGCACTCGTTAGAGGTAGGTGGCGGCTGTACATGAACACGTTTTCTTGCACCTGAGCAGCAAGCTCACGAGTTGGTGTGAGCACCAATGCGCGGACTTGGTTGCTGCGTACACGTGGACCGTTCGACAGACGTTCAAGAATCGGAAGCGTAAAGCCTGCCGTTTTACCTGTACCAGTCTGTGCTGCTGCCATCACGTCTTTCCCTTCCAAAACAGCTGGAATTGCTTGTGCCTGAATTGGCGAAGGGGTGTCGTAGCCTTTTTCCTGAATAGCTTTAAGGATTGGAGCAGATAGACCTAACGAGGTAAAACCCATATGTATGATTCTCAATTGTCGAGTTAGATAACAAGGCGTCGAATTTATGTACGACGCGAAAAGTGCGACATTCTGAGGCTTTTAAGCGTTAGCTTCAACTATTTCTGTCATGGATAATTTTTTGAAGCAGATCTCATTTCTCACGACAGCGTTAAAATGCAGTCTTTACCTCAAGTTTGCTTGAGGTCTTAGAGTGTTTAACAAGCAAAAGGAAAACTAAAACGATAACCCAAATTAACAAGGAACAACGTTATGAAAAGCTATGTTGAACACGCCAATATCTCCGTCGTAAATGCGCGCAAAACCATTGAATTTTTAACGACTGCTATTCCAGAGTGGACAATCCGTGGCAGCGGTAAGCTTGATGACTGGTTTGGACGTCCCATCGAATGGTTTCATGTCGGAGATGAGCATTCTTACATTGCGATCTCCGATGGTGGAGATGGCGATGCTAGGCATTGGACGACACATTTTACTGGCATGAAGCACCTCGGCATCGTCGTTCCTGATGTTGATGCGCTCGTCGCTCGATTAAAAGAAGTGGGTTATGAGCTTGACCACTGGGGCGCGGAACACCCATTTCGTAAAAACGTCTATTACTTGGAAGATCATGGGATGCAGTTTGAGTTTGTCGAGTATCTATCAGACAAAGACAGCGAGCGAAATGATTACACTCAATAGCATTTATTGAATCAAGGATGGAGCAAGGCATAGAGCGTATACCTTGCTCTTAAGAGTGAGGCTAGTGCTTGGCGTGATCCAAAAAGGCTTGAGTTAGCAGTTGGAACAGCGCGTCAGTATCTGGCCTTTCATCTATGTGATTGAATAGGGGAGTGTGCACGTCGCCGCGAATATCATCGTTATGCCTGCAAAGGCGATTACATAACTGCACAGGTTCAACGATCTTTTCTACATCCGCATCAATAAGAATGCAGGCCTGAGAGAGCACCACTTGCCCGCCGCCTTTCTTCAGTAAAACTCGTTGTGCGGTTCCCACCACTTTTTGTCCATTGATGTTTAGGTTGTAGTCCCCGTCACAATAGGAGTTGGGTGTTGCGTGCACATCAACCTTCACACCAAGTTGTTCAAAGAAAACCTCTAGGACAGAACATAAGTCGAGATACGCTTTTTTGATATCGTATGGCTGACCTTCTGGCCAATGATAGATGTGGGATAGATTAATGATTCCAGGAACTTGAGGTACGGGTGCGCCGCCAGTTTTTCTAGAGAATAGCTTCCAGTTCGTCTCTTCAAGGCCTTGTTCAAGCTCGTCTGAAATAGGCCACTTCTTTCCCGCAGGAAGGACGAGCGTTGGGCTTTTCACTTGCCACAACAATAAGACTTGAGAGAGTTGATCCGTCCGCACGAGTTTGATCAGCTCATCTTCTTTACTGAAAACATCTGCGACTTCAGTGGATTGATAGCGGATCAGTTTATTTTTGGAAGCCAAATTCAGTTCCTTTTTTCATCTACCCTTCAGTTTTACTCCAATTCCTTCACAAAATCCAATCACAACTCTGTTTTTGTTTGAAAGTGAATGTTCATTAAAAACATTAAGTTAAAACTTTCAGGCGCAAATATCGAGTCAGGTCTACAATTTGTTTTAAATGCAAATGTTGCGCATGCAATGATTGTTGTGTAATCTTTATTTTGTACCGCTACTTACATCAAATCAAAAAAGAGAATATCGCTATGAAAAAGTCACTCAGCCTAGCTCATCGACTCAGCTCTATCAGTGCCTATCTGCTCATCATGAGCTTTTTTATTAGCACCGTGTTGGTTGAATTATTTGGTGATCACCAAGCTATCTTGTTCGTCAAAACCTATATTTCTTATGCGATTTGGGCAGTAGTACCTTTAATGGCGGCAGCTGGTATTACTGGGTCTAAGATGGCTCCGAATGTAAAGAAAGGCCCATTAGCTGCAAAGAAAAAGCGCATGCCTTTCATTGCGTTGAACGGCGTCTTGATTCTTGTTCCATCAGCCATTTACCTTCATCACTTAGCGGAACTTGGGCGGTTTGATACCACTTTCTATGTGGTTCAAATCGCGGAGTTACTTGCTGGCTTCATCAATTTGACTTTGATGACGTTGAATATTCGAGATGCAAGGGCATTAAAACGACCAACAAAAGCACCTAAACAGGCTGTTATGTAAAGCATAAAAATAATTTGTTGGTCATCGTCTGGGTGATAAATAGAATCCGCAGACTATTTAATTCTAAGGCGAAGAAATTATGAAAAAGTTAATGACTGCTGCAGCATTAGCAACGTTGTTAACTGGCTGCGTGACCTTCCCAACGCAAGAGTCTGAGCAAGTGAAAGTGATTTGGGATGATGTAAACGCAATCGCAAACTGCCAGCACCTAGGCACAGTAATGGGCTCAGAAGGCCACTTTTATGATTACTGGCTTCATGCAGACAAAGACATGGTTTGGGGCACACTAAACCAAATGCGCATTAAAGCAGCAGAGCTAGGGGCAGATACGCTTTACTTGTATCAACCACTTGGTTTCTCAAGCTCAGTGACCATGTTCGCTAACGCGTATCAGTGTCAGAACTAAAAGAAAAGCAGACGTTAATGTCTGCTTTTTTCGTTTTAGTATTTGCCTTCAAGGCATAGCAAGGAACGACAAGGGACACCCGTGGTTGCTAGTTAGTTCTGCCCTACGACTTGTTCAGCTCAGCTATTTAGTTCAGCCCTGCAGTCGCCATCGCAACTGAATCCGTAAAGGACAAAGAGAAAGCGTCATCCGTGTTCAGAACTTTTGCCGGGAACTCTAGGCTTAGCTTAGCCTCTGGTGCGACTTCTGATTCGATACTGGTAATGAACTGACGAGTTTCTCCTGGAGAAATGGTCAAATCTTTGCCCGCTTGTGGGCCAAGCTCAGCGATACCAATCGTCGTTAGGCCATTACCCTCCTGATCGACCAAGCTCAACAAAGATTCGGATTTGTAAATCAACTCGCCCTTGTCGGTTTGATACGCTCTGAAGGTATTAAAGTTCGGTTGTAACTCGCCGTCAGAGGCTAAGTTAGTCACTGAGAAGGTGACGTTAGAACCATCAAACTTCTCAACTCGAACAAGTACGTTCGCGTCTTGGTAACGAGCGGCCGCCGCTGCAGCTGCCATTTCTCTTCGTCGTTCTTTCTCGCGCTCAACTTCCGCAACACGCGCTTTTTCTTCTTCAATTCGAGCTTCTGCCATCGCATAAGATTTATCAACCATAGCGAGTAGCGCAGGGATAGAATAAGCAGACAACCCTTCTAAGTGGTCGAAGTCGATCTTCGCGTTAGTGGTAAGCTTATTGGTAGAGAACTGGCAATGACCGTCGATTAGGCTGACAAACGCCACTTCAAACGTACCTTGGAGTTTGCTGACTTCAATGCCCGCTTTCTCAATGTTGTCACGAACTTGCTTGATCTCTTCCAATGATTTCTTCGGCAGTAAACCGTTGGGTGATACGTCGTTTGAAACTGATACTAACTCTTCGGTCACAAACGGATTGTTTTTTGCCGGAACAACCGTCGTGACGAGGTTAGATTGGGTGATGTCTTCACCCAGTAAGACAGTCATTTTCTGCGACGCGGCAGTTTTGTTGCCGGCTAATACGTCGCTACAGTTTGGTGAGTTGCTCGCTTGTGCGGTTTGAATCGCAGCGAGAGAAAGCATGGCGGACAAGCCAGTTACGACGAGTCCTTTCGATGGTCGATTGTTCATCCTGATAAACCCCTCTGTAATATGATGCGCTAAGCCGACGTGTATAAGTCCAATCGCGGATTGGTATAGCGACATTCAGAATGGTTGTAATTGCGTCCTCGCCACGTTCATCTTCACAAGACTGCATTGCTGATGGTTTCAGCTCGACTTTCGATAGTGATAAGCCGTCACGATCAAAAGTGTTTGAATTCGCAGATGATGCTGCAAGGTCGATGTCTTTTTTCTGAAAGATAGACGTAACTTTTCAAGGCTTCAAATCCGTGATCGAGATCTATTTTTTGCGACAGTGCGAGGATCAAGCGAAAACAGACACTTAACGTAGAGAGTTGATTTTGAGAGAAAAAAATAAATTTTTTTGGGAACTTTTTGAAACGCTGCCTTTGAGACTTAATTCGCATCTCAAAGGCAGGTATTTGGATTTTAAGGTGTAATTTTTATTACAGCGCGTTGAGTACGTCTGCTAAGCGTGTTACCGCCACTTTTAATTCTTCTGGTGTTGCATTGGTGAAGTTAAGACGCAGTGCCGCTTTCACTTCAGAACCTTCTGGGTAGAAGACAGGGCTCGGTACAACAGCCACGCCGTTCGCAAGCAGTGATTTTGCCAGCTCAAAGGTATCGCACTCTGGGATCTCTACCCACACGAACATACCACCATCAACAGGCTTGAGGACGCAGCTTGATGGAAGCTGTTTTTCTAGCTCTGCATACATCACATCGTAGCGAGACTTGTACAGTTCACAAATGGTGCTGATGTGGGTTTCGAAGTTGTCATGTTGAAGCAAGCCGTGCAGTAGGGCTTGCATCGGTACGCTTGAGTGCAGATCGGCACCTTGTTTGATTTTAATCAGCGGTTCTAGGTAGCTAGTTTTACCCGTAACCACACCGATACGAAGACCTGGTGATGCAATCTTAGAGAATGAACGCAGTACGATAGAATTCTGTGGACAGAAATCAGAAACCAAAGGCAAAGCTTCACCAGAGAAACGCAGCTCGCGGTACGGAGCATCTTCGATGAAAGCCACGTTGTATTGAATACAAAGTTCTGCAACCTTTTGACGCGTTTCTAGTGCCCAGCATACGCCTGTTGGGTTATGGAAATCTGGCACCGCATAGAACATCTTCGGCTTTTGCTCTGCGAAGCACTGCTCTAGCTCTCCAAGGTTTGGACCGAACTCAGTTTGAGAAACAGTAACGATGTTTGCTTGAACCAAACCAAACACCTGCATCGCACCAAGGTAGCTTGGGGCTTCCATTACCACTTTGTCACCCGGATTCACATAAGCACGAGCAATCAAATCCAAACCTTGCTGAGAGCCAGTGGTGATCATCGCGGTGTGTGTTTCAGGCAGCTTGAAGTAACCGTTTAGGAAGTTCAGCAGCGGTCCATAGCCTGCGGTTGAACCATATTGGAACACCTCTGGCATGTTGGCCAAGTTTTCAAGCGTCGGCTTCATTAAGTCGATTGGGAAGGTCTTCTCGTCTGGCAAACCGCCAGCAAGCGAGATGACGTTTTTATCGCTAGCGGCAGCGAGGATCTCTCGAATGTACGATGACTTTACTTGTTGTAGTGACTGTGCGATTTCCATGTGTTGTGTTTCTCGTATTTTTTAATTTTGGTTTTATTCAGAAGATAGTACATGGGATTTGCTAACTTAAGTGTGTCCATCTATGCTGTTAAACATGTCCATTTATGCTATTTAAATCAAACGCTAAATTATGAGTCAGCAACAAGTTTCCAGAATCAATGACGTACTGTTCTACATTCACCAAGACATTAGCAGAGAATTATCCGCTAAAGAGCTAGCCGATGTAGCAGCGTATTCTGAGCAGCATTTCCACCGTATTTTTAAAGATGTGGTGGGGGAGTCGATTCATCAATACATCCGTCGCACACGAATGGAATACGCAGCAAACCAGTTGATGTTCGATACCAAATCGTCGGTATTAGAGATTGCTAACAAGTGTGGTTTCAGTTCTGTATCGTCATTCAGCCGTGCCTTTAAATCCACGTTTGATATGTCCCCTGGTGCTTGGCGTAAGCATGATTTGCACGTCGCGGAAAAGCCGTATCTCAAAGATCCAGAAGTAGCGGCGGGGTACCATCGAGTCGCGGAGCGTACCTTACCTGAGCCAAAGATTGTTGAAGTGCCACAGCGTTTTGCTGCTTATGTTCGTCATGAAGGCTACAACCGTTCTATTCGCAATGCTTGGTTGGTGTTAAAAGCATGGGCTAATTCAGAGAACCGAGACTTCTCTACGCAATATGGTTTGCATCATTCCAACCCGGCTTGGGTTGAGTTGGACAAATGTCGTTATGTGGCGTGCATGGCCATTGATAAACCGCTTAAGTATCGCGGCGTAGTGAATCAGATGACCATTCCGGGTGGCTTACATGCGGTGTTCAGGTTGACTGGTGTGTATGGTGAGTTGCTTCCTCAAATCAGTATGGTGTTGGAGAAATGGCTGCCAAACTCGGGCTTTAAGCAACGCTCGACTCCTGCATATGTGCATTATTATCAAAACCACTTTTTAAATCATGAAGAAGCGTTTGAATTAGATTTCTACTTGCCTATCAGTTTCTTCTAACAATTTCTCTTAAAAAGCTTTGCTTCACGTTCAATGCTTTACTATTGTGTCAGATGAAAATGCCCGACATTGACGTCGGACTTTATAGAATAAGTTGAAAATGAAATGAATATAGAACATCTCAAGCTTTTCGTTCGTTTGGCATCAACGCACAACATCAGCATGGCAGGACAAGAGCTTGGATTATCGCCAGCCGTTGCCAGTGCCCACATCAATAAGTTGGAAGAAGGGCTAGGCGTTCGCCTTGTGCACCGAACCACACGTAAGGTCTCATTAACGGAAGAAGGTCAGGCATTTTTGCCACACGCAGAAGAAGTGCTTGCAACGGTAGAAGCGGCGCGAGGTGCGGTCGGAGTAGGTCATAGTGCGCCAACTGGCACGCTTCGAGTTACAGCGCCAGCGTCGTTTGGGCGTTTGCATCTTGTGCCTGCTCTCAAAGGCTTTATGGCGGCTTATCCGGAGCTAACGGTAGATTTTCGTTTCTCCGATTCCATTATTGATATGGTTGAAGGCGGGTTCGATGTCGCGATTCGTCTTGCGGAGCTGAAAGACTCAACGCTGGTGGCACGCAAATTAGCACCGGATCGTCGCATCATTGTCGCTTCACCAGAGTATTTAGAAAAGCACGGAACGCCGAAAACACCGCAAGAACTTGCTGAGCATGAATGCGTGACGCTAATGGGATTGGAGAATTGGGTGTTTGAAACCCCAGATGGTCATTATGCGATGCGCGCTTCGGGCAGTTTTAGAACCGATAACGGCGATGCGATGCGTGATGCTTGTATCGATGGGCTTGGTGTGTCGATTAACTCGATTTGGAGTGTCTACAAACAGCTTCAAGCCGGTGAATTGGTTGAAATCTTGGAAGACTATCCATTGGTGATGAACGCCAGCATTTGGGCGGTTTACCCTAGCTCACGTTTGATCGCACCTAAGGTTCGTGCCTTTATTGATTACTTTGCCGAGTATTACGGGCAGCCACCATACTGGGAAACCGAACTGGCTACCCATCAGAAATAAACAAAAACGCTTTCCAATCGGAAAGCGTTTTTTATTGTGCTTATCTAGCGGGAGAGAGAACGACTACCAAGAGAAAGTCTGGATAACGTTGTCTTTTGCCATTGGGTTAGATGCAATCGCGTGATTGATGTTTCTCAGAAAATCCTCGCGTGAATCCAACAACCAACCTTTTTGTGGAACGATGTTGTTACCATGGTCGCCCCAGTAGAAGGTATCAATGTTCAAGTTTTCGAGTAGGTATTTCTCTTCCTCAAGCACTTGAAGTTGAGTTGGCATAATGAACTCGCCATTCTTTACTTCTTGTTCCATTACCGTACCTGGTTGAATCGCAAGTGCCATCGGAGCGATTTGCTCAGGATTGATTTGGTTCAAGATGTCTGTTGTCGCAATAATGTGTTCTTTTGAACGTTCGCGTCCGCCAAGGCCAAAGATGAAAGACAGCAACACTTCAATGCCAGCTTCTTTTGCCATTGCCATGCCCTCGATCGCTTGCTCTGGTGACATGCGTTTTTTAATGCGCTCAAGAACAACGCGGTCGCCAGATTCAAGGCCAGAATAGGCCATGTCTAAACCCGCATCTTTTAGCTCTTTCAATTCAGCAATGGTTTTACGGCGGAAATCGTTCAATCCACTGTAAAGAGATATCTTTTTGCATTCAGGAAAGGTTGAACGCAGTTTGTCGAAGATCTTAAGCAAGTAATCCGTACGTGCCGCCATAACGTTACCATCAATCAAAAAGATCGACTCTACCTGTGGGTAGTTCAAGCGTGCTTCTTCAATGTCTTTAAACACGTCTTCAATAGGGCGTACCTTAAAGCGTTTGTCATCAAACATGCTGCAAAACGTGCAGGTGTTGATGCTACAACCCAATGTGGTTTGGATTAAGATGCTGCGGTATTCCGGCCATGGTCGGTAAACTTTGCCCTCATAGTTCATAGTTGGATCTCCAGTTAAAAGCGGGATGATTCGATGTCATCACTCGCGAAAGATAATGGGAACGAACGCGTTTGAGTCTGGCGCTTTTCCCGATGGCTGAAGATTAACAAGAGATAGGTTTGTTGATAATTAGCCTTTATATCGAATGAGTTTTTAGATTTTATTGAAAATGAGCAATGGTGGCAGTTTTATAAGCGCAGAGACAGAAACGTGAGAAACAGAAACGCTAGAAACTGGTACACAGAAACCAATACACAGAAATCAGTACCTAAAAACAACAACACCCAGCCGAAGCTAGGTGTTTAATAGAAATCAACCGTGTGGAATTAAGCGAGTTTGGCAATCACTGCTTCAATCGCGTCTACCACTTGTTGTGATTTGGTGTCATTCAATGCATCACGATGAGGAGCGGCAAAAGCTTCAATGTCGTTATCGAAGTACGAACCATGTGCTTGAGCAAATTCATCCGATAGTGCAGCACGAATTAGAATGTCTGCGCCCAAACTGATGTCATTACCCGCGATACCGTAAGCGTCTTTCACCATTTTGCTGCCAAGGAATGATTTTGGATTGACGGAAACCACCATCGGGCCGACGTTTTTCAACTGCAATCCCATAACGCGTGACCACATGGTCAGAGCCAGTTTACTTTGAGCATAAGCTTCACCGTCTGACAATGGTTTATCGCCCATCAAGGCTTCGATGCTCACTGGTGCTTGTGCTGCAGAAGATAGGTTTACAACACGACCTGTGTTGCCAAGTAGTGGAAGTAACTCTTTTGTCAGCATGTATGGCGCGATGGTGTTAACGGCAAAGCGCACATCAAGACCTTCTTGAGTTCTTGAGTTAGGTGTCGCGAACACGCCAGCGTTGTTGATGATCACATCCAGTTTGCCAAAGCGCTCTGCCACTTCCGCAACCATCTGTTTCACGGCTTTGACTGAAGATAGGTCAGCAACGATGCTTTCCACTTTGCCAGCGTTCATCTCAATCAAGCTTTGCTCTACGTTTTGAACCTTTGCTTCGTTACGGCCATGAACAATTACGTGGTGACCATCTGCCACTAACATCTTTGCAGTTTCTAAACCAATGCCGTCTGTAGAACCAGTAATCAGGATGATTTTTTGCATAATTGAGATTCCTTTTAAATTCGATATGCAACAATCATAGTGGCATCTTTGGCGTTCGACTATTAGGAGAGTGAGGGAAACACTTTATAGAAAATATTGAAAATGAATTTGTTAGTCTTTTTGTGGGCGATACGACGAATTAACCGCTCATGAAATGCTATGGTTATTTTAAGTGTTGCTTAAGATTTGAGCAGCTTATTTAACTTGAAATGTACTCAGCCAAAGAGGTCTCTATGTTAGGTGAAAATCACTCATTAACTCATGAATTCCCAGAACATTTGGATACCATTACTCAACTTACGGCAGATGACGCCACGTTTGCTGAAAACGCTAAAAACTACAACACGCTCGACAAGGAAATACGCCAACTAGAATTGCGAGGAAGCCCAATCGACGACCACGAAATGAACACGATGAAACATAACCGTGCAGAGCTAAAAGACTGGCTTTACTCAAAAATTATGAACGCTTAATTGACCCGTTAAGTGTCTTTGATGGCGGCTCGAATGTTCGAGCCGTTTTGCTTTTGTAAAGGGGCTAGATTAATCGACAGGCAAATGGCCAGTCTTGACCCAGATTACCGTTTCTTCCTCGACGAAAGGAAAATGTTCACTCATGTGAGGGCTGCGTAGCCAAGTGTGGGTAGGGTATTCGCCCAGTTCGTCTTTAAACTCTCCAGATAGGACAAAGATCTCTTCACCTCCAAAGTGGCGGTGTGGCTGAAATTTTTCACCTTTAGGCCATTTAACCAACGCAACATGCTCGTGTTCGAAGTTGTGCAATGGCATCACTTCCAAACCACCAATACCCGGCAACCACTCGGTTTGATTGGTATTGATGCGCACCGTTTCTAGATCGTTAGGATCAAATTGATTGAGTTTTACTAAGATCACGCAACCGTCTTTGCTGAATGGGGCATGTTGGCTTCCCGGAGGATTACGGAGATAAGTCCCCGCTGGGTAATCGCCATGTTCGTCAGAAAACACCCCTTCGAGCACCAGTATCTCTTCTCCGTATGGATGAGGGTGCGTCGAGAACTGTGAGTTCGGCTCGTACTTCACCACGCTGGTGGTATGCCCAGACTCTTTCGCTTCTCGTTCCAACGGTTTGCGCCATACACCAGCGGCTGGGCTGGCTACCCAATCTTGTTCGCCAGTTTTAATCACCAAACGTTGTGAAAAGTCCATGTTTATCATTGCATATTTCCAGTGTTTGCTTTGCATTGTTTAAGTATACGTAGTTTCACACAGGTCGGTTTTCAACCCTTGGAGCGCGAGATTTTCACTTACTCACTTGTATTGGAAAGATCACAACAGAGCAGGACGTATAGGAATAAATACGACGATGGAGCAAGATTCTTCTAATTAACCTTATGATTGTTATTGATAATTTTCATAAAAACTAAATTTACAAAATGTTACAAGCTACACTTTTTTTAGTGTTTGTTATGTTATAACATCCGCGAAATATTAAATGGTGTTATAACATAACAAAATAAGGAAAAACGTAGTGAATAAGAAATTGGTCTCTTTAGCGGTTGGTAGCTTGTTTGTTTCCCCAGTTTTTGCCGATACGCTTTCGAACCCTCAGATTGGCGTGGTACTAGACGGTTACTATCAAGATGGCCAGCGTCATAACTCAGAGCGTGAAGAAGGTTTTGGCCTAGGTCATACTGAGCTGAACATGTCTGCAAACATCGATGATAAATTCCACGGCGCATTAACGGCGGTTCTAGAAAGCCACGGTGATGAAACCGAGCTAATGCTTGAAGAGGCGTTTATCGAGACACTAGCACTACCATACGGCTTAAATGTACGTGCGGGTCGTTTCCTATCTGACTTTGGTTACTTGAACAACCAACACATGCACACGGACAGCTTTGTTGAGCGTCCAATTGCTTACCGTACTTTCCTTGGCTCGCATTACTACGATGACGGTGTGCGCGCAAACATCGTTCTTCCAACAGACCTATATGTGAAGTTGGGTGTAGAAGCGTTAAGCGGCAGCAAGATGTCTTCTGTTGAAGATGGTTCTGAAGTTGGCGTTTACACGACAACACTTAAGCTTGGCAGCGACTTTTCTGAGTCTTCAAGCTGGCAGTTTGGCCTGAGCTACCTACGTAACGAAAACGGTAAGGTAACAGAGTTCGAAGACCATGATCACGGCCACGCAGATGAGCATGATCATGACCACAGCCACGCAGCTGCGGTAACGGGTGAAAACTTATACGGTGCAGACTTTGTATGGAAGTGGGCGCCAGATGGTAACTACAAGTACAGCAACTTCACGCTATCTGCGGAATACATGCTGCTAGACGGTGTGGTGGACAGCAAATACAAGAACGATGCTGAATCGCCAGACAACCTAAGCGCATACTACGTATCGGGTGTTTATCGCTTTAACCCAAGCTGGTCAGCAGGTCTACGTTACGGTGAAGCAGAAAGCTACGATGGTCACGCGCACGGCGACCACATGCACTTCACAGCACTGAATGATAAAGAAATGGATGCGATGATCGCATGGGATTCTTCTCACTTTGGTACTATCCGTGCGCAATACACTCGCATTGATAACCAAGATAGCGAGACAGACAACGTATTCACTCTGCAATACGTGATGACATTTGGAGCGCACGGTGCACATGCGTTCTAAGCTGACATTAGATAAATGCAGTTTAGCGATGATGGCGGCGGGGGCTGCCATCATCTCTTCACCTGCTTTGGCTCTTAATATCTTTGTTTGTGAGCCAGAATGGAAAGCCCTTCTCGAAAGTCACGCTCCAGACGCGACCATCTATTCCGCGACCACCGCCAAGCAAGATCCTCATTATGTACAAGCTCGCCCTTCTTTGATTGCAAAGATGCGCCAAGCCGACATGGCAATGTGTTCTGGTGCGGAGTTAGAAGTAGGATGGTTGCCTATGTTGCAAGTTCGCAGTAGCAATGGTGCGGTACAAAACGGTTCACAAAGCATGATCTATGCCACCGATTTCGTGCGCATGTTAGACACTCATGATCATGTCGACCGCAGCATGGGGGACATTCATGCGCACGGAAACCCACATGTGCAGTTTGCGGCGAATGACATGGTTGCGATTTCGCGCGCTGTGACGGAACGTTTGAAGAGCATCGATCCTGATAACGCGCAAAGCTATCAAGTGAATGGTATGAAGTTCCGTGCTCACTGGCGTAAAAAGCTTAATGAATGGAATGAGAAAGCCGCGCCATTAAAGGGTAAACAAGTGGTGGGTTATCACGAAACCTACCGTTATCTATACGATTGGCTTGGCATGGAGCAAATTGCTGACCTAGAACCGAAACCAGGCATTTCTCCTACCACTTCTCACCTTCAATCTTTAACTAAGTTGGACTCGGATTCTTTTGAAGCGATTGTCTACTCGTCGCATCAAGACCAGCGTCCAGCAAACTGGCTACAGAAACAAACCAATAAGCCGCTGATTCAGTTGCCTTTGACGGTTTCTGATGGCGAAAGTCTGGATGAAATGTATGACCAAGTTATCGATGATTTGTTGGATGTGCTCGTGCAACCTGTTCCGGTGAAGATCTAAACCATGGCAGATTATGCATGGCTATTACCAGCGGTGCTGTGTGGCTTGATTGCTCTGGTCGGTAACGTGGTGCTCGGGCAGCAAGTGTTAAAACGCCAAATTATCTTTATTGATTTGGCGGTGGCACAAGTTGCGGCCTTGGGGGCAGCGCTGAGTCACTATTGGTTGAACCAATACGATCTCTTCTCTGGTTCTTTCTTTGGTGAGATGGTTGGCCCTTGGGTGATGTCGTTATTGCTTTGTGGTCTGATCGCCCTAATGGAAAAGCGCTACCAACAGCATTTAGAGCCAATGATTGGCAGCTTGTTTGTGGTGTCGGCATCACTGGCGATATTACTGGTGAGCAAAGATCCGCACGGCGCAGACTTTATTCAAGGGATTCTCAACGGGCAGTTGCTGTGGTCAACGTGGGATGATGTTTGGCCTTTGGCATTAATCACCGCAGCGATGTTGTTATTGGTGTGGGTGAAGCCAGAGTTCATGCAGGGCAGTGGCTTCTATCTCATCTTCGCGATACTAATGCCGATCACGGTCAAGCTAACGGGCATCTATTTGGAATTTGCTTTGTTGGTGATTCCGGCTTTATGTGCGGCAGCACTGAAAGGAACAAGATTCTTCGTTGCGAGCATCAGTATTGGCATCGTAGGGATATTGTCGGGTATCGCGGCGTCAGCGCATTATGACTTGCCAAGTGGGGCAAGTATCGTGATCTCCTTGTTCATTGCAGGTATGTTGTTCAATCTTTTGCTTCAGCCTTGGCTGTCAAAAGCGCAATCCGTTTATGAAGAGACGGTATGAAAACGTTGAGGAATCTACTCGAACGTTGATCTAGTGCTTTGGCCTTAATGATAAAAAGGCTCCGCGTGAACGGAGCCTTTTGTTTAGCACTGCTTTTTCTTATTAGTAACCTTGCTAGTTATTAACTGATTACTTAGTTACTTATCTCCTACTATATTAGCAAGATTTGAACAGAGGTAGAGTCTGAGGTTGGATTGAATCTGTCAAAGTGTTATCCAGCGCAGGGAATAATTGATTAATTCCCGTTTCAGACAGTCCTAACCACGCCATTAAGCTCGCATGAAGCTGATCAGAAGAGATAGTTGGAATCACACGGCCACGCGAAAGCAAGTACGGGCTCGTCTCAGATAAGTCTGGATATTCACCCACAATCGCTTTTCCGGCTACACCGCCGCCCATGACTAATGCATGGCTTGCCCAGCCGTGGTCAGTCCCATCTGTACCGTTTGGAATCAGAGTTCGACCAAATTCAGAATGCGTGAACGTGGTCACTTGCTCAAACAAGCCGTTGTTCTCTAGTGCCAATTGGAAAGCGGCCATGGCTTCTGCCAGTTCTTGCAGCAAACCGGTTTGGCGGCTGATTTGAGCTGAGTGAGTATCGAACCCGCCCAACTTACAACTAAAGTACTGCGCAGGATGTTGGAACTGATCTTTGTGCAGCAACAGTTTAAAGACCGCTTTCAATTGCTTACCGATTCGAGTTTCTGGGAATACGTCTGGGATCTCGGCATTTAGAATCGCACTGAACTGCTCATACATTCTGGTTGAGTCCACAGCAACGCCCGCATAATGAGACTGGAAGACATTGCCGTAACTGCCCGTACTCTGCAGTTGATCGAACAGATCGCGTGAGCGTTGATCGTTGAAAATATCACTTGGTGGCTGAGAACCGACCGAGTTGGATTGGGCTTCAATACAGTTCGTCCATACTTGTGTGCCGCCAATATCAAACATCGGTGACAACTCGTTCAAGCTGCGCAGCATAGAGCCAAGCTCTGTGGATGTCTTCGCGCCAAAGCCTTCTTTCGATAGTGATTTGGTGGCATGAGACTGCACCATAGTAGACTGATGCGAGTGACTGAACAGGTGCGCCGGACGAGTGCTTTCATCGTAAATCACATTGTTGACGCGCTGAGTCAACGGGCCGAGGTTCACCACAGGCACAAGGTTGGCACTGTCCCAATAGGGTTTGAGTGCTGCCATCGCTGGGTTAAGTGCCAATTTGGCCTCGTCGTTCACTGCGTCTAAGTAGATACAGGTTGTCTCATCCAAAGCCAAGTTGCCACGTAGCGCGCGGTATTGGCTGTTGGCGTTAGCGGCGGTTGGGATAAGCATGTTGTAGCCATCGTTACCGCCCGCAAGGTCGATACCAACCACAGCGCGATAGCCATTCTTGCATTGGTTAAACGAATCCGCGAAGGCTGGGAATGCAGCAAGGTTAAGCGCAGAAATCCCCACACCAGCCGAACCTGCTTGTAAAAATCGACGTCGAGTTAAGTTCATGGTGATTACCTCTGTGTGATGAATTCTGGTGAAAGCAGTGCGTTCATAACGAGATTCTTGATCTCTTTACGCCATTTAGATTGGCGACTTGGGCACTGAGCAAGGTAATCGAGATAGCATTGACGTGCTTGTTCACTCATTTGGTAAGCAAACAAATGCTCGTTGAGGTAATCCACAACGCCTTCGTCATCAAAAGCAAGGTAACGGGTGAATAGCGCTTCATCCATGTACCAATCTTTGGCTTCTTCTTCAAATCGAGCAATTAACTCGCGGAATTGAATGCCGTATTGATAGATGTCATGCCACTGGTAAACATTGAACTCGGGTGCAACCAGACCATTAAAATCAGGGTGGTTAGGCGCATCATCCGGTTGGTAGTAATAGAACACAGAAGGGGCAGAGAGAGGCAGCGTTCTGTTGTACCAGTTGAACTGCTTTGGCCACATCATCACACCGTCACGTCGCTTCACTTGTAGCGCGCGCATCGCATGCGTAAATACAGACAGTGGGTCACGCAGTTTTCCTACAGTGTTGCCAGAACGCAGAGCGTCTTTGTCGGTTAAAATCGCGATCACTAGCGTTTGCATATCGCCATCGGAGCGCTTGAATGCACGGCGCACACGGCGAATGTAGCCTGCTCTAGGGTTACTGGTCACAAGCTTATTGATGAAGAATTTGGTCACAAAGGTGTAGAGCGTGTTTTGGTTCATCAAGAGTTCAATCACGGCTTCCAGTTCATCTACTGCGCTTACGCCGGCAGGGAACTTCTTACCAAGAATGCGTTTTTCACCCATGTCGTGCTCACCACGCGGTTCCATCGGCTGGCTGTATTTGTCGTTACCGCGAATGTCGATGAATTTCCAACCGGTAAACACACGAGCCAGTTCTTCAATGTCTTCTTGAGTGTACGATGCAACTTCGTTACCTTCGGCATCCAAACGTACTTCACCGTTATTACGCAGTTTGACTGGGCCAAGCGTGAACAGCTGCAACAGCTCTCGTGCGTAGTTTTCATCTGGGGCAGTGAGCTCATTAGAAACGTTGTTTACGAAGGTCAGATATTCACCCATGATTGGGGATGTCGACACAAAACGAATCACATCTCGAAAGTTAGCAAAAGCGTTATCGAGCAACCCATCAAAGTATTGGCACATGTAGCGACGCTTAGAGGCGGCACTGAACGCCGGATCTTTCACGCTCACCACAAAGAGTTGGGAGAGGGTATATGCGATGCGTTGGCGCAGAATGTCTTGCCCTTCTACTGTCATGCGAGTCCAACTGCTGGCGTAATACAAGCCTTGCCCTAAGTCGGGTACGTTAAGCTCATCTTGTTCAAAGTGCGTCAGCCAAGAAGAAGAGGGAATAAGTGTTTGTTGAGCGACCCAGTTTTCTATGCTTCCTGATTGAACAAGGTCATTAATGTCACGCTGGGAACCCCCAAACGTGCATTGTTGCAGCGTTCTTGCTGCGTCTATGTAAGCCTGATTCATTTTATCTCCCGTAGGTATTCTTATCTTTGTCAGGTAAGGCGTCTCTTTTCACGTCCATATTTAAAAACACGCTGTATCTTTAAAATCGTAATCCAGATTTTTGATATCAAGAATGTAATACCCACAGGTTTAATGTGACTTTGCTGCCTAATCTAAAAATTATTCGTCTGAGCTTTAAATGAAAGACAAGTTATTCAACAAAAAGCGCATTTGTTGCACAGGTTGATCGGCAGAACGGTGACGGAAACGAACTATTTGGCAAACCATCATCAAGTTGTCTTGATTAGTTCACATCCGACTCCCAGACTGTTTCTATAGTTTTTATAAGATATGAAAGACCCTGCGTATGAGAAGCGCAGCTGTAACGCGGCTAGGCATAAAAACAAAAACGCTAGGGATAAAAGCGAATTTGTAATCTCAACATTTAAGGAAGACCAAGATGAAACCGGAAAAAGTAGCAGTAGTCACTGGTGCGGCTCGTGGTATTGGCCAAGCGATTTGTGAGCAATTACTGGAGGATGGATTCCACGTTGTCGGGCTAGATATATCGCCTGTGGAATGGAGCCAGTCGGCGCAGCTAAGCAGTTATCAAGTGAATTTGTGTGATGCAGCAGCCGTCAGCGAAGTGGTAGAAAGTATTGTAGAGCATCACGGAAGAATCGATGCGTTGGTTAACAACGCGGGCATCACTCGCGATGCACTGTTGCCAGACATGTTAGAGCAAGATTGGGATAGCGTTATCGACGTGAACCTAAAAGCGGTGTTCTTACTCACCCAGCGCGTTGCTCCTGTCATGCTAGAACAAGGTGCAGGCAGCATTGTCAGCATTTCTTCTATCGTGGGGACGGACGGCAATATCGGCCAGAGCAACTACGGTGCGAGTAAAGGCGGCGTTATTTCTATGAGCAAAGGCTGGGCGAAAGAGCTATCAAGAAAGGGCGCGCAAATCCGCGTCAATTGCGTTGCGCCAGGCTTTATCGCCACCGGCATGACCAAGAACCTACCAGAGAAAGTGATTCAAATGATGGAAGGCAAAACCCCTTTAGGCCGAATGGGCTCAGTACAAGACATCGCCAATGGCGTCTCTTTCCTCACCTCTGACAAGAGCGCCTACATCACAGGACAAGTGCTCAAGATTGACGGTGGCTTAGTGCTTTAACCCAAGAACTAAAACTTCAAATAACAAACGCCTTTCATCTGAGTGAAGGGCGTTTTTGTTTGGCACACTTTTGCCCCTTTCCTTGTTTCGACCGATTCAACACACACTTCACCAAAGCCATATCTGACTTACTTTTTCTCATCTAACTATGTGACCAAATTTACTAATCCACAGCAATAGGTATGAAGGCTTAGGACCGACCAGCGTTCGAAAATTATGTAAAAAGCGAACTGCTGACGTGGTGTCAAAAATGGAAACGAACCGGTGCTTGTGGAGATATATCGCACGTGCACTTCATTATCTCTTAAAGAATAGAAACGCCTTGTTCAATAGTACGCAAATAGCCACTTGACTATTAGAAGTGCATCAGTAATAGCTGATATTCCTATATAGCCAAATAAAGTTGGGTATAGTGAGGATAATCGTTCTGGAAATTTGCACCTGGCGCAAAATGGTAAATGTAGTACCAACCTGTATGCTAGATTCCAGTAAACATGGTGGAATATTGGAGTTTTTATGGGCTCGGTTGGTAGACGTGATCCAAGTGAATACGTTGATGTGGTTTGTGAGGTGTTCTATGACTATTCAAGACGTAAAAACGGCGTTAGACCTATAGCTGGTGAGGTTTTCCCTCAAACGATGAAAGTAGAGTGTGCAAAAGAGATTCGAAAACTCGCTTTGGGCACTCATGTACGACTTTCATGTGTAGAAACCAAAAAAGAAGGCAGTCGACCATTCTTATATAGTAGCTACAAGTGGAGTTACGAAGTAGTCAGTTAAGCGAGGTTAAATATGGCAAAGAAAAAACGCTCATTTCCTAAGAAAACTCGAAAAAAGTTCGCTGGAAAAAACGAGAACAGTATTAATAAAGGCTCTGCTTACGGCGAATTAAAGGCGGGTAAACTATTGCTTCACACCGCCGGTGATTATAACCGTAACCCAATCGAGGTTAGAAAGGCTCGAAATGCAGCAAAGAAGCGAGCCGAAGACTTTGGCGGCCTATTTGATTAACTTTCTTACTAATAAAGGAAAATGTATTAATGTCTTATTCAGAATTTTTAGAACGTTGCTATGAAGATGATAATAATCGTTCAGAGGAACTATTGTTTCAATTTGCAGCGGTAAAACTTATTGAAGAAGTCAAAGGTACTGAGCACCGCTATTGTTACTACAAAAATGCCACTGAATCTTTAATGTTTTGTGCTTCGACAGCCTATGAAATCAATGATTTAATAGCAGATGAACATGAAAGGCAGGGGCTAATTAAACTCATTGAACAGTCATTTAAAGAGACAAGCGACCTAACGAAATCAGCATTGGCGTTGATTGAAAAGGAATTTAGTAGCTGTTTTCTAGCAGAGCTTGAATACGCTGATGATATTCTAAAAGAAGAGTTAACCGAATATTTTGAAAAGATTGCAAGAGCGCATAGACAGCAGGAAGTCTTTAGGAGTGTAGGGCAGGTATCAGCTGCTAGATAGTTTAGGTTTCAATAAGCGTTAATGATAATAGAGTGCATTCGATGAGAAGACATGGTGTAAGTAAGAAAGTACTTAAGGCTATTTCACAAGCGGAAAAGCTGGGTCGATCAAAACTTCCTAACCCCAATTCAATGTCAGCATGTAAAATTCAACTGCATGTCCGTAAAGGGGTCACAGCAAAGGGGAACGTCAGCTGTACTGTATGTGGACAGTCATATGGCATCATGACGAGATATAGAGAATCTAACGTTGGGCCTGTGATCTTATGTACAACATGCAAAGTAAAGGTATTTGAAGTTAACTTTGGTCATGCTGATGCGATGCCCCTAAAAGTCGACCATGCACACGCGTGGAGGGATTAATCGTTTTAGCAGAGTTTGTGATTACCTGAGCCAAGAGCAGATGGCCCTTTAATGCCAAACTAGCTGACCACTATTTTCAACAATAATCTGCGCTCTATTATTAAAGTCGCTAAACGTTTCTGTCCAAAAACGAGCTTCACAAAGCTAGAAGGATTTGAATAATAACGCCTTTCATATCTCCATGAAGGGCGTTTTTCCTTTGTTCAAATTACCTAGGTAGATTACCTTTCACGCACGTAAGTGGTTTGAACTAAGGTATCCAAAACAACTTCACTCTTGGTGACTTTGAAGTTCAGCGGTTGTTCCAAATCCCCAAATAGAGGTGCGCCGCCGCCAAGTAGGATAGGGAAGCGCGTGATCACCATTTCATCGATAAGATCTTCTTTCAAGAAGTTCTGAATCGTCACTCCGCCGTCGATGTAAAGATCGTCAAAGCCTTTTGCGTTTAGATCCGCAAGTACATCTTTTAGCTCGCCTTTTACTAGAAAGACTTTGTCTTCGTAGCCTTGTGGCACTTCCGTCATGGTGTTGCTGAGTACGAACACAGGTTTGCTGTATGGCCAATCGCAATCAAAGCTCAGTACGACATCTAGTGTGTTGCGTCCCATCACCAAGCCATCAATACGCTCCATCAGTGAGAAGAAGCCAGTATCAATGTTGTCTGGATTTGGTACTGAGTGTAGCCAGTCGAGTTTGCCCTGCTTATCTGCGATGTAACCGTCCAGACTGGTTGCAATAAATACGATATTTGCCATGAGTACCTCATCAGAATGGTGATGCTTGAGCCAAGCTAAAGTATGGTTTAAAATTAATTCTACAATGTAGAATAAATCTGAGTTTATCGGGAAGATCAAATGTCTGTCAACGAAAAGAAACGCGGGAGACCAGCCGCTAAGCAGTCGCAGTTAAGCGCAGAAAGCATCCTAGATTCGGCTAAGTCATTGATGAAAAAGGATGGCAAGGTACCAAGCATTCGCTCGTTAGCGACGCAATTAAATGTGGATCCTATGGCGATCTATTACTACTTCAAAAACAAGAATGCCTTGCTTGAAGCACTAACCACATCGCTGGTAGAGGAAATTTATCAACCTCAAGTGAATGAAGATTGGCAAGGCGAACTCAAAAACTTGTGTGTTAGCTACATTGAACTGCTGCGTGAGTACAACGGGTTATTGCAAACCATGCTGAGCATGACATCTCATGGCCCTGCTCAAGTGTTTACTGAGCGCTATCAAATCATTGTTCAACCTTTGGCATTGTCTCCGCAAGTGGAGAAAGACAGTTTGGATCTATTGGCAGATTACCTACACGGGTTCGCGTTCTCGATCAGTTGTTGCCACGATGCGAGCTTGATTAAGACGGAGATGATGGATGGACCGTTGAATCTGATCTGTTCTTCGTTACTAGCATCTCGAACCTAGTTCACATTAACGTGTACTTTTTACTTATAGCGTGAAAGAAATTCCCATAACCAAAGGTTCTAACTAAAAGAGATTGAAGGACTTTTATTTGGCGAATTCGACCTAATATCTTGAGTATGCCCAATCGCAGTTGGCGAAGTGGTGATTTTAATAATGCTTGCTGGCGCGCAAAAGCCGTCAGTTTGAAGATGCATTCAAACACAATAAGGGATAACAATGACTAACGAATACATTCCACCAAAAGTTTGGACAAACGATAATGAAAACGGCGGTCAGTGGGCGAGCATCAACCGTCCGGATTCTGGCGCACGTCATGAGCAAGAGCTTCCAATTGGTGAGCACCCATTCCAACTTTACTCAATGGGTACACCAAATGGTCAAAAAGTGACGATCATGTTTGAAGAGCTTTTGGCGGCAGGCGTAACAGCAGCAGAGTACGATGCGTACCTAATTAAGATTGGCGATGGCGACCAGTTTGGCTCTGGCTTTGTATCAGTTAACCCGAACTCGAAGATTCCTGCGTTGGTAGACCGTTCAGGTGCCGAGCCAGTGAATGTGTTCGAATCTGGTAACATCTTGTTTTACCTAGCGGAGAAGTTTGGTCACTTCCTACCAAAAGAAGGCGCGAAGCGTGCCGAGGTAATGAACTGGTTGTTCTGGCTTCAAGGTTCTGCGCCATACCTAGGTGGTGGCTTTGGTCACTTCTACGCGTACGCACCAGAGAAGTTCGAATACCCAATCAACCGCTTCACCATGGAAACAAAACGTCAGCTAGACGTACTCGACAAGCGTCTTGCGAGCAATGAATTCCTAGGTGGCGATGAGTACAGCATTGCTGATATCGCAACTTGGCCTTGGTACGGCAACCTTGTATTGGGTCGTGCTTACGATGCGGCTGAATTCTTAGACGTAGCAAGCTACAAAAACGTTGTGCGTTGGGCGAAAGCGATTGATGAGCGTGAAGCGGTAAAACGTGGTCGCATTGTTAACCGCGCATGGGGTGAAGAGTGGGAGCAAGTGGCAGAGCGTCACAGCGCAGCAGATATTGATGCGGCTCTGGCGAAGAAGCCTGAATAATTGCCCTTTCTGAATCAGTAAAAAGGAATGCTTCGGCATTCCTTTTTTGTTGTATTAAAGCTCAGCTTTCTCAAGTAAGAAGTCGATGAGTACGCGTACGCGCTTCGCCTTTTGAGTGTTCTTGTGAAAGTAGACATACAAACCCGAGTAGGGCTGCCAGTATTCTTCAAGCACAGGCACTATTTCACCTTTCTTAAAGCCTTCTTCGACCATTGGCGTCACGATACGCCCAATCCCCAAACCGTTGTGCGCCGCGTCTATCATCACATCGGTATCATTCACAATGAGAGCAGTTGGCATATTGACGGTAAGGGTCTCGCCTTGGTTGTTTAGATTCAGCGGAGCTACTTGGTTAGACGAGATAAACCGGTACTGAATCAGCTTGTGTTGCTTCAAATCATCGGGTGTTTTGGGTAAACCATATTGCTCAACATAGCCCGGTGAGGCGAATAATGCTTCTTTCACTGGGAGTGTTAGCTGACGTGCAATCATGCCTTCTTCTACTCGGTCACCAAAGCGGATACCCATATCAAAGCCATCACGAATGATGTCGATGGCTTTGTCAGAAACAGAAATCTCCAATTGAATGCTTGGGTAACGTTGGCAGAACTCAATATAGATGGGTTTGAGTAGCGATTGATACACGAATCGAGGCACGGTAATACGGACTTTACCCGAAGGAACTCGGCTCAAGTCACTGACGCTTTCGACGGCAAGGTTTAACTCTGACATCGACGCTAACGTGCGTTCATAGAGCAACTGTCCCGCTTCTGTTAACTCAATGCGACGAGTGGTACGCGTAAACAGGGGCAAGCCGAGTTGCTCTTCTAACATCTTTAACGCCTGACTCACCGAGGGTGGGGCTATCTCTAACTTACGTGCTGCGGCGGTGATGCTGCCTTCTTGCGCAATGGGATGGAACATCATTAGTTGGTTGTAGGTCGTGCCGTTCATGCCTTTTCCCGAAAGATGTATTTATCTTTAGTTTCTACCTAATAATGATTTAAGTAAAGAGCGTCTAAAACTAAAGGTCACTTCGACGTATTCTCTACTCATCGGTTAACGCTTCGAAACAGAGGAATCACGATGAGCAAAGTACTGGTAATTTCAGGTCACCCAAACCTAGATGAGTCATACACAAACACCGTTATCATAGACGAGCTAAAAGCGGGACTGAATGATGTTGAAGTTCGCCGCCTAGATACTCTGTACCCGAACTATCAAATTGATGTTGAAGCAGAGCAAGCGGCGCTCGTGAGTGCGGATGTGGTTGTGCTTCAATTTCCATTCTACTGGTACTCGTCACCAGCCTTGTTGAAAAAGTGGGTCGATGATGTATTCAATTTCAACTTCGCTTACGGCCCAGAAGGCGACAAGTTAAAAGGCAAAGATTTCATTCTTTCCTTTACGATTGGTGGCCCAGAAGAATCTTACGATCCACTTGGCTACAACCACTTTACTATCGAGCAGTTTGTTTACCCATTCCAACAAACTGCTTACTTGGCTGGCATGAACTACCGCAAGCCAATTTACACGCACCGCATGGTTTACATTCCAAATGTGTACAACAAATTGGAAGAGGTGCAAGCACGAGCAAAAGATCATGCGAGCCGTTTGTTGGCGCAGATTGAAGAGATCACGGCTTCACCAGAAAGTCGTATGGAGAAGTTTGTAGCCGAATGGTTTGCCAAGTTCGATGTGCTGGAAGAAGACACAGAGTTCTTTACCGACAAGCTAGCACAAGACGTGAAGTGGTCGATGCCAGAAGGTGAATTCTTAGGGCATGACGGCTTCCGTGATTGGTACGCGATTGCTCGTGCGACCTTCAAACCAAACTGTGATCACGACGTTCAGCAGATCGAAGTGAAACCAAATGGTGATCGTTTCCAAGTCGAACTGCGTATTCGATTAACAGCAGACAGTTATGAAGATTCGATGATGAAAGGTGAAGTCGTTAACCTAACCGTTAACGAGACGTGGCAAGTTTCGATTGAGGAAGCAGGCTCCATCACCATTCATGAATACAACGTTGTTCCAGTGGTGAGTTAGCTACCCTTGACCAATAACTCATTGCTTTACTTGCCCCAGGCCTTTGTGCTTGGGGCTTTTTTATGTGTAAGAACTTAACTTACTGACTCAACAATACAGGCAATGACGCGGATAAAAAAACGAGCGCCAAATGGACGCTCGTTTCTCATCTTGATGCTCTACAGCTTTTACTAAGCGACAGATTGTTTCTGTGCGGTGTTTTGATAAGCAGGCAATTCTGATCTCAAACCTTTGATCAAACTGACACACATCAGCAATAGAACAAAGGTGAATGGCAAGCCGGTCGCCACCACGCCGGATTGAAGCGCTTGCAGTGCTTCTTTACCACCGATCCAAAGCATGACCGCGGCGATAGAGCCTTCAATACATGCCCAGAAAATACGTTGTGGTACAGGTGCATCAATTTTACCGCCAGCCGTGATGCTATCGATAACCAATGAACCTGAGTCTGATGAAGTGATAAAGAACACCAAAATCAGAACGATAGACAGAACAGAAATAACAGAGCTAAACGGCATTGCATCGTATACGTGGAATAGCGTTAGCGAGATATCTGTCAAGCCATTCGCACCCAGTTCGCCCACTTTATTGACGACTTGATCAAGCGCGATACCGCCAAATACTGCCATCCAAATCAGTGTCACTGTGGTAGGAATAACGATAACGGCAAATAGGAATTCACGAACGGTACGACCTTTTGAAACACGTGCGATAAACATACCAACGAATGGTGACCAAGATACCCACCATGCCCAGTAGAACACAGTCCAGCCGTGCATCCATTCCGTATCATCACGACCATGTGGGTTACTTAGCGCGAAGATGTCTTTTGCGTAAGCGACGGTAGTATCCCAGATAGAAGTTGTCGCTACATCAAAGCTAATGAACAACACGAAAGCCAGTAGGGCAAATGCCACTGCCATGTTGATGTTACTTAATAGCTTAACGCCGCCGTCGATGCCTCGAACAACAGAAAGAACCGCAATAAAGGTCACGAACGCGATTACGATCATTTGCATGCCAATGCCGCCATCCAAACCAAATACATGGTTGATGCCGCTGGTGGCTTGCTGTGCGCCCAAGCCAAGCGAAGTTGCTAGACCAAACAGGGTTGAAAGTACCGCAAGAATGTCGATGACGTGACCTAACCAGCCCCAAGCTCTATCACCAAATAGTGGGTAGAACGCAGAGCGCAAAGAAAGTGGTAAGCCTTTATTGAAGGCAAAGAAAGCCAGTGAAAGTGCAACGATGGCGTAAATCGCCCAACCGTGAATGCCCCAGTGGAACATGGTTGCACCCATAGCGAGTGATTTTGCTTCCTCGGTGTAAGGTTCTACGTTCAGTGGTGTGCCGTACCAATCAGTGAAATAAGCCGTTGGTTCCGAAACACTCCAAAATAGCAGGCCGATACCCATACCCGCTGCGAACAGCATAGATAACCAAGAAGCCGTTGAGTGTTCTGCTTGCGCGTCTTTACCACCAATGCGGATTTTACCCAGTGGTGAAAGTAAGACTGCGATAGCAAATACGATGAAGAAGTTAGTAGACCACATGAAGAACACATCGAAGTCAGAAATGATGCTGTTCTTAACGCCGTTTAAGGCATCACGGGCTGTTGAAGGATCAACAATTAAAAGAGAAGCAAGACAGAGAAGAACAAGACCAGCACTAATCCCAAATACTGGATTGTGGATATCAAATCCCCATTTTTGAACGTTATCTTGACCAACCTGATAGTCGGTAGTGTCGATACTATATTTTTTTAGTGCATTATCCATAAATACAACATGTACGCTTTTTTAAATGTGCCTTTCCTGAACAAGAAAAACACTAAAACCGCCCTCCGATTGTTTTGAGTTCTAATTAAAAAATGCGACGTGATCATAATGTTTTGTGTAAAACATTGCAAATTGATAGATTTTTAAGGCTTTTAAACTGGTTGTAAGTCAGGTTTTTAGTGAAAAATACAATGAGGTGTAATGTTTTGATGTGTAAATATTCGTTTGATGTTGGAGAAGATTGTTTGACCAAAAGTAGCAGCGTGACGCGCGAGTAAAGGTTGGCAAGGCTCCAAAGAACGCGAGCGCTGAACTAGGGCTAATCAAAAATCATGATTTCAAGGAATTGGTTAACGAATAAGCACAAATTCCAACGAACTTCGCATTCTTTTCGACAAATATCGAGTAAACGTAACCAATCGTAACAGAGGTGCTGTAACTGAACAGCGTTTCCATATACTCGACTTAGTTTGTAAGTTGTAAGCCACAGAATGCTGCTATGAGAAAAAACACTTTATTCAATGCTACGTTAGCGACCACCTTGACTGCTGTTTCCGCGTTTAGTTTTGCTGCTCCTACCGTTGTTCCAAATGCCCCAGAGCTCAGCTCTCGTGGCTATGTATTAATGGATTACCACACTGGCACCGTGCTAGTGGAACGTGATGCCGATAAACGCCTAAACCCGGCAAGTTTGACTAAGCTAATGACCGCTTATGTTGCGGGTCAAGAGGTGAAGTCTGGCAACATTAGCCTAGACGATGAAGTGGTGATTAGCCGCAACGCGTGGGCGAAAAACTTCCCTGATTCTTCCAAGATGTTTATCGAAGTTGGTACGTCGGTTTCACTGTCGGATCTTTACCGTGGATTGATTGTTCAATCAGGTAACGATGCCAGTGTCGCTATCGCAGAACACGTTGCAGGTAGTGAAGCGGGCTTCGTTGGTTTGATGAACAGTTGGGCGAACCAACTTGGTCTATCAAACTCTGCATTTACCAACCCACATGGTTTGGATAGCGATGGTCTGTATTCAACGCCGCGTGACATTGCAACGTTAGGCCGTGCGATTATCCGTGATCTTCCTGATATCTACCCGTTGTACAGTGAGACTTCGTTTACCTACAACGGCATCACTCAATACAACCGTAACGGCTTGCTACGTGACCGAAGCATGAGCGTTGACGGCATGAAGACGGGTTACACCAGTGGCGCGGGTTACAGTCTCGCGACTTCAGCAACCAACGGTGACATGCGTTTAGTCGCGGTTGTGATGGGTGCGAAAAGCCCTAGCGTGCGTGAGTCAGAGAGTAAACAGCTTCTGAGCTACGGTTTCCGTTTCTTCGATACCGTTGTACCAACGCAAGCAGGTAAAGAAGTAGCAACGGCGCGCGTTTGGATGGGTAACCAAGATGAGCTGAAAGTCGGTGTTGATCGTGATATCTACCTAACGTTGCCAAAAGGTGACGTGAACAAGCTGGAAGCCGAAGTGGAATACAATGGCGACCTAATGGCTCCAATTCAGCAAGATCAAGTTGTCGGCAAAGTGTTGTACAAAGTCGATGGTGACGTAGTCAAAGAAGCGGAATTGGTTGCGCTGGAACCTGTTGAAGAAGGCGGCATCTTTAAGCGCCTAATGGATTGGTTCAAACGTTTGGTTGCGAGCTGGTTCTAACTTCTCTTAATCCAATTCTATTTAAGCCGCACCTGAGTTTCAGGTGCGGCTTTTTTATTTTCCTCTCCAGCTCAGCCCTTTCTCCTCCTGACTCCAAAGAAGAACATACACAAATGGCAATAAAACTTGCCATTAGAGTATTTGCCTAACCATGGGCAGAAACGTGACATTCATATAAATATCGATTCTTATGCATGCTTGGGAATGCATTTGATTAATGCTATGGTTTTCTTATAAATCAGATGCTTCTAAAAAGAAAAATCTAAATACAATCGAGATGGAACGTAATACTTCGTGAGAAAAAGCTATGTTGTCACCTTGTTAGCGGCGCTGCTTTGGGTAGTGGTCGCTTTCGCTTTGCACGATTACTGGCGTAAGGATTCGCCAAGTGAACATATCAAACAAACTGCCAGTCAAGATCCTCAAATTTTGCTTGCTAAAACAGCTCAAGGACAAGCGCTACTTGATGTGAGTTCGCTTATTTACAGTGATCCTGAAAGTGCGCAACAAGCGTTGGAGGCGGTCGGTAATGCCTTTTCGTCTGAGCTCGAAACTTCCTATGCCTTGTATCAGCAATATCGATTGGCTCGTGTGAATGATGAGCCTTTATTGGCGGCAGACTACCTTCAACAACTTCAAGCCATTGCCCGAGAGAGCGATCAACCATGGCTTGATGCCGTGTTGCTAGCAGACAGTGCGAAGGAGCACACCTTGCACGGCCGAAATGATGTGGGCTTGAGCGAAATAAAACTCGCTATCGAGATAGCGGAGAAAGATCACCTCAACTCGCTTTTGCCCAAGTTTTATAACGTCGCAGGCGCGTTGAGTAATGCGACAAACCAGCTGGTGGATGCCCAACGTTACTTCCTTGATGGCATTGATATCGCCGAACAAGTTGGGCAAGAGGCTTACAAAGGTACGATTTACAATAACCTTGGTCTGCTTTATCTGCACATCGAAAGCTGGGATCGAGCATTAGAGTTCATTCAAAAAGCGCAGCAAATTTACCTCAAGCGCTATGCCAAAGGGCACAAAGCCAGAGGGTTGCAGATTATGTATCTCAATGAGGCGCATATCTACAATCGACAAGGTAAAGCCGAGTTGGCTCGAACAGCGTATGAGAAGTCGCAAGAGTTCTATAAACCTACGTCAACCAATCTGCGCCATCACCTTATTCAGTTGAAAGGCAAAGCAGATATGTTGCTGCTGGAAGAGCAATATCCGAAAGCGTTGGAAACGACTCAACAATGTGTGATGTTGCCTTCAGCGGCGGATTATCCGATTGAATATGGCCAATGTTATTTGATCATGTCCAAATGCCAATTGGCGATGGGAGATTTAGACAAAGCCATGCAGAGTGCAGCATTGAGCGCTGCGGCTTTTCGCTCAATCGAGCATGAACGTTGGTTGATTCGAGTAGAAGAACAAAAGGCGAAGATATTTGAACAACTGGGTGAATACGAACAAGCGCTAGGCTCGTTTAAACACTTTTCAGTGGAAAGTAAAAAGCAGTTGTTGGGCAAAGTGTATGACTTAGAACAGGCATTTGCGACAGAGCACATTCAGCGCGAAAGAGATATGTTGGAAGTCGAAAAACGCTTGGCGGAATCAGAACTGCACCAAGAGAAGCTACGTTTTCAAATAGCGATTATTTGGATTGCGATTTCAGCCGTGGTACTGGCACTGACGGTATCTAAAGTCTTAGCCACGCAGCGCAAAAACCAAGAATTGGAGCAGCTTTCATTGCTTGATCCTTTGACTCAATTGCACAACCGACGCTATTACTACGCGCAGATTGATCATCCTGAGCACCTAGATGCCAAAGCGGAATACCGAGTGGTGTTGTTTGATATCGACAATTTTAAGCAAGTAAACGATGTGCATGGACACGAAACGGGAGATCGTATTCTAGAAGGCTTTGCTGAACGTTTAAGAGTTCATGTTCAATCTCAAGAGTTACTGATTCGTTGGGGTGGTGAAGAGTTCTTAATGTTGTTGAAAACCACTGACGATTTGGCCAAGCGTCTTGAGGAAATGCGCCAACATATTGGTGATGTTTCGTTTGAGACAGAAGAAGCGAGTTTGAATGTCACTACGTCTATAGGTGTCAGTCACGGCGGGTTAATCGAAACCTTCACCTACAACGATGAATACTTCCGCCGAGCAGATAAAAGTCTCTACGAGGCTAAACGCAATGGTAAGAACCAAGTGGTATTTCCAGAACCACCGGAGGCTCAGTAGCTTTAAGAATTGCGCTGAAAATAGATAAATTACAGAGAACGAAACGGCAGATTGATACGGTCAATCTGCCGTTTTTATTTTGTGTTTCATGTTTTGGAGTCGGTGGTCGCCTACTCAATGTAGAGCACTCTTCAAGAGAACCATTCAGAACAAAAAAACGGAGTTACGCGTGCGCAAGATTCTATCTTTGACTTTGGCTATGTCACTTACTGGCTGTGTGATGCCGCAGCATCAACCAATGGAAACAGGGCAGTGTGTGGGTGTGATGTCATCGCAAGACGCTTATGGCTACCTCAACCCAAATCACTACACCATGCAAGTGCTGGCCCTAAAGAAAGAAAAGGATGTCAAAGAGTACATTCGCTACATCGACCCTAAACATCCGGTGTGGGTAAACTGGAAAAACAGCCGTGGCACACGTTGGTACACGGTGACGGTAGGGGATTTCAAAACCAAGCAAGATGCCTACAACGCACTGTCTTCATTACCAAGTCGAGTTAAGCAATCTTCCCCGTTTGTCTTAACGTTTGCTGAGATGCAGCGCAAACAAGAGACCAGCGTTGTGCGTATGCGCTAGTGCTGTTCTTGTCATTCCAATAAGCGATTTATTGTTACACATCGAGCCTTTGCAATCGGTTGGAAAGGCTCAACCTAACCATCAGTCGTCAATCTTCTTCAATGTACGCGCAAGATCACGCGCCTAACGCGCTTTTGACTTTACTTGTTATCGGGTATTTTCTAGTCTTCGCATCCCACTTTTTCTGTCGGAGTCACCATGAAGCAAGAAATGTACACCACCTACGCAAAGCAATACGATTTAGCCGCGCAAGATAACCTGTACAACGCGCATTTTGAGCGTCCAAATACCCTTGAACTAGTCGGTGATGTGACAGGTAAAAAGGTGCTGGATTTAGGTTGTGGTTCCGGTATTTACGCGCAGCTTCTTCTTGAGCTGGGCGCAAGCTCAGTAACCTGCATCGACGCTGCACAAGAGATGATAGATATCGTAAAAGAAAAGCTTGGTAGCTCGGTCACCGCTTACGCGCAAAACTTGGCGCTCGGTTTACCAGAAGAGGCGGACGGACAGTACGACTTGGTCATTTGCCCGCTTATGGTTCATTACATTGAAGATCTTCGTCCCTTATTTAACGATATTCAGCGAGTACTAAAAGCCGGTGGTCAGTTTGTCTTCTCAACCCATCATCCATTTGCGGATTTCGAATGTTCGGACTCTGGAAATTACTACGATAAAGAGTTGGTTGAAGATATGTGGAATACAGTAGGAGAACCAGTTCCTGTGGCATTCTGCCGCCGTTCATTGCAAGATATTACCGATGCGATCACGAGCAGTAACATGGCGATGCTGGCGATTTCAGAAGGTAAGGTGAATGAAAAGATTCGAGAAATCTCTCAGGAGCATTACCAACGTTTGGCGACGTTCCCGAACTTCATCTTCATTAAATGTGTGGCGCTGAGCGAGTAAAATCAGTGAGCTCAGATAGAAAAAACGGAAGCGCAGAGGCTTCCGTTTTGTGATCTTAGCGTTGAGCTTAAAGTGCAGCGAGAATGGTTTCCGCTTTACTTGCTTCGAATGTCTTCGGTTCTTCAACGTTTAGTGTCGTAACCACACCATTGTCGATGATCATCGCGTAACGCTGTGAACGAACGCCACCAAAACCGCCAGTGTCCATTTCTAGGCCCAGTGCTTTAGTAAAGCTTGCGTCACCATCACCCAGCATTAGCAACTCAGATGCGTTTTGTGCTTCACCCCAAGCTTGCATTACGAATGCATCGTTAACAGATACACAAGCAATCAGGTCCACGCCTTTTGCCTTTAGTTGGTCAGCCAATACGACGTAACCTGGCAGGTGCGCTTCAGAACAAGTAGGAGTAAATGCACCTGGAACCGCAAATAGAACCACTTTCTTATCTGCAAACAGCTCTGTTACTTGGTGGTTTACCATACCATCTGCAGTCAGTTCGCTTAGCGTTGCAGCAGGCAGTGCTTGACCTTGTTGAATCATGATTTTCTTCCTTTTGTGTATGCTTTATTTAGCTCACTCAGTCTAGCGCTAAAACTGCAGGCTAACCACGGAAGAAATGTAAGGTCTTAATTGGCTTCATAAAAACAAACCGCCTAAGTTGGCGGTTTGTTTGTTAACTACATCGCGTTCAGGTAAGACTTATAAGAGTGAAGTCGAACCGTTGCTGCGCCAATCACATCAATGAAGCCAAACAGGCTGTGTGGTTTATTTGCAGCAATCCACGCAGAGCCAGTCGCACCAATTGGGGTGGATTTGCCCTCTGGTTCGAAAATTTCCAGAATCACTGTACGACCGTGGCTACTGGTGTTTGCGCCTACGTGTTGACGAACGCTCTGTGGGCCTTGCAATGGCGAAACTGATGATTCTCCAGTACCCGCCGTGATGCTGTGAACGCGAGCTCGGAACACTTCACCCGGATACGCATCGACGTAGAACTCAGCAAACTGACCCTGTTCAACATAGCGGTAGGTTTGGTCTGGTATGCGCATCTCCAAGAACTTACGTGACGTGTCGTAGATGTGCATGTTACCTACACGGCTACCATCGGCTACGTTCACTACCGCAACTTGGCCATCGTATGGGGCTCGAACGGTTTTACGGCTTTGCTCAAACTCAGTCTTTTGCAAATCGGCATGCAAAGACTTCAACGACGCTTCTGCAACGCGAAGTTGAGATTCGTAGTATTCAATGTCACGCCCTTTGAAGATCTCTGGTGAGGTCTTACCGCGAATAATATCGCGCTTTAGCTGAGCCACGTTTTCTTCTTGTTGAACAATGCCTGCTTTGATTTTTTCTACGTCTGCCAAAGAGGTGGTATCTACGAGCGTATAGATCACATCGCCTTTCTTCACTTCTTGGTTGTGGTCGACATAGATGTGGTCAATCTGCTCGCGAAACAGTGGGGACAACACCGAGTGGGGCGCTTTCACCGTCGATGAATAAGTCAAATCAACCGGAGCCCATAGGCGCGAGAGAATCCCTAACACCACCAGAATGAACGCTCCGCCGGAGATGATCCAAAACGCGCTCTTAAATGTCCACTTAATCGCACCCGTTGAAACCAAAATCCACATGATCAGAATGTACGGAATCATTACCTCTTTCATGGTTTATTCCTCCGTCACTTTTGCGGGTGTTTGTGGTTGAGACGACAAACGGCTATTGCGAATGATGTTGCTCAGTGAGTTGCCAATGTGCTCCCAGTTCGCGAAGGCAATGATCAGCGCCAGAACCCACCAAGCTTTGTGAAGGAACAAACCACACAACGAGAGGGCAAACACTAATTGGATATGAGAACTTTTCTTTTCTTGAGCTCGGTGAACCGCAACTTCATGGATCTGCCACAGCAAATAGATGACAAAAAGGGCAAGGGCTATTGTGACAGAGAACAGATAACCACTGAAGTATTCGGAGTTGAAAATCACCATCATGGTGTCGTTGGGCGTGTTGGTGAACAAGCTCATATCAATGTCTTTTGAATTGATCGTGCCCATGGGTGCAAGCAAGTAAGCCCCACCAAGCATGAGAGCCATGAATAGTGAGAACTTTAATAGCACCATAAAAATCGCAAAGATAACGCGACCTATGGCTTTTATGACGTTCATAGTTATACCTTTTGTCGATGTGTGAGGGTAAACCGTTGAGCGCGTGATCGTTGTTTTGTCTTTATTAATCACATCGCGGGATTGTATGAAAAAACGCCATAAGTTGAGTTATATGTGATATAAGTAAAGTTACGTTCTGTAAGGTTAATATTGAATACACATAATCTATGAAGCACTCAGACTACAGTCTTATTCCGACCTTTGTGGCGATTGTCGAAGAGAAGAGTTACACCAAAGCGGCACAACGACTGGGTGTGAGCCAATCCGCGGTAAGCCAAGCTGTGGTAAGGCTTCGGGAGGTGTTTAAAGATGTACTATTCGTCCGTGAAAGTCATGGGGTTTCACCGACTGCTTTCGCGAACGATATTTACCCAACCTTAGCGAGTGCTGTTGAGAACATTGCCTTTATGTTGCCGGAACATTCACGCTTTGATCCTGCGCAGTGCGATAAGCGTTTTGTGATCTCTTCCCTAAGTGTGTTCGGTTTTACCGTGCTGCCAGAGTTGTCTGCGTTGATTAGCCAAACGGCACCAAAAGCAACGACACGCATCGAACCTCTTTACACGATGGATCTGACGAACCTTTTACGCACCCAACAATGTGATCTGGTGATTGAGGCACAAACTAACCTTCACCCTCATCTTCGCTCTCAGGTGCTGATGTCTGATAAATTGACCGTAGCATGCAGAGCTGACCATCCGAGGTTAAAAGGCGACACCATTAGTGTTGATGAATATCTGGCAGAAAAGCACGTTACTTTGTCTCAACTTGACCAACGGGGTGGTTACTTGGTTGGGCGAGGAATCAAGGATGAAGCAATCTTAGCCCAACGAGATATTGCATGGCAGAGCAGTAGCATCATAGAGGTGTTGCCGGTTATACAACGCTGCGACTATATCGCACTTATGCCGCAGATTCTGTTGGAACAATATAAAGATATGCATCAATTAAAAGCATTGGACGCTGATTTTCTGAGGGAGCCAATTGATGTAGCCATGTACTGGCATTCGTCTCGTACCAATGATCCAAGCCACCAATGGCTAAGAGAGCAATGCGCACTCGCAGCCAAGAAGTTCTCGATAAACTATTAAATTTCGGCCGTTTTTCATACTAAACCACATAGCAGACTCTTTATTAACAAACTAGACTATATGCATATCCATACACTTGATAAGGACATTTGTGTATATCGCGGGGTTTGCTTTCCGAAGTGTGAGAACCAAGTTTGTCGTTACGTACTCAGTAATGACGATTTGTTTCGTCCTGATTCTTTTCGCCGTGTTGTACTTTAAAGAGCGGCAACGGATTTTTAGTGTCGCCCTAGAAAACTCTATCCAATTATCCAACCTTCATTCAGACGTCATCAGTCAAGAACTGCAACGACATGTGGCGTCACTGCAAACCATCAGTGGTCATCAACGCGTTCAAGAAGGGGATATCGACTTTATTGTCGAAGAGCTTAAGTGGCTCAAAAGCATGTCTAAGAAGTCTGTGATTAATACGCTTTTCGTCGATGAGCATTGGAACCTGATTGACCACAAAAATAGAACCATAAAAATTGATTGGCCGGAATTTATTGAAGACGCTCGATGGAAGAGCGCGGATTACCATATTACTGCGCCGCACGTCGGTCTACTGGTCAAAACGCCCGTAGTTGCCCTTGGTGTGCCCGTGTATGACGAAGCGGATAACTGGAAAGGTGTTGTAGGTGTGTCTATCTCGGTTGATTATCTGGCGCAGCGTTTGTCGAAAGTGAAATTAGGCAACAGCAGTTATGCTTGGATCTCTGATAGCAGTGGAACGGTGGTTTCTCACCCTGATAGCTCTCTGATTTTACACGCCAATATTTTTGAAGGTGAGCGAGTTGGCTTTGAAGGCTTTGCGGACATTGCAGTACAAACCAATTGGGAAAATGTCGGACATGGCCACTACTACGACAGAAAGGTTAATGAAGCCAAGATCGTGACCTTTGCTAAAATCGACACCTTGCCTAATTGGACGCTCTTCGTGACCACTGAAGAGTCCGATATTTTCCTCGATATCAATGAGCTACTGGAAGACGTTGCGATTACTTCATCAGTGGTGATTGTTGTCTTTATGCCTATCGTTTTTTACCTAACCAACTCCATCACAAGACCGATTTTGGAGCTGACATACGATGTAGAAAACGCAGTCAACAACCATTACACCACGTTTTCTGGCTACGATTCGAAAGATGAAATTGGCCAGCTTTCCAATGCCTTTAAAAACACCTTTGATGAAATCCATCAGCACAATAGAAAGCTAGAGGAAGTGGTCGCGCTCAGAACGCAAGAGCTCAACACAGCGAATCAAGAGTTGGCGTACTCGGTCAATTTGCTCAATGCAAACAACCACAAGCTTACGTGGTTGGCGATGCATGATCCGCTCACCAACTTATTTAACCGCCGTGCACTGATCACCAAAGTCAACGAACAGCTTCAGAAAGCAAGAGCGCACAGTTGGCCTGTGTCTTTGATTTTGCTCGACCTCGACCACTTTAAAGAGGTCAACGATACCTTTGGGCATGATGTCGGAGATAACGTACTAAAGCATATTGCTGACTTTCTCGCTCAAGATCCTTTGGAAGAGGGAATGTTGGCACGCTGGGGCGGGGAGGAGTTCGTCATCGTCGCTTCCAAGGTATCTTTAGAAAATGCACAACAATGGGTGCAAAGCCGTTTGGAGGCACTTAAGGATGAGGATTTTAGTCCTGCTTCGAAAATGACGTTCAGCGCGGGTATCGCCACGTTAGAGTTAGAAGACAGTTTTGATGAACTGGTAGCGAGAGCAGACAAGGCGCTCTATGTTGCGAAAAATGCGGGAAGAAACTGTATTAAAACCGAGCGAGATGCATCATGAGGTGCGTAGCAAAATAGGTATACCAAACAACAAAATAAGGGCTAGATCGCTAGCCCTTATTGGTTTGTATTTATAATCAGTGATTCGCTAGGTAATCAGCGACTTGAGCACGGTATTTGGCTTTAAGTGCTTCGCTGATGAAGCTCGCATTAATGGCATTGATCGTAAACTGAGCCAACTCTGCCTTCGTCATCGGGTGTGCATTACTGACCGCCATAAAGTTATCCGTCATGTAACCACCAAAGTACGCCGGATCATCCGAGTTAATAGTTACCGCGACGCCTTTACGCAGCAAATCGACAATGTTGTGTTGCTCCATTTCATCAAACACGCAAAGCTTAATGTTCGACAACGGGCACACCGTGAGTGGCATTTTGCTTTCGATAAGCGCTTCGACCAACGATGCATCTTCAACGCAGCGAACACCATGGTCAACGCGGCTAACGCCCAGCATCTCGACAGAATCGATGATGTTTTGCGCCGGACCTTCCTCGCCTGCGTGTGCCACGGTGAGTAAACCTGCTTCTTTTGCTTGTTGGAAAGCACGTTTGAACTTCTCTGGCGGATGCCCAAGCTCTGAAGAATCCAAACCAACACCGACGATTTTGTCTTTGTGCTTAACGATGGACTGCAGTGTTTCAATCGCGCTCTCTTCCGATAGGTGACGCAAGAAGCACGCAATGATTTGCGAGGTGATGCCTAACTTCTCGTTACCATCTTGCATTGCTCGGTGAATACCGTTGATGACGGTCTCAAACTCAATGCCACGGTCGGTGTGGGTTTGTGGGTCAAAGAAGATTTCAGTATGGATAACGTTGTCGGCTTTGCAGCGCTCCAGGTATGCCCAAGTCAAATCATAAAAGTCTTGTTCCGTGCGAAGCGCGTTAGCGCCTTGATAGTAGATATCTAGGAAAGACTGCAAATCTTCGAACTCGTACGCCTTGCGCAGTGCTTGTGGTGATTCGTATGGGATGTCGATGTTGTTGCGCTGTGCAAGCTCAAACAACAGTTCTGGCTCTAGCGAACCTTCGATATGTAAGTGTAACTCTACCTTTGGAAGACCTTGAATAAATGCGTTCATATTCCACCTCTTCTTATGCTTTTACGTGGATGCAATTACTCTAAGAATAGGTATAGATTGAGAAAAATCGAACGCCATTACAAAGAGTAAGATCCACAGTGATCTCGACTCTTCGTAATCAGCACTTTGCGGGAGCTGGTAGAGACCCCCAAACCATATCATTGGGGTTATACGAAGCAAACGGTTGCGATTATACGCAAAAATTGGGGCTTGGCTAGAGCTAGTAAGTAAATTGTAATTCTTTGGGATAAGGGATAAGGGATAAGGGATAAGGGATAAGGGAAAAGGGAGCGACTTCATCGCATGATGGCTTCGTTGTCAGCACACACCTAGCTGAGTCGAATATTCAGTGGCTAAGACTGAATCACATCATGCGAGAAACATTGGGAGTCATATCGAGTTTATTGTGCGTTGCTCATTGTGAGCTCTCATTGTGAACTGAGAGAGGGGGTGGCGATACCTTGCACATCGATACTTTAAATTGAGAAGAGTAGAGAAAAGGAAATGAAAGGGAATGTATTTATAGCTCGAACATTTTATCAAATTCTCTTTGCTCCATGATGTCCTCAATTCGGCGGCGAGTTTGTTGTTTTATCGCAGCAGCGTTTTGTTCGGACTCTTTCTTTTCTTGCTCAATTTGCTTTTTGCTTTTATTTGCCATGTTTTTCACCTTGGGAATTTCTTCCTAAATTTCCACATTAATTATTAATGCACGAAACTGATTTATTTAATAATAAAACTTCCTAGCTTTGAACCTGAGTCACACAGAATGTCACCGGAATAGGTTTTCTCACAGTATTTAAAATCAATGAGATAGCAAGCAGATTGGAGTTTTGGCAATATATGGCGCCTTAAAATATCACTGTTAAGTTGATGTATTTTGGCGTTCCAAGAGATGTCGGGTTGTTTTAAACGGAATTCAATCTCTATCATTTATTCTCCTGTTTCTTTGTGATCTTTTCTTTATTCAATAATTGATACCAGTGTCTTTGACGACCTGTTCTTCTAGACATAATTTTTCCTAATTTTAATAGTTTACATACCAGCGATGGCGACAGTGCTCTAACGAAAGATACCTTGTTCCAACGATGGATACAGTGGTGCAGCCAATTTCTTTTAGGCAGCAGAAAACCGAGCAATATTTGATTGCTGAGTATTAAGTTTGAGGAATTTTTTGAAGGGGGAGAGAGTTTGGTGCAGCGAGGAAATGCTGCACCAAGAAAAGCTATCTTATAGAGGAGTAACTTCAGTCGCTTGAGGACCTTTTTTACCATCTTCTACGTTGAAGCTTACTTTCTGACCTTCAGCCAAAGTTTTGAAACCGTCAGCAACGATAGCGTTGAAGTGTACGAATACATCTTGGCCGCCGTTGTCTTGAGTTAGGAAACCAAAACCTTTAGTTTCGTTGAACCATTTTACTGAACCAGTTACTTTACCAGACATAAAAACCTCTGAAATTAAACAATAATGTACGAGTTGTGATGGATCTTTTTTAAGCTATTGAATGTGCAATCAAGAGGAAGTTTTACGCAGGAGTCTGAACCGAAGATTCAGGATGTTACTGAGAGGGAACTTAAACTAAATGTAGCATTAACAGCTCTTTTCTAGAGCCAGCCGCCACTATACAGGGTGTTTAAAAAATAGCTACATTTATTTTTCATTTTTTTTCGTTCGAAAAAGTTGATGAAGTAGAACAATTTTTCCCCCTCATAAACTCAGTACTTGCTCTCTAGAATCAACTCATATCCTAAAGGGAGGCAAGATTATGAGTACAGTGAGAGAGATTCGTCAGATTATCCCATCACATGCAACTGCTGATGGTGACGGCGTGAAAATTCGCCGTGTCGCAGGCTTTAACAATGCGAGCTTTTCACCATTCTTGATGGTAGATGAACTGAAATCAGACCAAAGAGCCGATTACGTAGGCGGGTTCCCTCCGCATCCACATCGAGGCATTGAAACGCTGACTTACATGTTAACGGGACATTTCCAACATCGTGACCACATGGATAATGTTGGTGAACTTCGCTCCGGAGGTGCGCAATGGATGGCAGCTGGACGAGGCGTCATTCATAGTGAAATGCCAATAATGGAAGGCGGTGAGCTGCACGGTTTCCAAATTTGGATTAATCAACCAGCGCGAGACAAGATGGCTCCGGCGCAATATCACGACTTCCAACCGGAAACCATTACCGAACATTGGGCAGAGGCGCATGGCTTAGTTCGCGTTATTTCTGGTGAGCTGAACATTGATGATGAAGTGATTCGAGGACCATTGAGTAAAACTGGTGTACCTGTGACGGTCGCTGATTGGCAAGCGCACCAAGGCGCGTCGTTAAACCTGATGACACCTAACGATCACAATATGATGGTCTATGCTTATAAAGGCAGCATTACTATTGGAGAGCGCGTTGTCATGCAGGGAGAAATGGCACTGCTTTCTAAAGGTGAGTTGATGACGCTTCAATCCAATGACACCAGTGGCGTACTACTCTTTATCGGCGAGCCAATTGATGAACCTGTCGTGCATTACGGCCCCTTTGTCATGAATAACATCGAAGAGATTGAACAAGCGATTCAAGATTACAACTCTGGATTGTTTGAAACGTATTAGTTTGACCGACAATCGTGCGCACTGAATTAGCACGATTGGTGACCCCTAAGTGATTTGGAGTCCGTGCATTGGGCTCATACGCAAGCAAAGACGATATCCACTGCCATCGAATTTGCATCAGCCACACTAACATGGTGTGGTTTTTTTTATTCTGCGGCGCTTTGAAAGTTGTTTTTGTGTTTAGCTCTGCTCCCAACGCGTTATGGCATGTTTGCCAAATTCCAAGCCTAATTCATAAGCTTTGCGCAATGGTTCTGGCGAGCGGCTCAAGCGTTTTAATTTAAAGCCTTCTGGCGGACAGATTTGAATGATCTCAACGCCAGCGGGTGGATTCTCTATCAATTCCAAGCTCTGGTTATAGCGAATATGACGCGTGAGCATCGGCTCGACCAAAGCAGGGTGATCTTTCAACAGGCGTGCAGTGAGCTTTTCAAGTTTAGGTTTGGATTTGCGATAACTGGCTGGTCGACTTCTTAGCACCATGATTCTGGTCGCGCCGCGTTTAATGGCTTCGGCGACGGGAATCGCATCCGCTACGCCGCCATCAACATATCTCACGCCATCTAAAGCGACGCCGTTTCGGTACATGATGGGCAGGGCGCTACTGGCTTTCATGGTTTCTGCCAGCATTTGAATAGATGGAGTGAGGTATTCTGGTTGTCCGTTGTCTTGTCGTGTGACCCCTAAAAAGAAAGGACGAGGATCTGCAGAAAGCACATCTCTATCTATATCGAGTTCTTTAAGGGTGATATCCCACATCCAATCCAAGTCCATCATGTCACCGCCACGCAGCAGCTGAGTGGGAGAAATGAACTCTTTACGTAAGCTGTAATCAAGATAGATTTTTAGGTTCCTTCCCGGCATTTTTGCAAGGTATGCAGCTAAGTTGCTCGCGCCTGCCGAAACGCCCCAAAAACTGTCAAACGGGGAGAAGTCTTGCTTAATAAAATGATCGAGTATGCCGCAGGAAAATACCCCGCGCATGGCACCGCCTTCAACAACCAGTGCCCGAGAGCCAACGTGTTCCATTCTAGCCATCCGTTTTGATTATTCTGATTTGGGATACGAGCTAATTAGAGTAACGGATCTAATGCGCATTCCCAAATCGCGTTCGCTTTGGTCTCACCTTGATGAATCTATTTTTTATGTTATAACATAACAATAATCAAAATTATTAAAAGGTAGCGTGTGTCTTGTGTGAGGTGAGAGTGAGCGATATTGACGCCATTATTAAGCATGTTGAAACGAGTTTTAAGGCTCAAGGTAAGCAACTTACGACTAAGCGGAAGTTAGTCTTGAGGGCTTTGGTTCATGCCGATAAAGCGCTTTCAGCGTATGAATTAGTGGATTACTGCAAAGCGCACTTTGAGCAAAATATTCAAGCGATGTCGGTGTATCGAATTTTGGATTTCCTTGAAGGTGAGCATCTAGCCCACAAACTAAAGGTTTCTAATAAATATATCGCCTGTTCTCATATCCTGTGTGATGACGAACATGGTATTCCCCAGTTTCTCATCTGTTCAAAGTGCAACAAGATCAGCGAACAAGCCATCGATCCTAAATTGATTAATGGTCTTAAATCTCATGCAAAACAAGAGGGGTTTACCGTCGTTAGCCCTCAATTAGAAATCAATTGTGTATGTGATGACTGCGCTGACACTAAATAGCCGTGCTTTTTATTGAGCTTGGCTCACACCATGACGACTTCGTCGCCTTTTCCTCAAATACATCCCAACCATTAGCATCATCAGCAAGGAGATTCTGAACCGCTATGTCTGCAACGCTCATTAAAAACGCCCGTGTAGTAAATGAAGGAACTATCACCGAAACCGATTTGCGAATTGTCGATCAACGAATCGAAACCATCGCAACTGACATAGCAGCAAGGGAAAGTGATGTCGTTATCGATGCGAAAGGTTGCTATTTGCTCCCTGGAATGATCGATGACCAAGTGCATTTCCGCGAACCAGGACTGACTCACAAAGGCTCTATTGCAACCGAGTCACGCGCAGCCGTCGCTGGTGGCATCACGAGCTTCATGGAAATGCCAAACGTAAGCCCAGCAACCACGACGATTGAAGCATTGGAGCGCAAATTTGCCATCGCGGAACAAAGCTCTCTGGCTAACTACTCTTTCTACCTTGGCGCAACAGAAGACAACCTTGAGCAAATCAAATTACTCGATCCAAAGAAGCACTGTGGTGTGAAAGTCTTTATGGGTGCATCTACCGGAGATCTATTGGTAGAAGACGAGCAAGCTTTGGATGAGATTTTCCGTGATTCGCCAGTATTGATCGTAACGCACTGTGAAAGTGGCCCTGTCATTGCTCAGAACAAAGAGCGTCTGTTGAAAGAGAAGTCGGAATTCACCATTGAAGACCACCCAGTACTTCGTGATGATGAAGCTTGCTACGCCTCTTCTTCTTACGCCGTTGAGTTAGCAAAGAAACACAACAGCCAACTGCACGTGCTGCATATCACGACTGCAAAAGAATTGGCGTTGTTTGAAGCGGGCCCGATTCAAGGTAAGAGCATCACCGCAGAAGCTTGTGTTCACCATCTTTGGTTTAGCAATGAAGACTATGCAGAGCGTGGTAACCAAATTAAATGCAACCCAGCCGTGAAATACCCAAGCGATCGTGACGCGCTACTAAAGGCATTAAGCACAGGCCAGATTGATATTATTGCGACGGACCATGCTCCGCACACTTGGGAAGAAAAACAAGTGCCTTACGACCAAGCTCCTGCTGGCTTACCTTTGGTGCAACACGCACTACTGACTCTGTTCGACCAAGTGAGTCGCGGACACATGACGATGGAGCAAGTGGTAGAGAAAACCGCCCACAACCCAGCGGTTCGTTATGGCGTTCAGGATCGTGGCTTTATTCGTGAAGGCTACTTTGCTGATTTGGTTCTTGTTGATGCCGCAGCACCAACGTCAGTGACGAACGAGAACAGCTTGTACCATTGTGGTTGGTCGCCGTTTGCTGGTCATCAGTTCTCGGCTCAAATTAAGAATACATGGGTCAATGGCGGCTTAGTGTATGCCAACCAACAAGTGAACGAGCAGGCTGCACACGCCATGCGATTGGTATTCGATCGCTAGGATTCACGTTTTTCAAAAACTTAGATTATTTGAAAGCTCAGTTTATTTTCGAAAGCTTACATTTATCCGCTTTCTTTGGGCTTTATTTGTAGAAGTATAGTTGTCGTAGCTTGAGTGTCTCTAAGGCACCGAATAAAGAGAAATCAATATGTTAAGAAGAAACCCTACTGGTCACATGCCGGAAGTATCGGAAACGGCGTTCATTGATCCAACGGCGATCATCTGTGGCAAAGTAATCATAGAAGATAACGTTTTTATTGGTCCTTACGCGGTGATTCGTGCCGATGAAGTGAACGAGCAAGGCGACATGGAAGCCATCGTGATCAAGCGCGATACCAACATTCAAGATGGCGTCGTTATCCACTCAAAAGCAGGTGCAGCCGTGACCATTGGAGAGCGTTCTTCGATTGCGCACCGTTCTATTATTCATGGTCCATGTGAAGTCAGTGATGACGTGTTTATCGGTTTTAACTCCGTGGTGTTTAATGCTGTGATTGGTACAGGTTGTGTGATTCGTCATAACTGTGTGGTGGATGGACTAGGCTTGCCAGAGAACTTCCACGTCCCGCCGATGACCAATATCGGCGCCGACTTTGATTTGAACAGCATCTCGAAAGTGCCGCCAGAATACTCGGCGTTTTCGGAGTCTGTGGTTTCGGCAAACCACGAACTGGTTCAAGGCTACAGGAGAATTGCCAATGAGCTCTGATAATCAGCCCATACTTGGGGTTCCAACTAACATTATTACCGGTTTTTTGGGCGTCGGTAAAACCTCTGCGATTTTGAACCTGATGGCGAATAAGCCAGAGAACGAACGCTGGGCTGTTTTGGTGAATGAGTTTGGCGAAATCGGTGTGGATGGCAGCTTAGTTCAAGGGCAACAAAGCGAAGAGCAGCAAGTCTTTATTCGTGAAGTACCCGGCGGGTGTATGTGCTGTGCGGCGGGATTGCCAATGCAAATCGCACTTAATCAACTGCTGAATGAAGCGAAGCCCGACCGCTTGTTGATTGAGCCGACTGGCCTTGGGCATCCAAAAGAGGTGTTACAGGTTTTATCGACGGATCATTATCGACAAGTGTTGTCACTGCAAAAGAACATCACTTTAGTTGATGCTCGTAAGTTGGCAGACCTTCGTTACACCGAGCACGATACATTCAATCAGCAAATCGCCATTGCCGATACGGTTGTGGGCAACAAGCTCGATCTCTATCAAGGGGGCGACACCCAGAAGCTAGAAGCTTATGTGGTGGAAGTTGGTCGTCCAAATACAAAAGTGATTTTCGCGGAGCACGGTGTGATTCCTTTTCATGAATTTGAAGGCGAAACCACCATTCATGAGCATCCGCCGCACCATCACCACCATCATGCGAGTGACAAGCCGTTGGCTTCAGACATGCCAATGCCTGAAAGTGGCATTATTAAAGCGACCAATGAAGGCGAAGGCTTCCAAAGTGTCGGTTGGCGCTTCTCGCCGGAGAAAGTGTTTGACCGTCGGAAGCTGATTCCTTTGCTGGTAGAGCTAGAAGTCGAGCGCATGAAAGCCGTGTTTATTACGAGCGATGGCATTTATGGCTACAACTTAACGCCAGATGGACTAACCGAAGTGGAGTTGGATGATTGTGCCGAAAGCCGCATCGAATTGATTGCAGACAGCATTGACGATCAATTTGAAGCCAAACTGCTTTCGTGTGAATCAGTATAAACTGCGAATTTGGGCATCTCATTTCGTGAGGTGCCTTTTCTTTCTTCTGATTATTAGGTATTCGCTAATAGTTCTTAAGCCTTTATTCCTCTAATCCCCAGTAATTCAAATCGTTATCATACAATTTGATCTGCATATCCTTGGGGGAGGAAAGTCCATGCGCGTAAAACAATTTCTCGCTTCACTATTGGTTTTAGTGAGTGCTTTCTCTTTGGCGAGTGAGCCAAACAAACAGGCGCAAAACGAAGCCACCATCAATGCATTTTTTGCTCAGTATCAGCTGCTTGGAGAGCAAGGGTTCGATGCATTTGCGAAAGTGCGTGAAACCTTGTTTTCTAACGACAGCAAAACGCTTGTCAACGACGTAACAGCGACAGAATATAAAGGGAAAGCAGGGCATCTTGAATCTATTAAAGACTGGTTTGAAATTTACCAAACTCAAGATGATTTTAGCTACCGTATTGCTCCTGCTTCGAAAGACGGACGAGTGAAAGTTGAGCTGTTCGGCACACTGATTCAAACTCAAGACGGTCAAAGCGATACCATCAACCCAGATGGACATCGCTGGACGGAATATTTCACTTTCAATGACGCGGGCGAGATTGCGCTGCTACAAATTGATATGAATGTTTTGAGTAAGACGTACGATGCAGAGGCTCGTTCGCAGTTGAGCCAAAACGACATCGCAAGTTTTGTTTACCAGTGGTTCGCAGGCTTTGACCATCAACGCGAATCAGGCTACTTCCTTGCTCGTATCGCAGAGCCCGTTGATATGGTGTACCCCGATTTCCCTATTCAGTCATACCAAGACTTTCTTCGTTGGTACAAAGGCGTGACGGACAACATCGTCTGGAACTCGCACGATATTCAAGGTTTGACCATCAAGGGCGATCAAAACTCTGGCTGGGCCGTGAGTTACGATGTGGTTTGGAAAGCCAAAGCGAAGAACGGCGATAACTACGACATGCGCGTGCATCAGGATCTAAAAATCATTTTGGATTCAGGCAGTTTGAAGATTGCCCAGTTGCGAGCAAAAGTACTCTAGCCAAGTGTTCGATATAGATGTTTAACGGCAGATGTTTAACGACAGATGTTTAACGCCTCTATTTGAAACAAAGGTTCGAGTGATTTGCTTCCTTCATGGCGGGCAATCCGCTAGTCTTTTGCAAAACAGACAGAGATGAGTGTAAACATGATCGACAAGCTACCCGGCATTCTTACTTTTCTGCGTGAGGCGGAGCAGCTCAAAAGCACCTTACGTACCGCTTGGACATCATCTGGTCGCCATGAGAGCACGGCTGAGCACACATGGCGATTGTGTTTGCTTGCCATGCTGGTGGGAGAACATTACCCGCATTTAGACATGCTAAAAGTGCTCAAGCTTTGCATTGTGCATGACTTAGCAGAAGCCGTGAGTGGCGACATTTCGGCATTGGAGCAACACGATGGGCTGGATAAAAGTGCGCTAGAACTGGCGGATTTGAAACAGCTTATCGCTCCACTAGACGCGTCTATGCAACAGGAGTTGTTGGACCTTTGGTTGGAATATGACAGTGCCACTACCGAAGAAGCTCGCCTCACCAAAGCGTTGGATAAGTTAGAGACCATTCTGCAGCACACGCAAGGTGATAACCCTGTTGATTTCAATTACGCGTTTAATCTGGAATACGGCAAAAAGCACACCGACTTTGATGATCTGACCAAAGCGCTTCGAGCAATCATCGATGAAGATACCCGCCGATTAGCTGAGCGTTAGTCCCGACTCTCAACTCAAGAACATCACTTTCTTCAAAAGCACTTAGGCTTCTCTAGCGAGCTTAAGTGCTTTATTACATTTGCGTTTTCTGCGCTCAGCAAGATCCTTTTTCTCTCTCTTCTTTGATCAAATTGCTTTCCTAGGTTGACATTGTTTGATAGTCAAACTAAATTAGAATCAAATAATTTGATAATCAAACTAAAATTGGAAGGTAAGTGTCGCAATGGCTGTATCGCAACATTCACATGATTTCGTTTCTCACAACCAAAAGGGTGAAAAACGCACGCTCTACGTATTGATTCTAACCGTGACCACTATGGTGGTGGAGATTGCTGCCGGAACCATGTTTGGCTCAATGGCATTGCTCGCAGATGGTTGGCACATGGGCACACACGCAGCGGCATTTTGTATTACTCTTTTTGCTTACCGCTACGCGAAACAAAATGCGCACAATGATCGCTTCTCATTTGGTACGGGCAAGGTGAGTGTACTTGGCGGTTTTACCAGTGCGATTGCGTTGGGGATTGTGGCACTGATGATGATGGTCGAGTCGATTCATCGTCTCTTTAATCCAGAAAGTATCCAATTTAACGAGGCGATCATGGTGGCGGTAATTGGTCTCGTGGTTAACCTTGCAAGCATGCTACTTCTGCAAGATCACCATCATCATGGGCATGACCATCACAATCACCACTCTCACGATCATGAGCACGAACATCATCACGACCACAACTTAACCGCTGCGTATTTCCACGTGCTGGCGGATACATTGACGTCTTTGTTGGCGATTGTGGCGCTGATTGTCGGTAAGTTTTACGGTTGGGTTTGGTTAGATGCCATGATGGGTATTGTTGGTGCTATTGTGATTGGTAAATGGACCTTGGGCTTAATGAAGCAAACAGCGCCTGTGTTGTTGGACGAGAGCATCAACAAGTCTTACCGAGATGAGATTACAGAGACACTCACGCCTTATGCCGAGATCGTTGATTTACACATCTGGAAAGTGAGTGGTCACCATTACTCTGCGGCAATCGCACTCAAAAATCATAGCGACAAAACGCTGGATGAATTTAAGCAATTATTGAGTAAATTTGATAAGATTCACCACCTGACTTTGGAAGTTCAAACGACTGACTGATGCGCGAATTAGAAAAGCTGAATCAAACGCTTACCGAGTTCTATGACAAAATGTCTTCTTGGGAGCAATCTGTAGTAAAAGAAACGGGTTATTCACTGGCTCAAACTCACACCATCGAAGTGTTGGGTGGGCACGGTGCAATGCGTATGAAAGAGTTGGCCGAGAAACTCGGTATCACCACGGGTACGCTGACGGTTCAAATTGAGAAGCTGGTGAAAGCAGAGCTTATTGAGCGTTGCCCGCACCCAGAAGATCGTCGCGCAATTGTTGTGAAGCTCACACCAGCGGGTGAAGAGATTCACCGTCATCACAATCAACTGCATTTAGATTTGGTTCAAGACTTAACGCGCAATATCGACCCTGAGCATCAAGCGATTTTGTTCGCCTGTTTAGAGAAGATGAATCGAGAATTTTGATTGGTTTTTTAAACCCTAAATAGCAAAAAAGTAGAGCACCGAAATGCTCTACTTTTTTATTATAAGCTCGATAGAATTTGCTCTATTGGCAATTGTGTAAACGCGTAAGTGACGCCAACACAGAATGCAGCGCCGGTAATGCCCATGGCGACTGTCGTTGCGAGTAGCAGAAGGGTAATCTTAGGCATTAGAGATTAAACTCCTTCTTAAAGGTTGGGTAAATGACACCATTAGCCTCTTGGTACGCTTTAAAGCCATACCCAAACGTTAGTGCTGCCATCACAATGGCAAATGCCGCAATGTTTCTTCCTTTCATCCTTAAACTCTCAACTGTTTGTATTGAACAAAGGTAATAAACACTCTGCCAATAGTTTATCTATTGCTTATTAAATTCGGTTATTCAATTACTGGGTAAAACACACGAACAGTACCCATGCTGTTGTTAGCACGAGTAGTGGTGTGAACACCTTCTGAATTGAAGCACCATCGGTTAGGTCATAAATCACGATCGATTCTTTATAGAACGCGCGTTTGAATGAACCAAAGCTGATTTCATTTTTAACGTCAGATTGCTCGTAGTGCTTGCGAGCTGAGTCTGTCATTTGAGACTCTAGATCTTGCATCTCGTATTCTTTGTTAAAAAACGCATCCCACGCCGAAATACGTGCAATAGCTTTTGGCGAACGATTGCCTTTCAGTTTTTCTAGACGCTTAGCGTATGCAGCTTGATATTTATCCACGATGAATTCCTACATGAATAGACTGTAATGCAGAACACAGCTTTAAATGCTCTGCGCAGTGGTTGTAAAAATTAGAAAATGGGAATCAAAAGGAAATTTTTACATCAGTAGGAAAGTTGCAGACGAGGAAGTACGGCATTTGATTGTTAAAGAGCGTAAGGAATGTCATCCCTTGTGCTGCGGATAATATGGGCTGCTTTTGGATGCGACAAACAAAAATAATTAGTGAAAACAACAAGCAATCTTTGTTGCGAGATTGTCCATTCTGGGCATGGTAGGCTGCCTGAATTGGAGAAATGCTAAGTGTAGCAAGGGCTTAAGCGGTGTTTCTCGATGAGAGATTTTTAAGCACTTATGATAAATAAACTTCACAACTGCTAATTATAAATACATCAGAAAGCGATATTCTTTTTCTCGTTGGAGTGCTTAATAAAGATTGAGAGTTTGATTTTCTCATGCAATCCGCCGCAGTCTTTACTCCTTCTTTTCACTCAATCCGAATATATTTCCCCCCTCCATGGTGATATTTGGATTGAGTGTCTTTTTTTCTCAATGAGGGGTGGAATAAGGAATAAGTAGCATAAAAATATGGAACAGCAGCAATTTAGTGCAATAAAGCAAAAACTGAATTCTTTGACGTTATCGCAATTGAATGAGGTTTATCAGTTGGTTCAGAATGCAACCAAACAAGAAGTGCCAGTGCGTTTGAGTGAAGAAGAACGCCAATTCATCCATCGACTGTTCGCCGAAGAGAGAACCGCGTCCTCCTATTCTTAGGGTATCCATTTACCTAAGTATCTAACCCTTTCGAAGGCTGCTCTTTTACCAAACAGCCCTGTTAAAAGTCGTTACTGCCTTTTGGCTTTGACGATAAGGTTAGCCAATTGTGCAAACCCAAAGCCGCCATTTTCCTCGGTCAAAAAGCTAGGTTGGTGATTCAGTTTCGCCAATAAAGGGCGAATGTTGTTTACGCCGAAGGTCGTTGGCAGCCACTCAAACATGCCTTCATCATTCAATGAATCTCCCACATAAGTGATGCGCTCCAAACTCGGTAGTTCGCCATTATTGAACTGCCTAATGTACGCTTCACCGCTAGTACGCTTACTGTGATTACCTACCCAAGCATTGATGTGAATCGAACTCAATGTTGCGTTGACGGGGTGAGACTCCGCATTCAAATTCACGATGCGATTAAGAATTTCCATTGTCGTGGAAGGGGAAACTGGCGCTCTATCTTGCGCTATGTTCACCGCAACGTCACAGTAACGAAAACTCTGATCTTGGCTGAACTCGACATCAGGGTACTCTGCCAAAATGCCCGCAATGCTTTCTTGTAATGCGCGTTGTTCTTTGCGCATCGCTTCGGCTGGGCGAGCGAAGGTGGTGTTGAATCCTGTCGCGTCTTTTCTCATCCAAAACGCGCCATTTTCACCAATCACACCATGCAGTGACCACATCTTTGCCATTTGGTCACACCAACCAGCACATGCGCCTGTTACTGCGACCACTTTTACGCCCACACGCTCTAACTCTGCTAGCGCAATTAATGTCTCTGGCGGCAGTTTGCCTTGCCAAGTCAACGTGTCGTCCACGTCGGTCAGCAGCCATTCGATCTGTTTCAGACTCTCCACATTGAGCTCTGATAACGGGTTAGGCATTCACCACTCCTTGCTTGTTTACTTTAGGATTGATTGCTTGGGTATTGTCATTGACGTCTTGTAGTGACACCGCTGGAGCCAGTGTACACTCGATGCGCTTTTCTGTGTTGGCATCAAATAGATGAACATGCTTTGGTTTGATATCCAGACCAAGCTTGTCGCCAATTTGAATCGGCGTATGTCCCTCAACGCGGACAACCAGCTTTTGTGAATCACCGCCTTCTGTGCGGCAGTAAAGCAGCAAGTCAGCACCGAGCGATTCAATCAATTCGACCTCTACCTGCAACCATGGGTTATCTTGGCTGATTTGTAAATGCTCCGGACGAAGCCCCAGTTTAACTTCACCCAAATCCAAGTTTGATGTGGATGCAGGGAGCAGTGCGTTACCAACAGTAATGCCGTCAGCGTTAACATTGCCATCTAATATGTTCATGGATGGTGAACCAATAAAGGTCGCGACGAACAGAGAAGCAGGGTTGTCGTATATCTCTAGCGGTGTGCCGACTTGTTCGACGTTGCCTTTGTTCAGCACGACAAGTTTGTCCGCCAGCGTCATTGCTTCCACTTGGTCATGGGTCACGTAAACTGACGTAGTGCCGAGGCGACGTTGCAGCTTCTTTATTTCCAAACGCATTTGTACACGCAGTTTGGCGTCTAGGTTAGACAGAGGCTCATCAAACAAAAACACCTTTGGTTCACGCACAATTGCACGTCCCATCGCGACACGCTGACGTTGTCCGCCAGAAAGCTGTCCCGGTTTACGATCAAGAAGGTGATCCAACTCCAGCATCTTTGCTGCTTCGTGAACCAATCGCTCGATTTCCGCTTTCGGTGTTTTGCGGTTGCGCAGCCCATAAGCCATGTTGTTGTACACCGTCATGTGCGGGTACAGGGCGTAGTTCTGGAATACCATGGCAATGTCGCGTTCCCCCGGTTCGAGATCGTTGACGATTGTGGTGTCGATCTTGAGCTCGCCAGAGCTGATTTCTTCTAGACCCGCAATCATGCGAAGTAGGGTGGATTTACCACAGCCACTTGGGCCAACCAATACGACCATTTCACCGTCGCAGATATCAAGATTGAGTTTTTGGATCGCCTGATAGCCGTTCGGATAACATTTAGCGATATTAGAAAGAGTTAACGTGGACATTTATTTCTCCGAATCTACCAGACCTTTAACAAAGGCTTTTTGCATTGCAATTACCACAATCACGGGTGGCAACATGGCGATAATGGTGGTGGCCATAATTTTGTTCCATTCCACAACACCATCAACTACTCCAAGCATCTGTTTAATGCCCATTACGATGGTGTAGTACTGCACGTCAGTGGTGATCAGCAGTGGCCATAGATATTGGTTCCAGCCGTAAATGAAGGTGATGACGAACAGTGCTGCGATGTTGGTGCGCGACAGGGGCAACAAGATATCGAAGAAGAACTTGATTGGTCCTGCGCCATCAATTCGTGCAGCTTCCACCAACTCATTCGGTACCGTTAAGAAAAACTGACGGAACAGGAAAGTGGCGGTTGCACTGGCAATCAGCGGAATGGTTAAGCCGTAAAATGAGTTGAGCATGTTGAGGTTCGTAATCACCTCAAACGTCGGCATGATGCGAACTTCAACGGGTAACATCAGCGTGAAGAAAATCATCCAGAACGCCAGCATTCTGCCCGGAAAACGGAAGAACACCACTGCATACGCTGACATGATGGAAATGCTCAACTTACCGATGGTAATGCACATCGCCATGATGAAAGAGTTCAGCAGCATGCTGCCAATCGGCAAAGTATTGTTGTTGTACTGAGTGTCGTTACTCAACAAGTCAGTAAATACACTAAAACCCAAATCTCCAAACCAAAGTGGAGTGCCAGTAGCGAATGCACTGTTCTCATGGGTCGTTGCTACGATTGCAATCCAAACCGGAAGCGCAATCGAAATGATGCCAAGAATCAAAATGACATGGCAAAACAGATTAAAAAACGGTCTTCTTTCTACCATCAGTACGCCACCTTCTTCTCAACATACTTAAATTGAATCACAGTCAGGGAAGCAACCAAGATCATCAGGATCACGGACTGTGCGGCCGATGAACCTAAATCCAGCCCGATAAAGCCATCGTTGTAGACTTTGTAAACCAAGGTCGAGGTGCTGTTGCTCGGACCGCCTTGTGTCATCGCGTGGATGATGGCGAACGTATCAAAGAACGCATAAACAAAGTTCACGACCAACAAGAAAAAGCTGGTTGGTGAAATCAGTGGGAAGCTAATGGTGATAAAGCGTTTGATAGGACCGCTACCATCAATGGCCGCGGCTTCGTGCAAAGACTTCGGCACGGATTGAAGTGCTGCTAAGAAGAACAGGAAGTTGTAGCTGATTTGCTTCCACGTCGAGGTGATGATCACCATCCACATTGCATGAGTGCCATTGAGCGTTGGGTTCCAGTCTACGCCAAACAAGTTCAACAGTTCGGTCATCACACCGATAGTTGGGTCGAATAAAAATAGCCATAACGAACCTGCGACAACCGGAGCGACCGCATAAGGCCAAATCAAGAAGGTGCGATACATGGTCGCGCCACGGATGATTTGTTCGGCAAAAGCGGAAAGAACAAGTGCGCTGACCAACGCGAGCACCGCAACGCTGATGCTAAATTGCAGCGTGGTCATTAACGAATCTAGGTAAAGGGGATCATGGATGAGCTTTTCAAAGTTCTCCAAACCCACAAACTCACGGCTCATGCCGAAAGCATCTTCAAGTTGAGAAGATTGGAAAATGGCTTGTCCTGCCGGCCAGATGAAGAACACCAAGGTGATCACCAACTGAGGTGCGATCAGCGCAACCGGAAGCCATTTGTGTTTAAAAACAACAGGTGAGGACATACAAATACCAAAGTAAAACAGGCAAGGTGTGTGAACGAATTCCCCACCCAAGATGGGCGGGGAGAGTGCGTATCTGAGCGGTTATTTGAATAAGACTCAGCGCACCATTGTTCGTTATAAATGTTCGTTACTTCTGTGTGCGTTCAAAGCGACGAAGCTGCTCGTCACCGCGACGAACCGCATTGTTTAGCGCAGCTTGCGCCGTTGCTTTGCCTGCCCAGACGGCTTCCAACTCTTCATTGATGATGTCGCGTGTTTGCAGGAAGTTACCAAAGCGAATCCCTTTCGAGTTTTCTGTGGGCTCGGTTGACGTCATTTGCAGGACGGCTGTGTCTGTACCTGAGTTCTTAGCGTAGAAGCCTTGCTCTTTGGTTAGCTCGTAAGCCGCTTTAGTGATTGGTAGGTAACCCGTGAACTGGTGCCAATCTGCTTGAACTTCTGCACTAGAAAGGTAAGAGAAGAACTTCGCCACGCCTTTGTATTCCTCGTTTGAATGGCCACGAAGAACCCAAAGTGATGCACCGCCGATGATGGTGTTTTGTGGCTTCGCGACGATCTCTGAATCATAAGGCAGTTGCGCTACGCCGATATCAACGTCTTTCATGTTCTCTTTAATGCCAGCCAGACCTGCTGACGAACCCATCGTCATAGCACACTCTTGGGTGTAGAACAGTGGCATACCATCAGATTGGCGACCGCCGTACTTAAAGATGCCTTCTTTCGACCATTTGCCCATTTGATCAATGTGACGAACAAACGCCGAATCATTGAACTTAAACTCAGTGTCTAAGCCAGCAAAGCCGTTGTTGTTATTGGCAACAGGAACATTGTTACGCGCACCGAAGTTTTCGATTTGCGTCCATGATTGCCACGTTGTGCTGAAACCACACTTCGCACCAGATGCCAGCAGCTTACGGGAAACTTCTTCCATCTCTTTCCATGTCTTTGGTGGGTTTGCTACGCCAGCTTTTGCGAACATGTCTTTGTTGTAGTAAAGCACCGGCGTAGAGCTATTAAATGGCAGGGAAAGCATGTTGCCTTCATTGGTGGTGTAGTAACCCGTTACGGCTGCAAGGTAATCATCAGGGTTGAACGACTCTTTGGTGTCTTCCATCAATTGGTAAACAGGATAAATCGCTTTGTCTGCGCCCATCATGGTCGCCGTACCCACTTCGAATACTTGTACAATCGCTGGCTGCTCTTTTGCTCGGAACGCCGCGATAGCACTGGTCATTGTTTCTGCGTAGCTGCCTTTGTAAACCGGTTTGATCTCGTATTCTGATTGGCTTGCGTTAAAGTCTGCCGCAATTTCATTAACCTTGTTACCTAGCGCGCCGCCCATCGCGTGCCACCACTCAACCTCTGTTTTTGCTTGTGCTTGCGTGCTGATGAACGCCGCTGCAACTGCAAGTCCGGCGAGGTGTTTAATAGCCATAATGATTCCTTTTCATTGGATGATTTGAACAGGTGTTTCCTTGCGAATGTTCATTTTGATTATGAATCCGCTCCAAAAAATTCAAATGAACATTAAATGAGCCAAATGACGTTCTAGTTACAAAAAAATGAACTTATTTGAACATTACTTTCGTCACTGTTTTGTAATCAAAGCGTCATTGAGGGTTGAGATAGTTCATTTGAAAACAAATGAAAAAGACGGAATAAAAAATGAAAATAACAGCACACCGTGGCTTATCCAGTTTGGCTCCAGAAAACACCTTATCGGCAATACAACGCGCCATTGAATTTGGTTGTGAATGGATTGAAATCGACGTTCAGCTTAGTGCGGACAACATTCCTGTCGTCATCCATGACAAAACGGTCAACCGCTGCACGAATGGTCGAGGCAAAGTCAAAGATCTGACTTGGCACGAGCTAAGGTTACTCGACGCTGGCTTATGGTTCGGTGACGACTTTGCAGGCGAGCCTATCCCGAGCTTAGAAGAGACGCTTGAGTTGACTTCAAGAGCGGATGTGAAGCTCAATATTGAGTTGAAGGTTTACTCTGGTGACCAAATCGATCTGTTGTGCGAAAAGGTCGCGCAGGTGATCGAGCACTTGGGTGTAGAAGCGGACGCGATTCTGTTTTCTAGCTTTAACACAGAAGCCCTAATGGCGATGAAAAACTACCTGCCAGAAGTGAGAAGAGGGCAGCTATGGCAAGAGATTCCGGATGATTCCGCTGTCGTGCTACAACACATTGATGCATACAGCGTGCATTGTGATTACCGCTTCCTGACTGAGTTGCAAGCTCAGAAGATCAAGCAGTATGGTTATCAACTCTTCTGCTATACACCAAACTTTCCTCAATTAGTTGAAGCACATTGGCATTGGGGCGTGGATATGATGATTACAGATACGCCTCAACGTTATAAAGTAAAAGTGCCTTCAGCCATACGAGAACCCGCATTGAATGAATAATTTAAACGTCCGTCAACAAAGCATCATTGAACTGGTTCATCAGCAAGAATATTGCTCCATAGAAGAACTTGCCCAACGTTTCGAAGTCACGACGCAAACCATTCGTCGCGATATCAATGAACTTTGTCGACTCGGACTTACCCGACGCCATCATGGTGGTGTCGGGCTGCCTGCCACTCTGAGCAATCGCAGCTATGCCTCTCGCCAAGTCACCAATCAGCAGGAAAAGCAGATCATCGCCGATGAAGTGGTCAAAGCTATCCCAAACGGCACGACTTTGTTTCTAGGCATTGGTACTACGATTGCTTTGGTTGCTGAACGTCTAGCCAATCACAGTGAGTTACGTGTGGTGACCAATAACTTCGAAGCGGCGCATATTCTTTCTCACTTTGAGCACATCGAAACTTGGATTCCGGGTGGTCGTATTCGTACGAACGATCGCGACGTGGTGGATGGTTCGGCAGAACAGTTTTACGGCCAGTTTTCCGCAGACATCGGAATTATTGGCTGTGCAGGTATCACCGAAATCGCGCAGCCTCATTCAGAGATGGTCAATTTTGGTCGCACAGAAGTTGATACTCAGTTGTTCGCGATGGAACATGAGTTGAGAGAAGCCAAGGTGAGCCAAGCAATTTTAGCCAACTCCGAACAAAAGTGGCTGGTGGCGAATAAGAGTAAATGGCAGCGAAGAGCCAACACTAAGGTGGCGCCACTCAATTATTTCGACCGCGTTTTCAGTAACTAAGCTTTTACTTACCGTGCTTGTCTAACTCGTAGGAAAACCCGTTATCGATTCGACCTGCATGATGCTTTTTCATCGCGATTCGCTATGCTTAGATGATTGAAAATAAAGAGGTCCTGCCATGTTTGAATCGGATAAAACCAAAGTAAGAAACTTGCTTGTTGCGACACGTTTTGGCGTCTCTGCCTCTGAAATGCCAACCATTATTGGGGTGAAGCAAGGTAAAGCGCTCAAGCTGATTAATGAGCTGAAGCAAGAAGGGGAAGACATTCACTCGTTAGGGGAAGGGAACAACCCAGAAGAGTTGGTGCTGTATTCGATTGGTGAAATTGAGCCCTAATTGAGCCAACAAGAACAACAAAAAAGCCGCCCATCGTTGGCGGCTTTTTAGATCCTTCATTCAAACTAGTCGTGAATCGGCACAACCAGAATATCTACCGGAGACTTGTTGATCAGATGTCTTGAGTAAGAAATGATCTTGCTCCAGAAGTCTTGGTGGTGGCCACAAATAAGCAGATCAACTTCTTGCTCTTTGATGGTCACTTCCAATTTATCCGCCAAGTCACCCGTGCCAACGAAGAAGTGCTTCAATGGCTGCTCCATGTAATCGCTAAAGGACTTCAAGCACTCCATTGAATGTTCATTCAACGGTCTTTGGTCTGGGTTTGCTTTGATATCGACAAGCTCACGATAAATTTCGCCATGAGTACCATCGATATGAATAAAAGAAATCTCGGCACCGAGATAACTCGCCATAGATACCGCTCGGTCAATCAACACAGTACTCTCATCAGACAGTTCCAGTGCGACTAGGATATGTTTGTATTTCATAACCACGCCCTCTTGTGGAATACACTACCAATAGCATAGTACGCCTTTAACAAAAAATGTGTTGATAAGATCCCGAAATTGCTCAAAGTTTTGGCAAATTATCACCAGCCTAAGAGCGAGAGGATATAGGGGGAGGACGAAAAAAGAGCCGGTACTAGTACCAGCTCAATTCAATCTCTAATGGCATGTCACAGCGTATTCTTTCTCCACACATCTCATCGGATGCGTTGAGGTGAACCAGTTTTGCAGAGGAGTATCCTTCTCCTCGAAAGTGGTCTCTTGCCTCGCAGAGGCTGGCAAATTTGAGCGGGCTTTTGTGCTCGTTCAATATTAGTGACTTTGTATGGTTTTCCACATTGTAAGCGAGGTAGATACCACCCTCGACCGATTCAATCAAAAGATTCATAGCCGTTTCCCATTGGTGTTTTCACTCTTTGGCTATTACGGCGAGCGATGGATTTTAGTTCACTTCTGATGCTCGATTGCTGCCAACAAAAACTCAGTCACCTCTTGCACGTGTTCCGTTATCTCAGCTTGCGTTGGCTTTTCCATTCCCATTAAAACGCCAGAGCGAATCGACAGTAGCATGCCTGTCCAGAGGCGAATCTGTGTTTCTGGTTCCTTAATATCGAAACGATCTTGGAAGAACTGAGTGAGCTTAGCATCGGTATCGTCTGGACCGACTTCGCGGAAGATCGTCGTGATCTCGGGCGCTTTAGCACTTTCTGCAATCAACAAGCGGAAGGTCGCCAAGTGCTCATCAGAAAGGTGGAAAGAAACGAAGTGTTCACCAAATGAGTTCAACGCATCTCGCAGATCATCCTTTTGTAGATGAGTAATGAAGCCACCATCCATGTTTTCACCTATCTGGCGCAATGTTGCTTCAAATAGCGCTGCTTTAGATGGGAAGTAGCGATACACGGTTTGCTTTGTCATGCCTGCTTGGGCGGAGATTTTATCCATATTTGCTAACACATACCCCTCGGACAAAAAGTTCTCTTTCGCGGCTTCCAAAATAGCTCGGCGTTTCTTCTCTCGGTTTTGCTCGATCTTGCTCATGCTCAGATTCTCTTGATTTGATAATCATACTATACGGTATGATTTTTGTTGACACAACTCCGAAATTATAAAATCATACTTGCGAGTATGATTTATTTTTTGGGGAGAAAGACGATGACGACGGCATTAATGAATAACCTAAACGCCAAAGGCGCACGCTTTGCCGGGGTGATGATCACCTTGGTTGGTGCACTGCTGATGAGCCTCGATCCTATTTTTATTCGCTTTTCGGGCGTGAGTGGTGTGGATACCGCATTTCTATTTGGCTTGTTTACCGCCATTTCGATGCCAATATTTATCCAGCTTCGCGATGAGCGCGGTCTGGTTCGAGCGGTGAAAGAGAGCGGCTGGCATGTCTTGTTGTCTGGCTTATTGATGCTCGGCAGTGCTGCTGGTTTGGTGATGAGCATTAAGCTCACCACGGTTGCGAATACCTTTGTGATTCTGAGCGCAGCACCAGCTTTGGCTGCATTGTTTAGCTGGTGGTTTTTGGGTGAAGTGACCCAGCGTTCGACGTGGATTGCGATTGTTGCTGTGATGGTAGGTATTGCGATTGTGGTCTCTGGTTCTTTTAAATCGGGTAATTGGGTTGGCGATGGTTTAGCAGTGTTTGCCGTGGTGTGTTTGTCGCTCAACCAGGTGCAATTGCGTAAGCATCAGCACGTAAGCCGCATGGCAAGTGTTGGTTTTGGTGGACTGTTCTTAGCGATGGCAATGCTGTTTTGGGCTGCTCCTTCAACTTACAGCGCGAACACTTGGCTGATTATGGGCTTGATGGGGCTATTTACTGCGCCGTTTGGGCGTGTGCTTTCACAAGTTGCGACCCGTTACATCACGGCACCTGAAGTTGGCATGATTCTGATGATTGAAACCGTGCTAGCACCATTTTGGGCATTACTCTTCTTTGATGAAATTCCTGCAATGGCAAGCATTCTTGGTGGTTCAATAATCTTGGCCACTATTTCCATTTACGCTTTTTCAGCGATGAAGTCAGAACAAAAATAGAGGTTGATATGAACACGATTCAAACCCCACAACTTGAATTTATTGGGCAAATTCGTACGCCATATACTGAGGTTTCTCAGTGCCCAAATAACATTCAGCCACAAGATGGGCCTGTGTGTGAAATTCAACTTAAATCTCGGTATCACCAAGGGCTTGTAGGACTTGAAGTTGGACAGAAAATACTGGTTCTGTATTGGCTTTCTGGTGCGAACCGCCAACCTGAAATGATGCAAGGAAAGAAGGGCACATTTGCGTTACGTTCTCCGCACAGACCAAACCCTATTGGCGCGGCGGTAATACCGATTGAGTCTATCGACGAGGGAGTTATTAAAGTGCGTGGTTTGGACTGCTTAGATAGCACGCCTTTGGTTGATATCAAACCTGCAATTTACTTTGAAGCATAGTTCTAGGTTTGTGCCCATGTAGGCGAGGGCACCCAAACGAGCTCTAGGTCTGAAAGCGGCTTGTGACAGAAGTCGCTTGCTTTTTATACAAGAAAACCTTTAGACTTTGCGCATCACTTCTTTAGGATATTACGCCAACATGAACAACTAAACCTGTCATCCAACTCTCATTTTATTTTTTGGATTTACAGGGTTAGTAGGCGTAGCTCACTTTCCGATATTTCTTTGCAATTACCATTTTTCTGTTTGAAGCGCTTCTATGGGCGCGTGTATTTGCATCGATTTCATCTCTAGATTTATCTCAAGCTACGGCTGTTGTCCCTGTCATACAGGAGGCAAATTATGCAAGTTTTAAAGGCTTACAATATCAGTCACCAATTTGGTAATGGCGAAACGCTGTTTCAGCAAATCTCATGTTTAATGACCAAACGTCGTGTTGGGTTAGTTGGGCGCAACGGTGTCGGAAAATCGGTGTTTGCATCGATACTCAGCGGTGAGCAAACCTCAACTAGCGGTACAGTAACCTTACCAAGGTCCTTTGCGGTGTATCGTCAGCAACCATCTCACTTGTTGGCGGGAGAGCTGTCGATTGCTCAGTTTTTAGCAAAGGACAAAGTGCTAAGCGCGCTCAAGCAGATCGAAATGGGAGATTGCTCTGAGCATCTGTTTGAGGTGGTGGGGGAGCAATGGGATTTGCCCATCCAACTTGCTAAGCAGTTAGAAACCATGGGTTTGCCGCCACAGCCAGACTTCCCTTGCTCGCAATTAAGTGGCGGACAGTTAGCGCGTTTGCAGCTGTGGCAGTTATTTGAAAGCGAAGTGGAATTGCTGATCCTTGATGAACCGTCGAACCATCTTGATACACATGCCAAGCAGTGGTTGATTGATTCGATGCGCAATTTCTCAGGCGCGATTCTGCTCATCAGTCATGACAGAGAGTTACTGCGCGAAATGGAGGAAATCTGGGAGCTATCCGGTTTAGGTTTGCAAGTGTTTGGCGGTAATTACGACATGTATGCTGAGCAAAAGCGCACTGAACTGCAAGCGGTGGAACGCCAATTAGCTGCTGTCGATAAACAAAAAAAGCAATTGGAAGAGCAAGCTCAGCGCAATCGGGAGAGAGCAGAACAAAGGGCGGCTCAAGGGAACAAGCTGAGAAAGGATGGTAGCCAGCCGAAGATCTTATTGGATGGTATGAAAGACAAAGCCACAGCCCGAGCCGCCACTCGTAATAAAAATGAGCAACTTCGCCAAGCGCACCTGCAAGAGAAAGAGCAAAGCTTGCGAGTGCGCAAAGAGCAAATCAAAGGGCAAAAACTGTATTTGGCAGACAGTCAGAGTCGCTCGCGAAAAGTCGTGTCGCTTTTAGAAGGCGTGTTGCCATTTGGGTCGGCTCAACCCATCACTGCGCAAGTTCATGCGGATGATAAATTGCATTTGCTGGGCAAAAACGGGTGCGGTAAATCGACTTTACTGAAAACACTCTTGGGGGAGTTCTCACTGCAAAGTGGTGAGCTTCAAATCAATACGCCGCTTTATTATCTCGACCAACACTTTGGTGCGATACAGCCTGAACTCTCCATGTTGGAAAACCTGATGCAACATTGTGAGGGGATGAAAGAGAGCGATGCCAGAACATTACTCGCAGGCATTGGTTTTCGCCGAGACAGTGTATTTCGTTTGGGCAGCGTATTGAGTGGCGGCGAGAAAATGAAGCTCGCGATGCTGATTGTCAGTCATCAACCAACGCAGCCTTTGTTGCTCTTGGATGAGCCAGATAATCACCTCGATTTGGATTCGAAAATCATGCTTGCTCAGGCACTAAGCGCGTATCGAGGCGGCTTTATTCTTATCAGTCACGACCAAGATTTTGCCGCGGAGTCGGGTGTGTCTCGAAGCATTGAACTGAGCTAACAAGCTCTTGTCTATAACTCCACATTGCGGGGGATCACCGAAGCCAAGCAGCTAGTTTGGCTTTGGTGACTTTAAAACCTTTACCAAGCAATTAGAATCCTTACTTCGATATGGGTAAGATGCTTGATGCATTACACAAAACAAAAACAGAAAAGGAAGTCTATGAAAAAGAAAACCTTAGCACTGGTGACCGCGTTCGCGATGACGGGCGTATTACCGGGAGCTTATGCCGAAGACTCAACAAAGGAGTTGGTTGAACACGTACACAAAATGGCGGTGAAGTACCCAACGACAAAGAAAGTCGATGTGGTGGATGAGTATTTTGGTACCAAAGTCAGCGACCCATACCGCTGGTTAGAAGACGACCGCAGTAAAGAAACCGCAGATTGGGTGAAAGCGCAGAACCAAGTGACGTTCGATTACTTGGCTCAAATTCCTTATCGTCACCAGATTGAAGAACGCTTAACTCAGTTGATGGATTACGAGAAGTTAGGGCGACCATTCAAGGAAGGTAAATACACCTATTTCTACAAGAACGACGGTTTGCAAAATCAAGATGTGCTTTATCGCCAACTTGATGATGGCAAGCCAGAAGTTTTCCTCGACCCAAATACCTTTAGCGAAGATGGCACGACCTCATTGGCGAATGTGAGCTTCACCAAAGATGGTTCTTTAGTCGCTTACAGCATTTCAGAAGGCGGTAGCGATTGGCGCAAAGTAATTGTGCTTGATGCAGAAACCAAAAAGCCTGTCGGTGAGACGTTAGTGGATATTAAGTTCAGCGGCGTAAACTGGCTGGGGAACAAAGGTTTCTACTACTCAAGTTACGACAAGCCAGAAGGCAGCGAGCTTTCGGCCAAAACCGACCAACACAAGCTTTACTACCATGAGCTAGGCACTAAGCAGAGTGAAGACAAGCTTATCTTCGGTGGTACGGAGGCTGAGAAGCACCGATACGTTCGTGGTTACACTTCCGACGACCAACGTTACCTGTTTATTTCGGCAAGTACTTCAACGTCTGGCAATAAGCTGTTCTTCAAAGATTTGACCAAGCCAGACAGTCCGCTGCAAACTATTTTGGATGACACCAATTCTGATACTTGGGTGATTGATAGCAAAGGCACCAAGCTGTATTTGGTCACTAACTTAGATGCGCCAAACAAACGAGTGGTGACGGTGGATGCGAGCAACCCTGAACCGAAGAATTGGAAAGATTTAATTCCTGAAACTGACAACGTGCTTAGCCCATCAACCGCGGGCGGTTACCTATTCGCCAGCTACATTGTTGATGCCCTTTCTATGGTCAAACAGTACGACATGGACGGCAAGTTCATTCGTGAAATCAAGCTACCAGACATCGGCAGTGCTTACGGCTTTTGGGGTAAGAAAGAAGACGCTGAAGTCTACTACTCTTTCACCAACTACAAGACGCCAAGCACGACCTATCGCCTAGACATCAAAGACGGTGACAGCGAGGTTTACCACAAATCGAACGCACCATTCGATCCGGCACAATTTGAATCTCGTCAGGTGTTCTACAAATCGAAAGATGGCACCAAGATTCCAATGATCATCACCTACAAAAAAGGCACGCCGATGGACGGCAGTGCGCCAACGATTTTGTATGGTTATGGTGGTTTCAATATCAGCCTGACGCCTTACTTCAGTCCGAGTCGAGCAGCATGGCTGGAAATGGGCGGTATCTACGCTGTTGCAAACATTCGTGGCGGTGGTGAGTACGGCAAAGAGTGGCACAATGCCGGCACCAAGTTAGAGAAGCAAAACTCGTTTGATGACTTTATTTCCGGAGCTGAGTTCCTTATCGATAAAGACTACACCTCGTCAGACAAGCTTGCGATCAACGGTGGCTCGAACGGCGGCTTGCTTGTTGGTGCAGTGATGACGCAGCGCCCAGAGCTGTTCAAAGTGGCACTGCCAGCAGTGGGTGTATTGGATATGCTTCGCTACCACACCTTTACGGCTGGAGCAGGCTGGGCTTATGACTACGGTACAGCAGAACAAAGTAAAGAGATGTTCGATTACCTCAAAGGTTACTCGCCAGTACATAACGTCAAAGCCGGCGTTAAATACCCTGCAACTATGGTAACAACGGGTGACCACGATGACCGTGTGGTGCCAGCGCACTCTTACAAATTTGCGGCTGAGCTACAGTCGAAACAAGCGGGTACAAACCCAACCTTGATTCGAATCGAAACCAACGCAGGTCACGGTGCAGGCACACCGACCAGCAAGGTTATCGAGAAAACCGCCGATGTTTACAGTTTTACTTTGTTCAATATGGGCATTGAAAAGCTGTAAGCGAGAGGGCGGATTAACCGTAGAGCTTAAGCTCATTCACATTGGAATTAAAACGCAGTCTTCGGGCTGCGTTTTTTGTTTAAGGTAGAACAGAAAAATATGCGATGCCAACGTAGTTCACATAAATGATATTGAAGAATTTCCAATAAGTGGAAGAATCGAACGTCAAGATGAAATAACATTTTATTAATGAAAATACTCTACAGTTGTAGAATATATGTTTAATCCCACATGACTTATTTATTGGTGAAATCGCTGAAAAAGTATATAGATAAACGTCTAAGTGATTTCATCTTTCGATTGACCGTTTATGTTCTCTTTGGTTTGATTTCACATGTTCAATCTATATTAACGGAGTATTCATTGTTTGTTGTGATGACTACTATTTAGATAATTGTTAATCTAAATTTCATTTCAAATCTAAACCAAAATTTAGGTTATAACTCATATAACCATAGGTGATTGAACTTACCGTTATCCTCTATTTAATTTAAATGCAGCGTTAAACAACCTGTTATTTGTAAATTCGCGTTGGAAATTGAATTTTCCGAGGCTCGATTCAGCTCGTCCGCGATTTATGCAGGTTTGATGACGCGTGCGTTTAATTGAATAAAAGATGGATAAAATCCTATGAATATGGTGAAACCGTCTGTTGTCGTGATGGCAGCAGCAATCCAGTTTGCGTCCCCCGTTTTTGCTGAGACAGATACAGACAAAGAACTACAAGACATGTCCGATCCTCTTGCGGTTTATACCCAAGCTGGCTTTGGCATTACGGACAAAGGGGCAAACATTAAGATAGGCCAAACCTATAAAGCGTCTCAACCGGGCACGATGGCAATGAACGTTATCGAAGTGAAAGGTATTGGTGGCGAACTGTTTGGCATTCGAGATGAAGATGACCCGTTGTACAGCAAAGTAGATGACAGTATTGATTCCTTCCGCCTGCGTAATTTCCAAGTTGAAGTTGCTAAAGGGCTAGGGCGTCAGCTTGATGTGAACTACGACGTAGATGCTGACAAGTTGGACGCGTCGTACAGCTTCATCAAGGCCTTACCGAAGCTTGGTGTTGTTCAGCTTTACCCATTAGCTGGTGCAGGTGTGACGATTGCCAATGACTTCAGTGGTGAAGACAACGGCTACGAGATGCCAGGTACATTTACTGTGGTTGGGATGTACTCGAAAATCGATATTACCGACAAAATTTGGATCAACTACAACCCGATGTATATGCACACCTTATCAGGCTCAAGTGATTATAAAGACACGTATTATGTGGGTGAGGATAATATCTTAACGCATGAATTTGCGATTTCTTACCAAATAACACCACGTTCAAATATTCGTTACTTCGCTAACTGGAATGAGCAAGTCGACTTTGGCGATGGCGACCACCGTATCGAATACAACTACCAATTCTAATACGACTCATAAGATAAAAATAATTTACGCATTTTTGCTGTGTGATGTTTGGTCACACATTAAGTGGAAATAACAAGGCGCATCAAATTTTAAGCGCGTTCGTCGTTGGTTTTATTTCAGACGACAAGATGAAAACAAAAATAGAAGAAAGACCAACCGCTTAGTCGGTTTTATTTCTCATTCAATCCACAAATTGCCTGTGCTGTGTGTGATGGTCAGTCCTTTCACTGATATACAACCAACGCTGCAGTACGGGTTTTCTCTTAACATGCTTATAGGTTTTAGTATGAAAAATCTTACCAAAATCGTTGCTGTGGGGTCCCTCATCTCGTGTGCAGCAGCGCAAGCAGGAGGTCTGTACTTGTACGAGACTTCCACCACAGACATTGGTTTAGCGTCTGCGGGTATGGCGGCAAGAGCACAGGATGCCTCGGTCATGGCGGCGAACCCAGCGGGTTTGTCTAACGTGTCGGGTCAGTCATTTTCGGGTCACTTGATCAGCTTGTATGGCGACACAACACTGGACACCTTTGGTGGCGGTGATGCAGGAAACATCATTGGTTACGTACCGCTTGGTTCTGCGTTTTACAGCCAACAAGTGAACGACAAGTGGACGCTTGGTATTGGTATGTACGGCAACTACGGCTTGGGTCTGGAATACGACAAGCTGTTCAGCCGTATTGATATTCCTAATGCAATTACTCAGGCCGTGACGGTTCAACCTTCTGCTTCATACCGTATTAACGATCAATGGTCTGTAGGTGCTGCATTAGGCATCCATTACGGCATCTTAGATATGGATGTCAAAGTTGATGATACGACTCTCGCTGGTGGCATTGAAGATACCGACACTCAAGTGAATGGCCGCGTTGGTGTGCTGTATGAGTTGAATTCAGGTACTCGCTTAGGTCTGTCTTATTCGAATGAAACTGAGTTTGAATTCGATGATAAAGACTTCTCGACCAGTGCCGTTGCACCTCAGCAGTTGGTATTCAGTGCTTACCATGAGCTCAACGACAAACTGGCGGTGATGGGTAACCTGAACTGGCAAGACTGGAGCGCGTACCAAACGCTGATGGATGTAGAAACACAAGACACCTACCAGATTGCTTTGGGTACACAGTATAAGGTTAATAGCAAAGTGATGTGGAACGCAGGTTTCGCATTTGATTCAAGCATGTACACAGACCAATCCAACGGTGATCTGACTATCCCAACTGGCAACGCATACCGTCTAGGTACTGGCATTGATTACAAGATTGATGAAGCAAGCACGGTTTCAGTTGCCTTCGAAGCGACCTTGATTGAATCGTCTGAAGTGAAAGGTCGAGCGGGCAACACGATTGCAAGCTTTGATGATCCCGCGTTGTACTTCCTGAGCATTGGCTACAGCTGGAAAAACCAATAATCCGGCGTTAACGCAATCACTAGATTAGCGATACGACGAAAAGCAGCGGTAAGCACGTCCTAGGCTTACCGCCGTTTTTGTTTATAGCGGGACGGTATCAATTCAACTGAACAAAAAGCACAAAGTAAAAAGACGATAGCGAATTCGTCGAGGAAATTTGAAATGAACAACACGTTTTGGCTGGCATGTGCAGCGTTAGTTTTAAGCTCGTCGGCTCTGGCTAGCGAACGCGTTCCCAAAGAGAACAAAAACAAATTAGCCGATGACCCAACAAAGGTGATCACCAAGTTCGGTACGGCTTATTCTAACAACTATGATTTTGATGACCAGAACATCTCTTTCTCTGGCTCTTTAGCATTGGATGAAGCTCGCAAGATTAATGTTCGTATCAATGATGATGCGAGTGAGTGGCGCGTGGGCGGCTCTTGGCTGTTTCCGGTAGGTATCGTGAACTTCAACTTTGGTAAGAATGAATATACCAACGGCGCTGATCAAACCAATTACAGCGTCGGAACGTTTGTACCATTGAGCTATTTTGGCATCGAACCAGCAGGCTTTCAGATATTCCCTATGGCTGGCTACACCTATAACGACGGTGATGTGCCAGTTTGTGATGGCGCAGTGGACAGTGTATGTTCGGACCCTGGTTTTACTGGCACACCTAGCCCAGAGAATGGATTCAACATGATGAACTCTTCAGGCAGTAGCGGCTATTTGGGAGCGTTCACATTGAAGCCCCTGACAGAGCAATTGACCTTAATGGGATTCGCGGGTGGCTCTTATGGCTCGGAGAACAGTGAAGGCGACAACTACAAAGGCGCTTTTGGTGGCTTAGGTTTAGGTTATCTTGTGCAAAAACGTCACTCGTTTAACTTGATGACGTTTATGATGGACAACAACACTTATCTCGATGATCCAGACAAGCGCGTCATCGTCTCATACCAGTATCAGTTTGATTAAAGAAGCGCAGCCCATCGGCTGCGTTTTAATTAAAAAGTGCCAACCCATATCAGAACGGATCAGCTCTCTAGCTCTGCGCGGTATTGGTCTTGCAGGATGTACATGCGTTTTACATCGCGGTAGCTACCGTTGATGAAGAACTCTTGCACGAGGTGGCCTTCTTCAATAAAGCCGCACTTCTGGTAAAGGTGGATCGCTTTTTCATTGTCCAAGGCAACCAACAGGTAGATTTTGTGCAGGTTAAGAATCGAGAATGAATAATCCAAAGCACGATTGATCACCTCTTCGGCATAGCCTCGTCCTTGGTGGTCTGGGGCGATGATGATTTGGAATTCGGCGCTGCGGTGGATGTAGTTAATCTCAATCAACTCGACCAGACCAATTAAGACACCGTGTTCGTCTTCCACTACAAAGCGTCGCTCTGCATCGTCGTGAATGTGCTTGCGATACAGTTCTTCTAATTCATCATGAGATTCGTAAGGCTCTTCAAACCAGTACGTCATGATGTTGCGGTTGTTGTTGAGGTCGTGAATAAAGCGCAGGTCTGAACGTTCTAAAGCACGAATTGTGAGACCATTTTTCATCGTCTATCTCCAGAGAGCAAAAGCATAATCAAATGCGACTATAACCAAGCCATCTTAGCCCATTAGAGGGAAATCTCCCCTTTACTTCTAAGAGTTTAGGGTCGTAAAAGCGATCTTCGTCATACCCTTGCAACGCCTTTATCTATAAGGGCTACGGCAATAATGAAACTTAATCATGACGACAAAAAACCTGATTAGGTTAAGGGTGCAATTTCAGATTAAATACCGCCAACGACTTAAGGTCATAATCTACAGAAACAAGGTATTAAATATGTTTTCAATCGGTGACGTAGTAGTAGCTACTAAAGGTATCGAACTAGGCGAAATGGTTGTTACAGGTCTAAGCAGCGGCGGTTTTTACGCACACGTTAAAGCTGGCGAAAAGACACTAACTTACCCAGCTAAAGATCTTAAGAAAGCATAATTACATTTGCTGACTTGCTAAAAAGGTAGCTCCCGAGCTGCCTTTTTTTGTGCCTACAATTCCTTCCTAAATTCCTACTTTGTTTCGACCTGAATTATTTTTAATCAAATTTAATATGTTTGGTTAATATATTGTCGTCTCCGTCATTATTGACTCATATCAATAAAACCTCCGGTTTTAAGTTGTTGTTTTTATGTTGTATTTTTCACTTATCGCTGCAAGTGTCTGTTTTTATAAACTTTAGATGTTAAATTCGTTGCTCATCTAAATATTCGATTAATATCTATTCCTTTTTCCCATTTTTAAAAATATTGGCATTTCAATAACTTTCGCCCCAACTGATTTAGGGGAACAGTGATGAATAAAAAGAAAATAACACTAGGGATCGTGGGAGCAGGCTTGGTGGCTTACTTCGGCACCGTTTACATGGTGAACCAAGACGATAAAAATGTAGCTCAACAAAATCTGGCGCAATTTAGTTCGCTAGACCAATCTACGCTGGATTATCAAGCGATGAAGGTTTTAGCGGATAAAGGTTGTGGCTATTGTCATACGCCAAACAGCGAAATGCCTTTCTACTCAGAAATGCCAGTGGCGAAACAGATCATGGAAGCGGATGTTAAGGTGGCCATGCGTCACTTTGACATGACCAATCTGTTTGGCGACGTGAAGCAGAATGATCCTGTTTCTGAAGTGGCACTTGCTCGTCTTGAGAAGGTGCTTTACGACGACTCAATGCCGCCAGCGATCTACCTGACTATGCACTGGTCAGCGAGCATGTCGAAAGACGAAAAACACACCTTATTGAAGTGGATTCGTGAGAAGCGTGCAGAGCGTCATGCACAGTCTCCGGTATCTGAAGAACGTAAAACCAAAGTTCTACAACCAATTTACACCACGTTCGAAACCGATGCAGACAAGGCTGAACTGGGTAAGGTGCTTTATCACGACACGCGACTATCAGGAGACAATAGTGTCTCATGTGCGTCATGCCATAGCCTTGATACAGGCGGCGTGGACCGACTCGTAACGTCTGTTGGTATTCATGGCCAAGTGGGTGGCATCAATGCGCCAACCGTGTTTAATGCTGTGTACAACAAGCTGCAATTCTGGGATGGTCGTGCCGCGGATCTACAAGACCAAGCGGGTGGCCCTCCGTTTAACCCGATTGAAATGGGCTCTATGGATTGGGATGAAATCGTCGATAAGTTAAGCCAAGATCCAGAAATGGTTGCGATGTTCAAAAAGGTTTACTCAGGTGAGATTAATGGCAACAACATTACGGATGCGATTGCCGAGTTTGAGAAAACCTTAACCACACCAAACAGCCGATTCGACCAATACATGATGGGTGATACCCAAGCGTTGGACTCGCACGAGAAATACGGTTTGATGTTGTTCAAGAAGTACGATTGTCAGACCTGTCACGCAGGTGAAGCGATGGGTGGTGAAACGTTTGAAACGATGGGTATGAAAGCGGATTACTTTGCTGAGCGTGGTACTGACATGACGGACGCAGACCTTGGTCGTTACAACTTCACTGGCAACAAAGAAGACAAGCACAAGTTCAAAGTGCCAACCTTGCGTAACATTGAACTGACACCGCCATACTTCCACGATGGACATGCTGATACGCTAGAAAAAGCCATCTACGACATGGGTAAATACCAAGTCGGAGTGGAAATGTCGGATGAAGAAGTGGATGCCATCAAAGCGTTTTTGAAAACACTGACGGGCGATTATGAAGGCCGCCCTTTAAGTTAAGCTGAGGCATTACCGACAAGTTTGTCACCGATAAAACGATAGCCTTCGCAATCGAGACCACCTTTGATTAAGGTGGTCTTTTTTATGGAACAAATTCAATCAAGTAGGGATAGATATGATTGATCATTTTGAAATTAAGGTTGTGGATTTTGATGCCTGTATCGCGTTTTACTCCAAGGTGCTTACCCCTCTGGGCATCGAACTAAAATGGTCGGACGAAGCAGCGGCAGGCTTTGGATTAGTTGGTGAAGCCAATACGCGCTTCCTGATAGAAAAGGGTGGCCAAAGTGCCCCTTGCCACATTGCGTTTAAAGCGAATGACAAAGCGTCCGTCGAGGCCTTTCATAAAGCGGGTATTGAGGCTGGTTTTACTTGTCATGGTGAGCCAGGTTTGCGTGAACACTATGCGCCAAATTACTACGCAGCGTTTTTTTATGATCCCGATGGTAACAACATCGAAGCAGTGGCTTATTTATAGGGCGTTAGTTATGGGATGCTCCAGTGGATACTTACTGATCGAACGATCGTTAGGTCATTGGTTTTACGATCAAGATAGAAGATAATCGAGCTCCTATTTCATCCTTATAAAAAGAACGAAAAATACTATGAAAGTTGTCGTCACAAAGGCACAAAAACAGCACGCTCAAGGCATCACCGAAGTTCTCAATCCCATCATAGAAGAGGGCTTATATACCATCCTTGATACCACCTTCACCCCAGAAGAGGAAGAAGGCTTCATTGAAAGCTTTCCTGAAACGGGTGTGTTCAATGTGGCATTGAATGTAAAAGAAGCGGATGAAGAAGACAGCGCCGTGCTGGGTTTCCAAAACGTAGAGCCTTTCGCCAGTTATACCAAGGCATTCGCGCACGTTGGCATTATTGGTACGTTCGTCGATGCCAAATGTCGCCGACAAGGTGTCGCTTCAGCTTTGTTTACCGCCACTTTTACTGATGCTAAATCCAAAGGCTATGAAAAGTTGTTTGCTTATGTCCGAGAGGATAACCCCAACGCGCTCGCAACGTATCTGAAACATGGCTTTGAAGTGGTCGGTACCGCTAAGAAGCATGCCAAGGTTAACGGCCAGTACATCAATGAAGTCATGATCGAGAAGTTTCTCTAACGCCTAGAAGGAAAGCAAGATGCACAAGTCAGCAGGTATCATCATTAAAAACGGCGCACTGTTAGTGCTGCGCTCAAAAGGGAAAGACACCTTCTATGCGCCGGGCGGAAAACTGGATAGTGGCGAAACGTCAAAGCAAGCGTTATGTCGCGAACTGCAAGAAGAAGTGAGCATTGCCGTGGCGGAAGATGCTTTGACGCTGTTTGGTCGCTTTGAAGCGCCTGCACACGATAAAGACGGCATTACTTTGGTCATGGATGTGTTCTTCGTTAATGATTATTCGGGCGAGGTGGTTGCCAGTAACGAAATCGAAGAGTGCCAATGGGTAGATTCTTCAAACGTGGATGACATCGCGATAAGCACGATTTTCCGCAATGAGGTTTTCCCGAGCTTGGTTGAACAAGGATTAGTGAAATAACACTAAACCTCGAGCAGAATACAAAAACGCCCACAATGCGAACGTATTGTGGGCGTTTTCTTATGATTTGTTACTTAGCCAGTTTTTCTGCGTATTCGCTCAGGATCTGTTTGTAGACTTCAACTGGTTGAGCGCCTGTCACTGCACTTTCCATATTGAACACCACTGTTGGTACTGAGCTCACGCCAAGTTGATGCCATTGGCTTTCTTGATACTCGATAGAGTCAGCATTACTTGCGTCGTCTAGGGTGGCGATGCCCATATTTGCATCTAAACCAATGTCAGTCAGAATCGCTGCCAGTGTGCTTCGGTCAGAGACATCTTTGCGTTGACCAAAGAACGCCGCGAACAGGGCTAACTTCAGTTCAGTTTGCTTACCAAATTGCTCTGCCCACTGCAGCAGTACGTGTGCATCTCGCGTGTTAACCATCTTCATGCCATCAAAGTAGTCAAAGTCGAATCCCACTTCTTTACCCAGATTAGTCAGGTTATCGCGTGCACGAACGCTGTCTTCCGGTGTTGTTCCGTATTTATTCGCTAGGTGTTGGCGTAGGTTTTCACCTTCTGCTGGCATGTTTGGGTTCAATTCGAACGGTTGCCATTCCAACTCAATTTTGTCTTCCAATCCTAGTTCTTGAATTGCTTGTTCTAAGCGTTTGTAGCCGATGATGCACCAAGGGCAAACCACATCTGACACTACGTCGATTTTGATTACTGATTCCATAAAACAGACCTTACTTTTTCGAGTTATAAAATGGATATGGAGACCAAGAGTATGAATTCAACCAGTTACCTTTTAGTAACCTGATGCTTTTCTCTCCGAGTTTTATCTTTCATCGTATCTTTTTCTACAATTCATGTTGACCTGTCTATAACTCTACAGTTTAAGATGCTTTCATCAGCGCTGAGGAAAATTACATGTATCGGATATCGGAACTGGCAGAGATGCTGGGTTTGTCTCGCACCACATTGCTCTATTACGAGAAGATTGAGCTCATCAAAGGGCAACGGTTAAGCAACGGCTACCGCGCGTATAGCGATGCGGATCTACAACGCTTGCGTTTGATCCAGCAATTGCAGAGTGGCGGACTGACGCTTAAGGAGTGTAAAGCCTGTTTGGAGGCTAAAGTAGATCGACAGTTGATGTTGGAAAGACTCAAACAGCTCGATGAAGAGATCGAGCAAAAGCAGAAGTCGCGCCAGTTGTTGGCGGCGCTGCTTGGTGAAACACCGTTAACCGATTGGCATGAATCGTTGGATGAAGTCGCGCCGGATGCGCACTTGAAATGGCTGATGACGCAGGGTTTTAGCGAGAAAGAAGCCCTTCACTTACGTTGGTTATCAAAAGATATGAATACTCACGACGACTACATGGCGGACTTCTTCCGTGTATTTGAAGCCTTGGAGTTTTGGGGGCCTGGTTCAGAGCAAGATACGTTGAAAGCATTGAGCCTATTACCAACTCAACCTGATGAAATATTGGAAATCGGGTGCGGGCAGGGCATTGCGACTCGTACTTTGGCAAAACATGCACACATCACTGCGGTCGATAACGACGAGCCGTCTTTGCAACGCCTACAAGGCAAAGCTGAGGCTCTTGGCTTAAGTGACAATATCACCACGGTGTGTGCGAGCATGACAGAACTGCCATTTGCAGAAGGCTCGGCCGATGTCATTTGGGCAGAAGGCAGTGCTTACATCATGGGTGTGGAGAACGCATTCAAAGCATGGCGCCCATTGCTTAAAGACGGCGGTATCTTAGTGGTGAGCGATTTGGTGTGGAACACGGATACACCAAGCGAAGATACGGTGGCGTTTTGGCAAAAAGAATACCCAGATGTGGGCCGTGTCGAGAAGCGTATTGCGCAGGCGAAAGCAGTAGGCTACCGAGTGTTAGAGACGTTCTCTATTAGCCAACAGGCATGGGATAACTACTACGTTCCTTTAGATGAGCGTGTGCAAAGTTTGAAAGCTGAGATGCCAGCATCACAAGCATTAAAAGACATACAAGTTGAATTAGATATCGTTAAACGCCGTGGTAATGAAGTGGCGTATCAGATGTATATCTTACAAAAAGATTGATAGAAAAATGAACGAAACAACAAATCAAAATACTCAAAAATCTAACTACACACTTTCTCCATATGAGAGAGGCATGAGCAGCGAGATGATCGCTTTGTTTACTCAAACCTTTTCTGATTCTGAAGGTGAAGCAGAAGGTAAAACCATTGGTTTACTCGTCGGTGATTTGTTAACGACAACGTCAGAGCAAAAATTGAAAGGCTTTGTTGCAAAACAAGGTGAACGCTTGATCGCAGGCGTGTTGTTTACGCCATTAAGCTTTGAGAATGGTGAAGTGGGTTACTTATTGTCGCCAATGGCCACACTGACAGAGTGGCAAGGCAAAGGCGTAGGACAAGCCCTGATCAACTTTGGCCTTGAACACTTGAAACAACAAGGCATCGAGTTGGTGTTTACCTACGGCGATCCTAACTTCTATTCGCGCGTTGGTTTCCAACAAGTGACGGAAGCGCAATTCAAAGCGCCTAATACTTTGAGCTTTCCACATGGTTGGTTGGCACAATCACTTGTAGGTGAATTGACGCCAATCCAAGGCTCATCCTCTTGTGTGCAAGGTTTGGATAGTCCTGCTTACTGGTAACACATGAAGCCCGGTGATTGGGTGGCCTAACCTGAACGAAAAAGCCCCTCTGCGATGAACTTGCAGAGGGGCTTATTAATGCGTTCTACCAGGTATTACTTCAAGGTAAGAACCATCTTGCCTACGTGTCCCTTCTCTTGGAATGCCGCTTGCGCTTGATTGATGTTTTCGAGTGGGAACGTATGTGCGACCAGTGGTTTGATGTTGCCTTGTTCAATATGATGAACCAAGTTTCCAAACACTTCAGGCTCAAGGACGGTACAACCAAAGAAGCTGAGATCTTTGAGATACAAAGTGCGAACGTCTAGCTCAACCATCGCGCCGCCAATGGCACCTGATACTGCGTAACGACCTTTCGGGCGCAAGACTTCAAGAAACTGTGGCCACTGGTCGCCAGCAACTAAATCAATCACTACGTCAACGCTGTTGTTGCCAAGCGCTTCCACAAGATTTGCATTGCGTGGCACGACTTCATCTGCGCCCAGACCCAGCACTTGTTCATTTTTGCTTGGGCTTGTGATGGCAATAACAGTAGCACCGCGCGCTTTGGCAAGTTGAATCGCCGCAGAGCCGACACCGCCGGAAGCACCAGAAATCAGGACACGATCTCCTTTGGCAACACGAGATCGCGTGAGCATGTTTTCTGCCGTTGAATACGAACATGGGAAAGACGCAAGTTCGACGTCAGTTAAATCCGTCTTTAGTTGGTAGGCGTGCTTAGCTGAGACCACGGTGTATTCTGCAAAACCACCGTCGCATTCTGAGCCAAAGTACCAAGGTGGATTAATGGTTTCGCCATTTACATCGCTCAAGCAAGGTTCAATCAGCACGCGTTCACCTATGCGGCTTTCATCCACCATGCTACCCACGGCAACGATCTCGCCACAGACGTCAGCGCCTTGAATACGTGGGAGAACCAGTGCATTGCCGCTCCAACTTGCATCCTCGCTATCGTTGTCGCCTTTTGAGTACCAGCCAATACGCGTATTGATATCGGTATTGTTCACGCCTGCTGCGGATACACGAATCAGCACTTCGTTCTCTTTTGGCGTTGGGACTGGAATATCTTGGCGGTATTCCAACATTTCTGGTCCGCCGTGACCGGTCAATAGAACACCTTTCATTGTGGTTGGTAGTGTTGTCATGATTAATCTTCCTTTAGCAATCTTAAAACAGCTTGTTGCGCAGAGCTCAGAGCCTCGTTACCCAGTACTGGCCAAGCGCTGGACACGCCTTCGTGCAATAAGAACAGCTGCGTGGCAAGGTCTTGGCGAAGGCTCTGTTTACCCAAAAATTGTCGAACGTCTTCTTTGTGTGCTTTCACGGTTTGGTTGATGATGTCGTGCTCGGGAAATGCCGCAATCGCGTTCATCGACATGCAACCATGCGGTGCGTAGTCTTCCATCCATTGTTTGAGCTTGTTGAATACGTGCTGAGTCGCTTCTAGCCCGGCTTGTGGCGAGTTATCCAGCAGGAAGTTTAAGTAGCGCTGGTGGCGGTGCTCCAGTGCAGCTACGATCATGTCTTCCTTAGAAGGGTAGTGCTTGTACAAGGTGCGTAGGCTAACGCCACAGGCCGTCTTGAGCTGTGCCACACTCGGCTCGGCAAATCCAAGCTCGCTAAAAGCTTGTTCTAAACTGGCGGCGATCTGTTCTTTCAACATAGCGTCTTCTCATGGGTAGAATGAATGTTCTACTTTTAGAGTAGAGCGATCGTTCTACCTGTGTCAACTAAGATCGCAGACATAAAAAAACGGAGCCCGAAAGCTCCGTTTTAAATCATCAAGTTAGCGTTAAATATTTTTGTATTCGTCCAACACCAACTGGCTAATTTGAGCGATGACTTGGTCGCGCGCCTGCAACGATAAATCGGTCTCAGTAATGTAAATGCTGATGTAAACCGGTTTATGGTTTTCTTTCCAGATCATCGCCGTGATACCACGCGAGCCAAACCCGCCAGCACCAGAACGATCGGCAATCGACCAGCCTTTTGGCAACACAGAGCGCATCAAAGAATCAGAGACTTTGTTGTCTTGCATCCAAATCTTTAACTGAATACGTGACTCGTAGGATAGTGCATCGCCTTCTAACAAGGTGTGTAGAGTGTTTACCATGGCGTTAGGCGTTGTTGTATCTTGCTTGTCGCCAGGTTTTGCTTCATTCAATCTTGGTTCAAAACGGTCAAGGCGAGTGGCCTTATCACCAATAGAACGCAAGAATCTGGTTACGCCATGCGGACCACCAATGCTGCGTAAAACAATGTTGGCGGCGGTGTTGTCGCTCATCAGCATTGCGGCTTCACAGGCATGTTCAATACGCGTGGTTTGGCCTGCCATTCGATCCATGACAGGTGACCACACCACCATGCTGCGCTCTTCGACTTTCGCGGTGGCGTTTTTATCAAGCTTTTCGCTGTCCATGTCTTTCAGCATGGCCGCGCACGCCAGCGTTTTAAAGGTACTCATCATTGGGAAGCGCTCGTCGCCACGATAATCCCACTTTTCGTCTGTTTGCGTGTCCCAAACAGAAACGCCAATGCGACCCGTAATGTGGTCTTCAATTGCGGAGAGGTCTTCATTCAGTTTGGCGGCGTACGTTGCACTCGAACAGGCTAACAATCCGAGTAGCAGAAATAGCTTTTTCATTATTGATTTTCTTAGTGTTATTTATTCCAGTTCGCACCTTGGCGAATTTAACCGGAACTATAACGAGTGAATACTCTAATGACTGTTAGATTCTTGTCTTTTTTCTGTAGGAATCCTTGCATATGTCGAGCTTTACCCGCTTTTACTCTTATTGACGTTGCTTTACATGTGAAGCGCTAAAGTAAAGTTGTCGATTAACCGAGTAACCAATCATGAAAACATTCCGCAATCTCATCTGGGCAATGATCGCCGCGATGTCCTTATTATGGTTTGCGATGGAACCGCAGCTTTTCTCTTCTACCAATGTCTTTGAATGGCGATCTGCCATGATCCAATATTCAGGCATTCTGTCTTTGATGCTGATGTCGATAACCATGGTGTTGGCAATGCGCCTTCCTGTGGTTGAAAACTGGCTACATGGCATGGACAAAGCGTATCGAGTGCACAAATGGCTCGGCATCGGTGGCGTTGCATTAGGTTTAGCACACTGGCTTTGGTACCAAGTGCCGAAGTGGCTAGTCATGTCTGGTGTATTAGCAAGACCGGAGAAACACACAGGTGCAGGCCCTGAGGGTAATCTCTCTGGAATCGAAGCTTGGATTCATGGTCTGCGCGATCTTGCTCAAGGCATGGGTGAGTGGGGTTTCTACATGCTGTTGGTTTTGCTAGTGGTTTCTCTATGGGGCGCTGTGAAGTACAAACCCTTTAAACTATCGCACCGCTTTATGTCTGTGGCGTATTTGCTGATTGCGATTCACTCCGTACTGCTGCTCAAGCGCGCGTATTGGGGCGAGCCTGTTTACTATCTCACAGTAGCATTCGCAGTTGTGGGTTCGATTGCTGCACTTTACAGTTTGTTTGGCTTCGTTGGTCGTCGTAATAAACATTCTGCGGTTGTCGCGTCGACACGTTACTTCCCTCAAGCTGAAGTGATGGAATTGGTCGTTAAACCAAATGCGTCTTGGCAAGGTCACAAAGCAGGGCAATTTGCTTACTTGCGTTTTGGTGATGAAGATGCCCATCCGTTCACTATCGTCTCTGGCAGTGAAAGTGATGAATTACGTTTCTTAATCAAAGAGCTAGGCGACTTTACTACCGGCTTGTATGAGCGCGTAAAAGCGGGCGATGCGGTAATGGTAGAGGGGCCTTACGGATGTTTGGAATTTGATTTAGAGAAACCTCAAATCTGGATTGCTGGTGGGGTAGGGATTGCTTCTTTCTTTGCCGCTTTGGAAGCATTGAAAGTGCAAGCGCAAACTAATGACGTTCATTTGTTTTACTGCAGTCGCGGTATCGACGGCCAGTTGGTTGATGAACTTTGGCACTTAGCGCACCAAGCAAGCGTCAAACTGCATGTGATAGATACCATGACATCGCCACGTTTGAATGCTGAACGTATTGCTGCTCAGTGTGGTGATTTGAACCAGTATGAAATGTATTTCTGTGGACCAGAAGCGTTCTCAAAAACACTGAAAAAAGAGCTAGATGCGCATCAATTTAATATTGAGCAGAGTTATCACGAAGAGCTATTTATTATGCGCTAAGTGTCAAGATTGTTAGTCATAAGTTAGCTCAGTGGTGAGCTTTTTAAGCCTCAATTTCGATATTCAGAAATGGGTAGGGTAATAAGCAAATCCAAACCGAGAGAGTAAAGATGACTATCACATCAAAACGCATTCTAGCGCTAACAACATTGGCAACAGTGACCGCTTCTGGCCACGCATTGGCAGAAGGCCGCAACAACTCAATTGAAGCGGGTGCGACCTTCGTTGGTGACCACGAAATGTACACCTTGGGTTACAGCCGTGATGTGGGCAACAACATCGTCACTGGTGGTGGTATTTTCGTTGGTTCTGACGCAATTGATATGCCCGTAAAGAACGATCAAGACGCTTGGGGTATGTACGCGAACATTGGTTACCGCTTTGAAATTGCTGAGTTCGATATCATTCCTAAGCTTGGTATCAACTACTTTAATGCGGACGTTGATATCAATAGTGGCACTCACTCTGGCCAGAGCATGAACATTGATAGTGTTTACGCTTCTGTTGGCGGTACGGTTAACTGGCGTATGGTTGGCCTAACGGTTGATTACGGTAAGATCAACGACTCAGCGGTTAACCCGATCAATGGTAAAGAATTTGAAGAAGATGTGGTTCGCGCTACGTTGAGCTTCAACTTCTAACGTTTTTCATCGACCTTTATATTTTTATCGTTTTATTGCACATACTGCTTGTTTGCCGCCTGTACCGGGCGGCTTTTTTGTTTCCATTATGTGCCCAGAATGACCAACGAAGTTATAAATCGTTGAGAATATCGGACAGGTGCTTTTCTAATTTCACTATCGTTGGGTGTTGATAATAGCCACGGTGAAACTGCAAGCCGATATCAAAGAACATCTGAGCGTTATCCTGAATCAGCGGAATCTTCTTGATGCCTTGCGGCAAAGCCGAATCGGGCAGGGCAAAGCAAATCAGAACATAATCGGTTTTGATTAACCAATCCAAAGCGGCATGAACCGATGGCACGGTTAAGCGTCTTTCCAAAGCAAACCCAAGTTGGCGTTTCACCCTCTCGTAGTAAATGGCGTCATCCAGTGCGCCCATCGACACTCGCACCAGTTTTTCGTTTTGTAGGCGCTGAATATCAATACGTTCATGTTGCCAAAGCGGGTTGTTCTGCGAGGTATAGAGATACAAACCTAGTTCACCGATTTTCCGCTCAACCACGCGTTCATTCATGACGGAAGGGTAACCAGAAATGCCGACGGCGAGTGAACCCGCTTTTGGAAATTCGATGCCTTCAAGATTCCAATCCACCATTGAGAAGTCAGCGATATTGTCGTGTTGGCTGAGCAATTCGAGTAACGGAGTGGTGAGAATAGCGCTAAGAGGGTTCGGTACAAAAAAGCGAAATTGGGTCGGTTGTGTAGCGGCTTCAAGGACGTTGACTTGAGTTTGAGCAGACTCCAGTTGTTCTAACGGCTCCTCGATAATGCTCATGAGTTGACTGCAAAACAGGGTTGGGAAATACAGCCCTTTGTTGGCAATGAAAAGCTCGTTGCCAAATAGCTCGCGGCAGTCGGCCAGCTGGCGATTAAACGTGGCTCGGCTGATATCGAGCGTATGGCACACCTTGGGCAACGACTTCTGTTCAAAAATCAGGTTTAAAAAGCGATACAGGTTGAGGTCTATGGAGTGTTTCACAAAGCGCCTTAAGCATAAATTTACGTCGTTGGTTACGACATTGTGTGGTGTTCAAAGGTTCAAATTTGAGCTTCTTAACCTTCAAAAATGCGCATGTAATCCACGTATTCTGATAGTGGCAAATTAACGTATTCACTATCCGGAGGTGTCATGCTTAAAGATCTATTTGGCTTATTCATTTTGGTGCTACTAGTCAGTGCGCCTGTTTTTGCGAAAGAGCAGGACCCATTTGTCGCGGGTGGCGTCACTTTTATGGATGATCATGAGGTCTTGAGTGTGGAAATCGGTGCTGAGGTGTTACCTAACCTTAACTGGTCAATCGGATTTAATGCGCCCTTAGACAGTGGAGAAAAAGAGGAAAATGGAATTTACTCGGCTGAAAAGCAAGTATGGGGGCTGCATACTGCACTGGGGTATGAAATCCGTTTGAGCGACATGCTCGCGATTACGCCGCGTATTGGTGTGAACTACAACGATGTCGAGATCGAGTACTTTAATGAAGAAACCAGCGAACATGTGGAATCTTTAAATCAGAACAACATCACACCAACGCTGGGAGTCAAAGTCGATATTGCTCGCGTTGGTTTGATTGTGGAAGGATACAAAATAGATGAAGACCTGAGTCTTTCAGAAGAAGAGGAAACCGCAATTCGCGTGATGGCGGCTTATAACTTCTGAGTTTCCCCTCACTGTTATTGGCTCAAATAGAAAAAAGGAGCTTAACTGTCAGCTCCTTTGTTTCCTCAGGTCATTATTTACAGTTCAATCTTTTTAACCATTCCCGCTTCTGCGTGACCTGGAATGTTACAAGCGAACTCAACCTTGTTGTCTCCGTGGAAGTGCCACAGTAATTGCTTGGCTTTACCCGGCTCAACCGTGACTGCGTTGCCTGAATCGTGCATGTGGTCACCACTCATGTTCTTCATCATTTCACGATGTTCTAGCTGCTCTTTGGCAGAACCGATCGTAAACTCGTGGTTGATTTTACCCGTGTTCATGACTACAAACTGCACCACATCGTTTGGCTCAATCTTGACGTCTTTCTTGAACTTGATCGTCATGTCATCACTCAAGAGTACGTGTACCACTTTATCTGGCTTTGCGCCTTTTGCTGGCATACCTACCGCAGACATGCCTGGCATATCCATCATGTTGGAGTGGTCCATTTTGCTGTGATCCATCTTCATGCTGCCGTGGTCCATGTTTTCATGCTTCATATTGCTATGATCCATATCGCCATGATCCATGTTTGAATGATCCATTTGTGCAAAAGCAGTCGTTGTTGTTAAAGCTAGAGCAAGAGTGATTAGTGTCTTTTTCATCTTTTATATCCTTGTTTTAATTCATTAATAATTTGGTTGTTTCCCCTCAAAACTTAACGTTTGAGGGGAAAGTAGGGATTAAGCGTTGTTGTTTACATCACTAGCTTGTGTGCTAGCTTGGTGATTAGTCGCATTGCTTTGGCACAACTCACGTTGTTTCCACAGCTTGAAGATGGCTGGCAGTACTAATAGCGTCAGTAGTAGTGCTGATGCCATACCTCCAATCATTGGTGCAGCGATACGTTGCATTACTTCTGACCCTGTACCTTCGCCGTACATGATTGGAATAAGGCCAATAATGACCGTCAGTACCGTCATCATTACTGGGCGGACACGCAGGCCTGCACCTTCACGAATGGCATCGGTTAGGTCTTTCGCCTCAAGCTTCTGTTGGCTCTCTTCCGCATCTAGCTTCTTGTAGTGCCATGCTTGGTTGAGGTAGACGAGCATGATGACCCCAATTTCAACCGCGACACCTGCTAGGGCAATAAAGCCGACCCCAACGGCAATCGAGAAGTTATAGTTGAGGATATGCATAAGCCACAAACCACCGACCATAGCGAGCGGTAGGGTAAGCATGATGATCATCACTTCGCCGACACGACGGAAGCTGAAGTAAAGCAGCAGCATAATGATGGCGATGGTGATTGGTACCACGACACTCAAGCGGTCTTTTGCACGCTCCATGTATTCGTATTGACCAGACCAAGCCAGCGAGTAACCCGCAGGAAGTTCCAATTGATCAGCAACAACCTGTTGCGCTTCTACGACGTAAGATCCAAGGTCACGACCATCGATGTCGACAAATACCCAGCCGTTCGGGCGTGCGTTTTCTGTCTTGATCATCGGAGGCCCGTCTTCATAACGAATGTCCGCGACATCAGCCAGTGCAATACGAGCGCCATTTGGAGTGACTAACGGCAGGTTTTGCAGTTTAACCACTGAGTCGCGGTAGTCTTGTGGGTAACGAACGTTGATTGGGTAACGCTCCAAGCCTTCGATGGTTTCACCCACATTCATGCCGCCCACCGCAGTGGAGATCACTTGCTGAACGTCTTTGATGCTCAAGCCGTAACGTGCTGCGGCACGACGTTTAATGTCGATCGTGACATAGCGACCTCCTGCTACACGTTCTGCATAAACCGATGCTGTGCCTTGAACGCCATTAAGAATTGGCTCCAACTGAGAACCGATCTTCTCAATCACTTTCAGATCGGGACCGGCGATCTTAATGCCGATAGGGGTTTTGATGCCCGTTGCCAGCATGTCGATACGCGTTTTGATCGGCATTACCCAAGCGTTGGTTAATCCTGGGAATTGCACTAGATCATCGAACTCTTTACGCAGTGATTCTGTCGTCACCCCTTCACGCCATTGATCACGTGGCTTCAACTGAATCACGGTTTCAATCATGGTGAGTGGCGCTGGATCGGTTGCGGTCTCAGCTCGACCAATCTTGCCCCATACCGTCTGTACTTCTGGGACGGTTTTGATCAGCTTATTGGTTTGCTGTAGCAGCTCACGAGCCTTACCAATCGAGATGCCCGGATAGGTTGTTGGCATGTACATTAAGTCACCTTCATCCAGCGGCGGGATGAACTCGCTACCCAGCTTACTGGTTGGGTAATAAGCCGACGCCATTAGACCTAATGCGATAACAATCATGGTCTTAGGGGATTTTAAGCTGGGGTTCAACAGCGGACGGTACAACGCGACCAAGCCGCGGTTAACCGGGGTTTTGTGCTCCGGTAATACCTTACCGCGAATGAAGTAGCCCATAAGTACAGGGACGAGTGTGATTGCCAAACCTGCTGCCGCTGCCATGGCGTACGTCTTAGTGAAGGCAAGTGGCGAGAACATCTTGCCTTCCTGACCTTCTAAGGCGAACACAGGCACGAAGCTTAGAGTAATGATCAGCAATGAGAAGAACAGTGGAGCGCCGACTTCTTCGGCCGCCTTACTGATGACTTGCCATCGGTTTTTATCGGTCAGTGGCGTTCGTTCAATGTGCTTGTGAACGTTTTCGATCATAACGATTGCACCATCCACCATGGCGCCGATAGCAATCGCGATACCACCAAGGGACATAATGTTGGCATTAATACCTTGCCAATGCATTACGATAAACGCAGTGAGAATGCCGACCGGTAGGCTCAGAGCGATAACCAACGAAGAACGAATGTGGAATAAGAACAACGCACACACAATCGCAACGACGATGAACTCTTCTGCAAGTTTCTTCCATAGGTTTTCTACTGCTGCATCAATCAGAGTCGAACGGTCGTAAGTCGCAACAATTTCAACACCTTCTGGTAGGCCGCGCTGTAGGTCTGCAAGCTTGTCTTTTACTTTTGCAATGACTTCACTCGCGTTCTCGCCAAAGCGCATTACGATAACGCCACCTACCGCTTCTCCTTCGCCATTGAGCTCTGAGATACCACGGCGCATTTGTGGACCAAGGTTAATGTCAGCGATGTCGCCTAGTAGCAACGGCGTGCCTTTCTCAGTGACTTTTAGAGGCAGTGATTTGATGTCTTCAATGCTGGTTAGGTAACCCGTGGTACGAACCATGTGTTCAGCTTCGGCCACTTCGATAACGGACGCGCCGGTTTCTTGGTTACCATTTTGGATTGCCATATTCACTTGCTGCAAAGTGAGGTTGTACGCACGCAGCTTGGCAGGATCAATTTGTACTTGGTACTGCTTAACCATGCCGCCAACGGTCGCGACTTCAGAAACGCCATCAACGGTTTGCAGTTCGTACTTCAAGAACCAGTCTTGCAGGCTACGAAGTTCGGCTAAATCGTGCTTACCGGTTTTGTCTTGTAATACGTAGCTGTAAACCCAGCCCACACCCGTTGCATCAGGACCTAACGTCGGTTTTGCGTTTGGTGGTAGCTTTGGTGCTACTTGGCTTAAGTACTCCAACACGCGTGAACGTGCCCAGTACATGTCGGTATCATCGTTGAAAATGATATAAACGTAAGAGTCACCAAAGAAGGAGTAGCCACGAACTGTCTCAGCACCCGGCACGGCAAGCATGGCGGTGGTGAGTGGGTAAGTAACTTGATCCTCGACAACTTGAGGAGCTTGGCCCGGATAGCTTGTCTTGATGATCACTTGCACATCAGAAAGATCCGGAATGGCGTCAACAGGTGTATTCTTTACACTGTAAAGTCCACCCAGAACGAGCGCTAGAGTGGCGATCAACACTAGAAAGCGGTTGTTGAGCGACCAACGAATAATTGCACTGATCATAATTACTCCTCAACGGCCTCTAGCTGTTTAAGAACATAGTCAGACCCTTGTTTTTCAACTAGAAATCGAACCTTTTGTCCTTCTTCAAAACCGGATAAATCCACCTCTTCACCGACAGAGAAGTTCATCTCGCCTGCATCCCAGTTCCATTCAGCTACTGGCAGATGGTTTAAAGTGATCATGCCGAAATCAGCCATCAGCATCGTGATGTCACCAGTTAGCCAAACTTCTGCTGCAATGACGCTTTCATCTGCCTTGTAGTCGATGATTTGGTACTGGCCAGATTCTGTCTTTTGCATTTCAAATTCGATAGCCTGACCTTTTTTCAAGTCACCCATCTCGACGCCATCAGCTAAAGTGAAGTTCATCACCATGCCAGGCCAATCCCACTCTGGTACCGGCTGGTGGTTGATGGTCAGCATGCGGTGATCTTTCATTACATCGGTGATTTCACCTTTTGCCCATGCCGTTTCTGCTTCTGGTTCGACACCGTTAATACGAGATAGATCTGCAGATTGGCTAGATTCAGAATCGAGCATGAAGTGCGCAGAGGTGACAATCTTGTCATCTTGCTTCAGACCTTGTAATACCTCGATTTGCTCTCCGGCTTCACGACCGACTTCAATTCGAGCTGAGCGGTATTTACCATCGCCTTCTGCCAGGACCACACGAGTCATACCACCGGAACGAATGACGGAGGACTTAGGAATGGTTAATACGGCATCGTCGGTCACGGGTTGCAGCGCGATGTTAGCAAACATGTTTGGTTTTAATTCGCCATTTGGGTTAGGGAATTTAAGGCGAACACGCAATGTACGTGTTTTCGGATCAAGGATTGGGTACACGTAATCCACGACACCCTGCCATTCATTGCCCGGAATCGCATCAAGGGTCATCGTGGCTTGAGAACCCGCTTTCATCCAGTGCGCTTGACGCTCAAAGACTTCCGCATCAACCCAAACATTGTCCAAAGGACCTGCACTGATCACCGCTTGAGCCGGGGATAAATAGCCACCTTCACGCACGTTTAAACTTGCGATAACACCGTCAGCCGGTGCTTTGATTTCAATGGTTTGCGATGCTTTGCCACGACGAGTAATGGATTTGATTTGAGCACGGTCAACCCCAAGCGTTACCAAGCGTTCGGTCGCGCCTTTCACTAGACCTTGGCGGCCTGTACGGTAAGCATTCAGCAATTCTTCTTGTGCTTTAACCAGTTCTGGAGAGTAGAGAGTGAAAAGAACATCGCCTTTCTTCACTTTTTCACCGACGGCGTTGATGTAGAGTTTCTCAACCCAACCCGCAACACGTACGTTGGTCTGCCACAACAGACTTTCATCGAAGGCGATATAACCAACGGTCTCGATACGTGGGGACAGTTTTTCCAAGGTGACTTTTGCTGTCTTTACACCCAGGTTGTTTTCAACGGAAGGGTCGATAGTGATAGTACCCGGTGCACTTTTCTCACCAGATAGATCTTCCGCGTAAACCGGAATTAAATCCATGCCCATTGGGGATTTCCCCGGCTTGTCGCGTTTGTAGTTCGGATCCATTGGGGCAACCCAGTAAAGCGGATCGTTAGAGCTTGCAGCAGATTCGCCACCCATCGCACTCATGTCGTGAGCCGAGCCCGTAATAAAATGATTAGCACCAAACCCTAAAGCACCACCAACAATCAGCGCGATGGTTGCAATCTTAAATGTTTTCATTGTTTTACCTTATTTTTCCCTTCACATTTGACGCTACAGCGTTGTTGCCTGCTCTCGTTCACCCAAATCACATAGCAGATCCCTTAGTTTGTTAGGGAAAGTGCTCATGGGATTCTCTCGTTTGCCGCCTAGCTGTAGCCCCAACTGTCTTGGGGAATCACAAATTAATATGTCGAAATAGAGCGAGATTCCGGTGAAGCCACTTGATAGTCGAAACCACCGAGTAGGGTGGCTAAATTGCTGTTTGCGATGTTGAGATCGGTCAGCAGACGTTGTTGCTCTAATTGCAGTGCTAACTCGTCAGTCGTGGCAGAAATCACATCGTTAAACTGCGCTGTGTTGTTTTGATAACCCCGCTCAACGGCTTGAATGCGCGCTTTCGCTTGAGGCAATAAGGTGGTTTGATAACGTTCTAAACGCTGGGTTAAGTTGCCGCGATCAACCAGCAAAGTGTTCACCTTGGCATTCATCTGCGTTAGTAAGGTGTCCTTTTGTGATTGTGCCGCGCCAACTTGGTATTGAGCGGCCGCGAGATTGCGGTCTTGGCGGTCCCCTGTGAACAACGGAATGTCCATGGTGAGGTAAGCGCTGACCAAATCGGAAGCGGGCTCTCCCATCATGTTGTCAGCTTGACGGTAGGCATACATTACTTCGACGCCAAATTGCGGGTTGTAGGCTTGCTCCGCAATTTCTACCTGAGTTTTATTGGCAGAAATGCTGACGTCGGCCATCTTAACCATCGGGTGTTGGCTGAGTTGCTGGTAGTGCTTGGTGGAGTCGATGCTGGAAGCAAGTTTGTTGTTCAGCATGTCCCAGTTCAATTGATTGCTTGCGTGCAGAGCCTGTTCGTTTGCCAACCAATCTGACCCCAACCATTCGGAGAGTTGAGAGATAAGACGACGTTGCATTTGTGCATTGGCTTGCAGTTTCTCATCCAACTTGCTGACTTGAAGTTGGGCGTTGAGCAGATCTTGCGCTTCACTCTTACCAATCGAATAGTTGGTTTGAATAAAGCTTTCCATTTCCTTCATCAACTTGCGGTTCTCAAGCATGATTTGCTCCGCGCGTTGCTGGTAACCAAGTTCTAACCAAAGTTGAGTCATGCTGTTGGCTACCTCAAGCTCACGAGCATGAACTTGAAGCCCAAGGCCGTCGGCTTGTTGATTGGCTTTCTTCTGCTGTAAATCAAGCGTAGAGCCACGCTCAAACTGTTGCATTAAACCAACGGAGATATTGGTCATTGGGTCTTCATCGAATTTGAAGCTGTCGACAGGCAAGCCACCAAAACCCACTTTCAGTTTTGGGTCCATCAAGGTCGCACTCGCGACGCCCGTTTCACGCATGGCAGCAGATTGCGCTGAGTATTGTTTACGATTGCCATCGTTACTCAAAGCGACGTTGATCAGTTGGGCAAGCTTGGTCGTTGAAGCTCGCTCACTTGATGCGGAATTTTGCGCTGCGTGCGTCTCTTTACCTGCGGCGTTAACCAAGGTTGGCGCAGCGACCAGAGCCACCATAAAAATAGGTGCAGCTAAGCGGTATGGTTTGATATCCATAATCTAAATCCAGTGTTCGCCGGATCGATGGAGGTGCGGATTTTATTGCGGGAACAGTAAAGCCTTGTTACCTCATCGTTCAGGCGCATTAAAACAACCTGCGATACAGGCGCAGGGTCGAATGCTAGGACGGATTTAGGCTATTGGAGGTCGGTACAGGTCGCGGCTGACGTGTACGACTGGGGAAGCAACTTCAGGAGTAATAGTTGCGCGATAGACGACGGGCATCGGGCTATTGACAGGATTCGGTAGGGGGACGAAAACTATCGTACACGCGGCAGTACAGCAGGTATGAACCATGCCGGAGCCTCCACCACAGTTCATGCTGGTTTCTCTTGCATCGCTATTTTCTGCTACGGAAGCTTCGGACATAGAAACGTCTGTCATGGAGACGTCCATCATGCCAGGCATACCGCAGTGTTCACTTTCACTCATCATAGACGAATGATGTGCCATGCCAGTAGACATCATTTGAATATTCATCAACGGCTCACTGTTCGCCACACTAGATACCAATAGCACTAGCGTCGTGAAGAGAGTTAACCAGATTGTATGCAGCGATTTTAAGTGCATACCCTTTCCCATGTGTTTGATGAAAATGATGAAAACCCTTCGATTCTAAAGGTTAACCTAAGGGTAAGGTCAATCATTTATTGCTCTTATTATCAAAATAGTCCACCCCTTCAGTTTTCGCACTTTCGAGGGAGTAAAACGTTTGTTAAACACCGAGTGTTGAAAGTTAGCGAAAGAAGCCCTCGCTTTTTATGACACGTGAAAAATGTGGTTTATAAGTTTTACATCACACTAACTTGTCTTACAAATGATTATCCTTATAGAATGCATGGTTTTACTTGTGCAGATTTGGATTTGCTTTGCTGCGGGGGTTGCATGATAGAAATTGTCATCGATGGAAAATATAGAATTGTAGAAGAGGGTCTAACCCTTTTAGAAGCAGCAAAAGTGTGTGGGGTCGAGATCCCATCGCTGTGCGGAATGAACAAAAGTAATGAAAAAGTACCGTGTGACTTGTGTGTAGTTGAAGTCGAAAGTGGCGGTACTAAGCGAGCGTGTGAACTCGAAGTTTACCGCGGCCTTAATGTGGTCACGCAATCAGAACAATTAAGCGAGCACCGAAGAAAAGCACTCAACCGCATCATGACGGACCATTACGCCGATTGTGAAGCGCCATGTAAAACCGCATGTCCAGCGGGCGTGGATATCCAATCGTACCTTTATCACATCGCACAAAACGATCATCAAAAAGCGATTGAAGTGATTAAGCGTACACTGCCTATGCCGCTATCGATTGGCCGTGTGTGCCCGGCATTTTGTGAGAGTGAATGTCGTCGCTCTTTAGTCGATGAGCCTATCGCTATTCGTCAGCTTAAACGTCACGCCGCGGATGCGGATTTGTCAGCGCATGAAGCCTATGTGCCAGAAAAGAAACCAAGCAAAGGTTTTAACATTGCCGTCGTCGGCAGTGGCCCTGGTGGTCTGACAGCTGGCTACTACCTATCGAACGAAGGCTACGACGTTACGGTCTTTGAATCCATGCCAAAAGCGGGCGGTTGGTTGCGTTATGGCATCCCAGAATACCGTTTACCAAAAGACATTCTCGATAAAGAAATCGAACTGATGTGCCGCAATGGCATGCAAGTTCGCACTAATCAAAAGTTGGGTGTGGATTTCACGCTCTCTCAATTGAGTGAAGAATACGATGCAGTGTGTTTGGCGGTCGGTGCGTCTCAAGCGGTCGAAATGCATTACACAGGCAGCGACCTTGAAGGTTGCTACTTAGGCGTTGATTACCTAAAAGATTACGTCACTGAGCAAAACTATGTAACGGGTCAAAAAGTCGCGGTGATCGGTGGTGGTAACACGGCAATTGACTGTGCTCGTACTGCGCGTCGTGCTGGTGCAGACACCACGTTGATTTACCGTCGTACCCGTGACGAAATGCCAGCAGAAGACTACGAGATTGTCGAAGCGGAACACGAAGGGGTGAAATTCCACTTCTTGACCAACCCTGCAGAAAACCTTGCCGATGAAACCGGACGCGTGAGTGCGATTCGTCTAGAGCGCATGGCGTTGGGTGAGCCGGATGCATCTGGTCGTCGAAGCCCTAAACCAACCGGCGAGTTCTTCACCGAAGAGTTCGACACCGTAATTGCGGCAGTATCGCAAAAGCCAGACCTGAGCTTCCTAGAAGGTGAAGACTTATCTATTCCGCTAACGCGCTGGAACACCTCTGATGCAGATGAAAAGACCATGCACACCGGCACGGGCAACATCTTCAGTATTGGTGATTTCCGCCGTGGTCCTGCAACGGCAGTTGAAGCGGTGGGTGATGGCCGCGTTGCGGCAAAAGCGATTGACCTGTTTTTGAATGGTGATATGGCGGATATGCCAAAGGCAGCGTTCAACTCGCGTAAAGAGAAGAAGCTCTCTCAAGTCGATCCGCTTCACTTCGAGAACATCCAAAAAGTCGCTCGCTCTATCATGCCAGAGCTGACTCCAACACAACGCGAGCAAAGCTTCGCTGAAGTGGAGTTGGGCTTTGATAACGAAGAAGCAATGAAGGAAGCCGCGCGCTGTCTAGAATGTGGCTGTCAGGCAAATACCGATTGTTCGCTGCGTGATTACTCCACCGAATATGAGGCTGAGCAAAGCTTTGACTTCTCCTTGCAGATTAAATCGCATCAAGATTGGTTAGATCTTCGTGCGAAAGACCTGCGTCATAAGTACGAAGTTGACCGTAGCTCTGAGTTTATTGAGTTTGATGCCAACCGCTGTATTAGTTGTGGTCAGTGCATCCAAGCGTGTCGCGACAAAGCCGTGCACGGTGTACTGAACTTTGTGTGCGACAAACAAGGTCGCCCGGCATTACGTCCTGACGATCGTCCACACTTTGGAAGTAACAAGAATCGCTTAACCCTAATGGGCGATTCGAACTGCGTGCAATGTGGTGCGTGTGTTCAAGTGTGTCCAACGGGTGCGATGGTCGATAGTCGTGACCGTTCGCAAGGCCGTACTGAAAATCTGAAAGCGGTCGACACCATCTGTACGTACTGTGGTGTGGGTTGTAAGTTGACCATGTTCGTGGACGAAGCAACCAATACGATTCGTTACGTGAAAGGCGGTGACTCGCCGGTGAACCAAGGCATGCTGTGTGTGAAAGGGCGCTTTGGTTTTGATTTCATTGGCAGTGAAGAGCGTCTTACCACGCCATTGATCCGCAAAGACGGTTGGTTGCAGCCAGCAAGCTGGGAAGAGGCGATTCAACTGATTGCGAGCAAGTTCTCCGGCATCAAGCAAGATTTTGGCAGCAACGCATTAGCGGGCTTCTCTTCAGCGAAAACCACCAATGAAGACAACTACGCGTTCCAAAAATTTGTCCGTCGTGAACTGGGCACCAATAACGTCGACCACTGTGCGCGCTTGTGTCACGCATCGAGTGTAACCGGTCTTGAGGCGTCGCTGGGTAGTGGTGCAATGACCAACGACATTCCAAGTATTAAGCACTCGGATGTGATCTTTATTATCGGTTCGGATACTACATCGGCACACCCGATCATCGCTTCACACATCAAGCAAGCAATTCGTCACCATGGCTCACGTTTGATTGTGGCTGACCCGAAACGTGTCGATATGGCAGAGCATGCTGAGCTGTATATGGCGCACCGTCCGGGTACGGATGTGATGCTCCTAAATGGCGTCATGCAGCAGATCATCAAGAACGGTTGGTACGATCAAGAGTACATCGAAGAACGTGTCGATGGCTTTGATACCTTACTGCAAGAGGTGATGTCGCCAGCTTACAACCTCGATAAAGTGGAATTGGTTACGGGTGTTAAAGCCGAAGACATTCAAGCAATGGCGCGTATGATTGGCACGGCAGATCGTACCGCTGTGTACTACTCGATGGGGATTACTCAGCACACGACAGGTCATGACAACGTGCGTTCTATCGCTAACCTGCAATTGCTGTGTGGCAACATCGGCATTGAAGGTGGCGGTATCAACCCGTTGCGTGGTCAATCAAACGTGCAAGGCGCGTGTGATATGGGCGCTTTGCCAAACAGCTTCCCGGGCTACCAAAAGGTATACAACCCAATTGTGCGTCAGAAGTTTGCGATTGAATGGAACGCACCAAATCTGCCTTCTGAGCAAGGTCTAACCCTGACAGAAATCATTGATGCGGCTTGCCATCGTGACGTTCGTGGTATGTACATCATGGGTGAGAACCCAGTGTTGAGTGACCCGAACCAAGCGCATGTGATTGAAGGTTTAGAAACGCTCGACTTCTTGGTGGTTCAAGACATCTTCCTAACGGAGACTGCACAATACGCGGATGTAGTTCTGCCTTCTTGCTCGTTTGCTGAGAAAGCGGGTCACTTCACCAATACGGAGCGTCGTGTTCAACGCGTGAATCCGGTCGTAACGGCACCGGGTGAAGCGAAAGAAGATTGGTGGATTATCCAAGAGATCGCCAATGCAATGGGCAGTGATTGGGATTACCACTGCGTGTCTGATATCACTAATGAAATCGCACGAGTGACACCTCAATACGCGGGTCTTCGTTGGGATGCCATTACGCCAAACGGTGTGCAATGGCCGAGCAACAAGAACAACCCTGCGGGTACTCGCATCATGCACCAAACCCAGTTTACTCGTGGTAAAGGGCAAATGGTGGGTGTACCGTTCCGTTATGCGGCTGAGCTGCCAGATGAAGAGTACCCACTTGTGTTAACGACGGGTCGCGTACTTGAGCAGTTCCATACTGGAACCATGACGCGCAAAACCAAAGGGTTGGATAATCTTGCTGGCCCTCGTGCGATGGTGAGCGTGGAAGACGCAGAAGCGTTAGGTATCAGTAATGGTCAGCGTCTGACGGTATCTACACGTCGCGGGAGCATTGAGATTGATGCCTTTGTGACTAAGCGTATTCAAAAAGGTGTGGTGTTCATTCCTTTCCACTTTGTTGAGTCACCAGTCAACCGTTTAACGACAACCGCGACTGACCCGCATGCGAAGATCCCTGAGTTCAAGGTCGCTGCGGTTAAAGTGGAAGTGAGCGAAAAAGCGCTGCTCACAGAGCCTGCAGCGGAAGCGGTTCATTCCATTTAAGCCAATCTGTTTATATACAGTTCAGCAGCGCACTGGCGAGTTGGGCGATTACATATAAGCTTATGATATGTAATCGCTAAATGAGCCGTGCGTGTGCTGAAAGTCATTAAATGGATTGTGTTGTTTTTACCCGCTTCAATTTGGCTGGTGGCAAGGCAATATCATGATATTTGGTGGGCGGAGAATCTAACCTCGATTCCCGCTCTCCTTTTATTCGTCTACCTAGGATTTGCTCTGGTACTTTTGGTTTGTCGTCACTGGGCGAAAGCCATTTTCTCTGCTTTAATCGGCTCCGCTTCTATTGCGTTTCTCTTACCCACTCAAATCACAAATAACCAAACCTGCGAAAAACCGCTGACGATAGTCCAATTCAACCTGTTCTACGAAAATCCGGACATCAATCAGTTCATCAATTACTTGCTTAAACACCCTGCGGATTTGGTAGTGATGCAAGAGCTCTCGCCTCAAGTTGGGGAGAAGCTTCATCTTCTCGACGATATTTATCCTTTCTATTATGGCGGCCAGCGCGGTGTTGGTTACCCGTCAAATCAGATGATTTTGAGTCGCTATCCTTTGGAGCCTGTTTCGATTTATCACACCCCAGATGGTCAAGAGGTGATTCGAGCCACATGGCAAGTGGACAACCCTCTTACCCTGATGACGGCGCATCCTCCTTCGCCAAGAACTGAGCCGTTATGGCAACGCCGCAATGCACTGATTCGAACCATAGAAACCCTTACTGATTTGTATCCAACACCGGAAATGATCGTGATAGGGGATTTCAATCTTTCTGCTTCAAGCCCGAGGTTTGATGGGCTGTTTTCTCGTTTCCAAACTCAACCTGTTGCCAGTTGGCCAACATCAGTGAAAGGCTTGCCGGTTCCTGCTTTCGCCATGATAGGGATTGATCACCTCTGGCTTAAGTCAGAAAACTCAAATCGGAGAATCTGTTCAAGAGCATCGACAGATCAACCGAATGGCTCTGATCACAGGTTGGTGACGACTTTAATCGGGCAATGAGTTAGTACTTTCTATTGGCAAAGTGTCTAGTTATTTAGAATTAGGTTAAATCGCGGTGTGGGTTGTCATGGAATTGACGGACTCTGACCTTAAGTTGTTATTTGGGTGAATTCTTTAACCTAAACTCCATCCGCTTCCTATACTGAGAATATAGAGAAAAGCAGAAATTCATAATGATAAGAGGCAACTTGTATGACAAGAACTACCTCAGCAGTGTTAATACTTATTTTAATGAGCGCCTATTTTGCCTATAACCGTTTTTACGTTTATCCGCAAAAGCTAGAAACACAGGCGGAATCGATGCTGATCCAAATGGCCAATCGTGAAGAGTGGCTTGACGTACATGAGATGATGGAACGTGTAGAAGCGCACAAGGCGCATCTGGAGTTGAACGCAGACATTACCTCAACCAGCGGTAAACGTGCATACAGCGAAGGTTACATTACCTATAGCGACCGCAGTCGAAACGTATGCAAACAAGTGGTTTTCAACTTCAAAATCAATTCGCTAAGAAGTTATAGCATTTCAGATTTGCACGATTGTTCTCTGGGTGAGTATTACTGATCTCGCTACGATAATTGATGATTCAATAAAAACGCCTCCAAATCCGGAGGCGTTTTTAGTTTTGGAATCTGATGGATTAATCGAGTGATTTTTTGAAGCGTAATGACGCAACAACTAAACCTATCACCGTAAAGCCCAGTAGCCAGACTGTATCTCGCCATAACTCCATCAAGTCTGCACCGCGCAGCACCACACCACGAATAATGCGCATAAAGTGAGTGGCTGGTAGGGCTTCTGATATCCATTGTGCCGCGACGGGCATACCTTCATAAGGGAACATAAATCCGGACAGAAGAATCGATGGCAAAAGAATAAACACCGTCATCTGCATTGCCTGAAGTTGTGTCGTCGCAATGGTGGATATCACTAGACCTAAGGTTAAACTCGCGGCGATAAACAGCAGTGTGCCAAACAGTATCTGACTAATGGCGCCGTTTATCGGCACGCCAAATATCCAGTGACCCAAGCCTAAAATGATAAACACCTGTATCAGACCAACAAAGATGTAGGGGATGATCTTCGCTACCATGAGTTCTATGGAATGGATTGGCGTAGTAATCAGTAACTCTAAATTGCCACGTTCTCGTTCTCGAACAATGGCTGCACTGGTGAATAAGATCATCGTCATGGTCAGAATCACGCCCAATAAACCAGGGACAATGTTCACCGCCGAGCGCCGACTCGGGTTGTAATACAGCGCAACTTCAAAGGTTTTGGTTGGAGCAGGGCGTATCTCAAAATCCGTTAACGGCATGGTTTGTAGCGAGAGAATCGCAGAGCTGATCATGGTGTCTGAACCATCCACAATCCACTGGCCAAGCTCTCTACCTTGCACCATACGTTGTGTTAGGTCGCTAGGTAGAATTAAAGCTGCTCGCACCAAACCGTCTTGAATGGCTTGCTCGGCTTCTGATGCGGTAGCGAAGGTTTCGACCACATCGACCACTTGTGTGACTTTGACGGACTCGGTGATCACACGCCCAGCAGTGCTGCCACTTTGATCGACGACGCCAACGGGAATGTTGCGAATATCCGTATTAATGGCAAAGCCGAACAGCAAAAGCTGAATCAACGGGATCATCACGACCATGCCAAAGGTAATTCGGTCACGTGAAAGCTGACGGATCTCTTTGAGCATCACCGCTTTCATACGGGCAATAGATTTCATCATTGGCGACCTTCTCCCGTAACGCTGACAAACACATCTTCCAAGCTCGGGCGAGCAATGTTCATCTCGCAGCCATCAAGCTCAGGAAAGGTTTGGGTTAACCATTCGATCGGTTCTTCGATGTGCTGGTGGATTAAAATGCGTAAGCGAATGCCGAGCTGTGCGGCAGAACGGACTTCTTCGCGCTGAATGACTTTCTCTTTTAGCTCGCGTAAGTTATCCGCTTTGACTTCGACGATGTTAACGCCCATTTGCGCCATGAGTTCTTCTGGCTCACCATCGGCGCGGATTTCCCCAGCTTCCATAATCGCCAGACGATGACAGCGCTCTGCTTCATCCATGTAGTGCGTAGTGACCAAAATCGTGGTGCCTTGGTCAGAGAGATCAAACAATTGCTCCCAGAAATCGCGTCGGTTTTCTGGGTCAACCGCAGATGTGGGTTCATCGAGAAACAACAGTTCTGGTTTGTGCATAGTGGCTGCGGCGAGAGACAAGCGTTGTTTCTGGCCGCCACTCATTCCACCGACGCGCTGTTTACGCAACTGGTCGAGACCGTAGGTGGATAGCTGTTCTTCGATGCGAGCTTTCAGCGCCTTGGTTTCCATACCAAAGATTTGTCCAATAAACTCAAGATTCTCTTGAACCGTCAGATCATCATAAAGCGAGAACTTTTGTGTCATGTAGCCTATCTTAAGGCGCAGCAGTTCCGATTGTTTTGGGATCTCTAACCCAAGCACGTCCACGTTGCCCTCACTTGGGCTAAGCAAGCCCGTCAGCACACGAATGGTTGTCGATTTACCGCAGCCGTTGGGGCCAAGAAAACCATAAATACTGCCTTTGGGTACATTGAGCGTGATGTTGTTGATGGCGGTGAAGCCACCAAACTTCTTCACTACATTTTCAGCTTGAATCGCGTATTCGGTCATTGGCTTACTCCACCAAATCCACTTGCGCTGGAATACCTGAAGGCAAGGATTGTGCTGAGTCTTGAAGGTCGACTTCTGCTAAGTACATCAAACGCGAGCGTTCTTCCTCGGTGAGCGCGAAATAAGGCGTGAATGAAGGTTCAGTCGCTACCCAACGAACGGTGCCGCTATATGGTTGCTCAACGCCATCTACATGCACGTTAACCGTTTTGCCCGGCACAAAGTCGACGCGATAGTTAGCAGGAACATAAACACGAGCGTATGGGACGCGGCTGGCTTGTATTACAGCAACCACACCATTCACAGGGACGCGTTCGCCAAGGTTAAACGGTAGGTTATCTAACAAGCCATCTCGCGTGGCCGTGATGGTGAGTTCTGCCAGTTTCTGTTCTTGTAGTGCCACATCGGCTTTTGCTGCCATGAGTGCTGCTTTCGCTTGTTCAATATCTTCAGGACGAGAGCCAGCGGTCAGTTTGCTGAACTCTTCTTGTGAGGAGTCTAGCTCTGCACGGGCAGAATCTCTGGCTGCTAAAGCGGTGTCTTTCTCTGATTGGCTGATGAGTTTCTTACGAACTAACTCTGCTTTACGTTGGTAGTTCTTTTGCGCTTCAACCAATTGAGCTTCCGCTCTGGCAACACGTGCTTGCGCTGCAGCAATGTCTTCTGGTCGCTCACCATTGGTCAATTTCAAAAGATAGGCGTCAGCCTTGGCTTGTTCGGCTACGGCGTGAGCTAAAACGGCTTCTTGGTTCTTTGTATCGAGCTGAACCAGCACTTCTCCTTCGGTGACTTGGCTGCCTTCCTTGATGGGTAGGGCACGAATTATCTCGCTAGAGGTTGCAGTAAAGGTGACGCGGTCACGTTCTAGTGTGCCAAGGGCTTGCTGTCCGTCATCTTTGGAACAAGCAGTTAAAAGAGTCAGGGCTAGGGTGCCAAGAATGATTCGCTTCATCATGCGACGCTTCCTCTAAGAAGGTGAGCTCGAAATCGTATCAAGCTATAGAAGAGTGTGGGACTGCATTCAGTGTAACGTGAGTCAGTTTTGTCCGGCTAGGAAGTTAATTTCTTCAATATTCATCAATTGATTAATTATTGAAACTGGCCTCACACTTGAATGCGTCTCTAAGAATATTCTCATTCAAATATAGTGGGTTACCGTGATGTTGTTGGGATTAGGAAAGATAAATTAAAGAATCGAGACAAGGATCAGGTTTACCGTGCACGCGTAAAGAAACGGCTAGATAAAGCAAAGCCCGATGGTTGAGCATCGGGCTTTACAGAGCGCGCTAGGACAAAGTTAACGCAACCTTTAATGGCTGTTTAAGCCGTTTTAAATTGACTGACGATTTCTTGTAGACCAACTGCCAGTTCACTTAAGTCTCGGCACGCTATCGCGGTTTGACGAGAGCCTGTTGCGACTTCACTAGAGAATTGGTTGATGTGTTCAACATTGCGATGCAGCTCTTCAGTCACAGAGCTCTGCTCACTGCACGCACTCGCGATTTGGATGCTCTTTTCAGCGATGTTGTCAGCGCTTTGTTCGATGTGACCAATCGTCGTACCTGCTCGCTGAGCTTGTTCAACACACACTTGAATCAAATCGCTGCTGTTGTTTGTTGCCGATACAGCGGTTTTCGAGCAATTCTGAAGTTTACTGATAATGGCAACGATCTCTTCTGTCGATGCTTGTGTGCGACTCGCTAGCGTACGAACTTCATCAGCTACAACGGCAAATCCACGGCCTTGTTCACCCGCTCGGGCAGCTTCAATTGCAGCATTGAGAGCAAGCAGGTTAGTTTGCTCTGCGATGTCCTGAATCACGTCAACCACCACGCTAATGTTCGATGCGTCTTGCTCTAGCTCACTTACCATGGTGCCTACAGATTGAATCGCGACTGAAGCTTCGTTGATCTGCTCAATACATTCTTGAACCACTTCTAAGCCTTCTTTGGCTTCTTGAGAGGCACTGTTTGCAGTTTCTGAAGCGGCTTCTGTGTTGCTTGCTACATCATGCACCGTTGCTTGCATTTCGTTCATGGCGGTTGCAATCAGGTTAAGTTGTTGCTGCTGTTCATCCATGCCAGAAGAGGTTTGTTCTGAAATGGCGCTCACTTCCTCGGTAGCGGTGCTCACTTGAGCGGTAGTGGAAGAGATGCTATCGACCAGACTCAGCAGCTTGGCTTGCATATCTTCACAGGCGTCTGCCAATAAACCGAGCTCATCATTACCAATTTTATTGCGCGGAAGTTTGTAGGTTAGATCGCCGGAGGCAATCTTAGAGGCCATTTCGACCACGTATTGCAGTGGAGAGCAGATTTGTTTTGTGAGGAATAAGCCAAGTACAAAGCTCAAAGCCAATAAAGCAACAATCGCGATAATGCTATAAGTGATGGCGTCTGCAACCACATCGTGAGTGCTGTTGATGTCTTCTTTGATGAAAGTTTGGTTTAACTCAACCAGATCTTTAATCGAGCTAGAAAGTGCTTGGAACGTTGAAAAACCATCCAGCAGCATAGCGTTGGCTTCATCAATGCGTTTCGTGGTTAGTAGCTCTGAATATTTGTCGTTGAAGCTACGGTATTTTGACCATGCACTCGATACTTCATTATAAGCATCACGGTCGCGCTGATCCCAAAGTGATTTACCGTATTGTTCAATATAGTTGTCGATTTTATTTTCTGATTCATCCAAACCTTTAAGCCAAGTGTTAAATTCAGCATGGTTTACATTGGTCAGTAAAGAGAATTCGTCTTTTCTTAAGGTGCCAATTTCGATTTCAATATTTTTTACCAATAAAATACTTGGCACTGTTGTGTCAGAAAATTCTGTCATCTTGCCATCAATAAGTTTTATTTGAGAGGTAAAGAAGAAAGATAACGCAATGACGGCAGCGGAGATAACAAGTATCAACGCACTGATTTTACTTTTAATACTTAGGTTAGAAAGTTTCATAGACTCACTGCAAATTGGGGGGGCTTGAAAGGCTCGGAGTCTATTCCTGAGATTTGAAATTTAGTGTGATGAAAGTCTCAAATAGTTTTATCGGAAACCAAAATAAAATGGAAACTTAATGTTCATATTTCGTTTGAAAATAAGTTAATAGTTAATCACTATTGATGGGGAAAATAATTAATTAACTTATAAATTATTTCGAGTACGAATTGGTATTAATCTTGATAACCTTACATTCAATCAGAATTTTCTTATTGATGAATTTCGTTATTTATGTGTTAGCAAGTTTTCCTAAATATTAAAACAAGACATCGTACCGAATTGAAGTATTATCTCGGTAAAATAAAAGCCCGATGCTGAACATCGGGCTTCATTGTTTGAGTTTTATGAGCGAGATTTTGGGTATCTAGACAACGTTGGTTTAATCACCGAGAGGCTGTCTTTCCAAACCGCCACGATAAGAGTCGAGGGCAACTTTGAGTCGGCGAAGTTTATCGCGCGAGCGTCGCTTATGATTAACGGCTAATGCCATCGAAAGTACATCAACCAAAGCCAACATCGCGTAACGAGAAGCGGATGGCTTGTAGATGAAGTCCGTCTCTTGGTGCTCAATAGGCAGAACCAAATCGGCTTGCTCAGTCAAAGGCGTGTCTTTCGGAGTAATCACAATGACTTTTACGCCGTACTGCTTGGCTAATTGCGCGGTTTCTATGATGGCCGGGGTATAGCCAGTGGCTGAGATCATCACCAACACATCGTTCGCATCTGCCGTCGCCGCAATCATGCGCGATAACAAGCCATCGTTGTACGCCACAACAGGGTAGCCCAGACGGAATAAACGATGCTGCATCTCCTGTGCTACAATGGTTGAGCCACCACCCATACCAATACAGATCACTTGTCTTGCGTTGTGCAGCCAGTTCACAGCAGTGTCGATATCTTCTTCAACAATCAAACTGCGGTTTACATCAAGGGATTGCTTGATCGACTCATAAATGCCTTGGTAGCCACTTTGGTCAGGCGGCTCAAGGATGAATCGTTGTCCAACCGTTAAGGTTTGTGCCAGTTTGATCTTCATATCACGCACGTTTTTGCAGCCAACAGCTTTAGCAAAACGGGTGATGGTGGCTTCACTCACTTCTGCGCTTTCTGCCAGTTCAGTAATGCTGGCATTGACGGCAGTTTGAATGTCGTCCATGATCAACTTCGCGACCTTCTTTTCGGCATCGCGCAGCGCACTGAAACGTTCAGTGATTTGAGAGATAATATCAACTTCTAAACTCAAGCTGTGTTCCTATCTATTGCATGGAGGCGATTGTGCCGCCTCTACTGGTTTGGCATGAAGTATAACGAAAAGCCTCACTAAGCTCATCATCAGAAACGGGTTTTCACCCAATGAGTGACTTGATACTCATCATCACAAACCGCCACGGCACGCCACTTATCAAACGTTAAACATGGGTGAGAGGTTGAGAAGGCAATCATATCACCCACTTGAAGGTCGCTGTTTGCGTCTACTTCGATGAACGCATGCTGATCCATCACCGCGGTCGTTACCGCACTTTCAATAGAGATTGACTCACCATCGCGGTAAGCACGCTCGGGGATTGGCAATCCAGCATCAAACGCCACGTCACGTTTGCCAAAGCCGGCAACTAGCTTGGTTGGCTCGGGGCGAGAAATGACATAAGCCCAAAGCTCTAGTGCTGATTCCAAGTCACCACCTAAATCACACGCCACACCTTGGTTGTTTTCAGCGCGCTGCATGACTTTGTTTTGTGCGTCTAGGTAAATGCCTGTGTCATGAATTGCGTAACAACCTGGGCGAATGACGGCATCAAAATCCTCTAGGTTGGCAAAGCATTCAGAAACTACGTCATACCAAGCAGAGCCTGCGCCAGTAACAAGAGGTTTGGACTCAATCAACTTGTCGTTTTGTAGTTGGGCTGCGATTTCTAATGTGGTGTTGAGGAAGTCACGGATGTCCTGCTCAGCATTGTCACCATGAATGACACCTTCGTAGACCTCGATACCTTTGAGTGTAAGGTGAGGTTGCTGGTGGATGAGTGTGGCGAGTTCAACCACATCTTGTTGGTTTCGGCATCCACAGCGACCACCTTCGACACCAAACTCAATCAGTACATTAAGCGGTAATTGATGTTCAGCGAAGGCACGCTCTAGCGCTTTGACGTTTCGGCTTGAGTCTACACAGCAATAGAAGTTGACCCCGTGGGTTTCAATTAAGTTGGCGATGATGGTCATGTTAGCACGCCCGACTAGTTGGTTCGCCATGATGATGTTTTTCGCTCCGCCTAGCGCCGCAATCTCTGCCTGAGCCGGCGTTGCGACGGTAATGCCCCAAGCGCCGTTTTCTAATTGCTGCTGAAAGAAAGCGGGAGTCATGGTGGTTTTACCGTGCGGTGACAGCTTCACTTTGTGCTGATTGGCAAAACGTTGCATCCAATCGAGGTTGTTCTTCAATGAAGAAGATTTGATCACCGCAGCTGGCAAGGTGATCTCTTCATGGATCAAACTGTGTAACCCATCGGAATTGCACGCAACAGGTTGAGCCTTCTCTCCGTAACCTGGCGTGGTAACACACTCATTATGATAGTTTTTATCACACTTTTGGCGATTGTCTTTCATGGCGCACCTACTTCTAACATGGTCTAAGTGATTGATATTAAGTGTTTGTTGCTAACTACCATAAATAATATGTTAGAAAGTATCAAACAAATCTGAGTTTTTTGTGTGTTTCTTCACTGTTTAAATTTCAAGAATTATTAAGATGGAATCATGTTAACGACGGACGAAGAGAGTGAAGTATGTTGTTCGATACCATTATCAAAAGCGTAGAGGTATTTGACGGTACGGGTGCAGCACCATTCATTGCTGATGTTGCGATTCGTCAAGATCGTATTGAGCAAGTAGGGCAGCTAGACGAGCTTTCTGCAAAGAAGGTTATCAACGGTCAGGGTCTTGCGTTGGCTCCGGGATTTATTGATGTGCACACGCACGATGACACCAATGTGATTCGTTACCCTGACTGCTTGCCAAAGATTAGCCAAGGCGTGACGACGGTAATCGTAGGCAATTGCGGAATTAGCGCGAGCCCTGCGGTACTCAGTGATACTCCGCCAGACCCAATGAATCTATTGGGCAAGCAGGAAGACTTCAAATACCCAACCTTTGCGGAGTATGCGAAGGCGGTGCAAGCGGCGAACCCTGCAGTCAATGTTGCTGCGTTGGTCGGTCACACAACTTTACGTAACAACGTGATGGACGACTTACTGCGCACGGCAACCGATGAAGAAATCGAGCAAATGCGCCAAACACTGGCACAAGCGATGGAAGAGGGCGCATTGGGTTTGAGCTCGGGTCTTGCTTATGCGAGTGCCAAGCAAGCCAACGCGGATGAAGTGATGCGCTTAGCGGAAATTCTCGGTCATCACGGTGGTATCTACACCACACACATGCGCACCGAGTTTGAAGAAATCATCAGCGCAATGGAAGAAGCCTTTGAAACTGGGCAGTACGCCAAAGTGCCAGTGGTGATTTCTCATCTTAAGTGTGCAGGCGCAGGCAACTGGGGACGCACGGTAGAAGTGCTGGATTTGATGGATAAGGTTTCTGAGCATCAAGACGTGTCTTGCGATTGCTACCCATACTCCGCCAGTTCTTCAACGCTGGATTTAAAACAGGTGACGGATGAAATCGACATCTTCATCACTTGGTCTGAAAGTAAACCTGAACACGCTGGCAAGATGCTGAAAGACATTGCTGACGAGATGCAACTGCCTCTTATGGAAGCTGCAAAAGCGTTGCAACCTGCGGGCGCGGTTTATCACTGCATGGATGAAAACGACGTCAAACGTGTTCTTAAGTATAAGTTGACCATGGTGGGCTCGGACGGATTACCAAACGACCCGCATCCACATCCACGTTTGTGGGGCACATTCCCGAAAGTCTTGGGGCATTACTGTCGTGAAGAGCAGCTTTTCCCATTGGCAGAAGCGATTCACAAGATGACGGGGATGTCAGCAACACGCTACCAATTGAAAGATCGTGGGGAAATAAAAACAGGCGCTTACGCAGACTTGGTTTTATTTAACCCAAAGACAATTAAAGATACTGCAACGTTCGAAAATCCAATTTCCGTCGCGCAAGGTATTGAATCTGTATTTGTAAATGGCGAGCTATCTTATTTAAAAGATAAAGTCACCGAAAATAGAAATGGCGTATTTATTTATAGAAATAATACCCATCAATAACTTATTAAATTAATTAATTTTATAGATTAAGCATTATCACTGGAGAATATTATGTCAATTAAACGTTATGGTGTAGAAGGCGGCGTAGGTACTGGCGGTCAACATTTACCATTTGCACGTGCAACAGAAGCGGGCGGCTTCTTATACGTATCGGGTCAAACACCAATGACTGACGGCGAAGTGGTAGAAGGCGGTATCGTTGACCAGTCTCGCCTAGCGATTCAAAACTGTGTCGATATCATGGAAGAAGCAGGCTACACGCTAGCTGACGTGGTACACGTAAAAGTGGTACTAACGGATTCTCGTTACTTCCAATCGTTCAATAAAGTGTTCAGAGAGTTCTTTGGTGACCATCCCCCTGCACGTATTTGCATGGTGTGTGATCTCGTGGTGGACGTGAAAGTCGAAGTCGATGTGACTTGCTACCGCGAAGATCGCCGATAGAAATCACACTTTACCTAATTAAATAAAATAGAGTGCCGGAAATAATTACTTTCCTGTTATTATCTTTTTGGCACTCTCACTCCCTACATAAATATAATTTCATAAAGCAGTAGTGCCTAATATATTTAGCAAAAGCTATAAAAAATAAAATTAGATAATTTCTGGAATAAAATCTAATACTTGCTGCTGGAATTATATCAATCTGAAAGATGGATTTTGATATGAGAGGTGTTCAATGAACAGTACACTTTTTCTTACCGGCTTCGGTGCGTATGTCTTATTTTTAATTTGGTTGGGATGGTTTGTCTCTCGCAACCAAAAATCAGGTGAAGACTTTCTACTCGGTGGTCGAGGCTTACCTCTGTTCCTCGTATTAGGTACCACGGTAGCAACCATGGTTGGCACGGGCTCTAGTATGGGCGCGGTTGGCTTTGGTTACTCAAACGGTTGGGCTGGTGCGCTTTACGGCATTGGCGGCGCAATTGGTATCTTGTTATTGGCACTGTGGTTCGCGCCAGTTCGTAAACTCAACTTTATGACCATGAGTGAAGAGCTCGCATACTACGTAGGCGCAAACCGCATCGTGAAGAACGTGGTTGGTCTGCTTATCTTTATCGCTTCTATTGGCTGGTTGGGCGCACACATCCTTGGTGGTGGTATGTACCTAGCGTGGATTGCCGATATTGAGCTGAGCACTGCGAAGATGATCATCGCAGCAGCGTTTACTATTTACGTGGTTATTGGCGGCTACACTGCGGTGGTTTGGACAGACACCATTCAAGCTATCATCTTATTTGTTGGCTTCATCCTGATGGCGGTACTGTCTGTGCAACACATTGGCGGCTTGGATAACCTGTATTCTGCCATGGACCCAGAAGCGGTGAGCTTCCTTGCGATTGATAAGCTTGGTTTAATCCCAGCGGTTTCTCTTGCTGTTGTGATTGGTGTGGGTGTACTTGCAACGCCTTCATTCCGCCAACGCATCTACTCAGGCAAAGATGTATCAACCATCCGTCGCTCATTCGTGGCTTCTGGTGTGCTGTACTTGTTCTTCTCTATCATTCCAGCAGTCATTGGTATGGCGGCGCATGCGATTGACCCTGAACTAAACAACGCAAACTTTGCTTTCCCATACATCGCGGCAACGGTATTGCCAGTAGGTGTTGGTCTTATCGTTCTGATTGCAGGTCTATCAGCAACCATGTCGAGTGCGAGTTCCGATGCGATTGCGGGCGTGTCTATCTTGCTGCGTGATGTATACGTTATGTTCACCGGTCGCGTACCAAACAAAGAATCCATGTTGAATTACTCTCGCTTGGCTTTGGTTGTAGTGATCGGTTGTGCATTGCTGTTCGCGCTGACCTCTAACGACATCATCGGCTACATCACTAAGATGATCTCGACAGTTATGTCTGGCATGTTCGTGTGCGGTATGTTGGGTCGCTTCTGGAAGCGTTACAACTGGCAAGGTGCATTGGCAACATTGGCAGGTGCGTCTATTGCTTCATTTGCAGTAATGCTTAGCCCTGACCTGACCGCTTTCTGGGGCAACCCAGTGATTCCATCTTGCTTGTTTGCCCTAACCGCTGGTGTGGCAGTAAGCCTAGTGACTCCAGCTAACCAAGTGTCACCAGAAATGGCACGAGCAATCCTTGATGATGAGCGTGCTCTGATGGAAATGGAACTGTCTGACAAAGGCGTTCTGGAAGAAGATGTTTCATTAAAAAACCGCACAACAGCAAATCAAAACGCTTAGCAGCAAAGAGTTTCGGCTCGAACAGAAACTCGCTCATAAGCTCCTGACAAACTGGTGGCTCCCCCGAGCCACCATTCTAAATTTATCCAAAGTAGGTGAACGATGACCGATTCATCCCAGACTAAAATTGCTTTCTTTGGCGAATGCATGATTGAACTGAGCGGCGACCCAATTCGCAAAGGCTTTGGTGGCGACACGCTCAATACCGCACTTTACCTCTCTCGACTCACTGCTCAGCAGCCTGTCCAAGTGTCTTATGCGACTGGCCTTGGAGAAGACGTACTTTCCCAAGAGCTTCTGGAAAACTGGCAACAAGAAGGCATCGCGACTGATCTTGTCGAGATATTCCCAGCTCAACTTCCGGGTTTGTACATGGTGCAGACCGACCAAGAAGGCGAACGCAGCTTTCTATACTGGCGTGACAGCGCAGCCGTCAAAAGTTACTTCTCTACCTCTTCACTCAACAAATTAGAAGCCGCGATTGCGAACCGAGAGCTGCATTATCTCTATCTGAGTGGCATCAGCATTGCGATTCTAAATGACGATAGCAAAGTAAGGCTTAAAAAGGCGTTAAGTCAGTTCTCACAAGCTGGAGGCAAGGTTATCTTCGATAATAACTTCCGTCCTCAACTTTGGTCTGCACAAGAGGCAAAGCATTGGTACAGCCAAATTCTGCCTTTAGTCGACATTGCGCTTATCACTGAAGACGATGATGTCTTGGTATGGGGTGAAGAGGAAAGTGCCGAGCAGCGCTGCCTTCGCTTTGGTTGCCAAGAAATAGTGATTAAACGTGGCTGTGAGCCTTGCAAACTGGTTTGGTCGCATGGTGATGACAAGCAAACCGCTTACGTAGCTGCAGAAAAGGTTGTCAAAGTAATCGACACCTGTGCCGCTGGCGACTCTTTTGCTGCTGGTTACCTTGCAGGTCGATTGACCGGGCAAAGCTGTGAGCAATCTGCCCAACTCGGTCACGCACTAGCAGCAACCGTTATTCAATATCCTGGCGCGATCATTCCAAACGACGCCATGACTCATCTAATTCGATAATTTCCGAGAACGTATTATGTCCCAAGCAATGATTAAGCAACTTCAGCAATTTAAAGTTATTCCTGTTATCCAAATCAATAAGGTTGAGCACGCGATTCCACTGGCGAAAGTGTTAGTAGAAAACGGTCTGCCAGTCGCAGAAGTAACGTTTCGAACAGAAGCCGCTGCCGATGCGATTAAAGCCATGCGTGATGCTTATCCGCAAATGTGCATCGGTGCTGGCACGGTACTGACGCCGGAGCAAATTACTCAAGCGAAAGACGCGGGTGCAGAGTTTATTGTCGCGCCGGGGTTGAACCCAAATACCGTGCGTTGCTGCCAAGAAATCAATATGCCAATCGTTCCGGGTGTGAATAACCCAAGTCAGGTTGAACAAGCTCTTGAGCTGGGTTTGAACTTTCTCAAATTCTTCCCGGCGGAGGCGAGCGGTGGTATCGCGATGGTGAAGTCGCTACTAGCACCTTATGTTGATGTGAGTCTGATGCCGACAGGTGGTATCGGTAAAAGCAACGTCAATGATTACCTAGCCATCGACCGTGTGGTTTGCTGCGGTGGTACTTGGATGGTGGCACCGAGCTTAATTGAAAACGAGCAGTGGGACGAAATTGGCAAGCTGGTTCGTGAAGCAGTAGAGCTGGTTGCGTAACTCAAACTGAGCTCTTTTACCCAAGTCACGAGACCCCATTAAATAGCGTGACTTGGGTTGAACAATAATAACAACGACAGGATGGCACGGATGAACAAAGGTACATTAGCACTACTCATTTCAGGCTTAATCACAATTCCAACGGCAGCGATGGCGATGACTCCCAACACCGATCTTAACCTAATGCCTTACCCACAAAATGTAGAGTTGGGGCAGGGTAAAATCACACTGGATAAATCCTTCAGCATTTACATCAAAGGCTACGATTCACCGCGCGTGCAGTTCAACGCAAAGCGCACTATGGACCGTCTGTATCGCCAAACCGGCTTACCGATGTTGAACTGGCATGCCGAGTCGGAAAAAGACGCGACCTTGGTGATTGATATTCGGAATGCACCCAAGTCAGAGGTGCAAGACATTAACAGTGATGAATCGTATCAACTTGAATCGCGTAATGGTCAGATCATCATTCGCTCCGAACGCCCTTACGGTGCTTTCCATGGTTTAGAAACCTTTTTGCAGCTGGTAACAACGGACGCGACTGGGTACTTTGTGCCTGCTGTGTCGATTCAAGATGAGCCTCGCTTTCCTTGGCGTGGCGTTTCTTACGACACTTCCCGTCACTTCATTGAACTTGATGTGATTCTTCGCCAACTCGATGCGATGGCATCAGCAAAAATGAACGTCTTCCATTGGCATATTTGGGATGACCAAGCGATTCGTATTCAGCTCGATAATTACCAAAAGCTTTGGCAAGACACCGCGGACGGTGATTACTACACCAAAGATGAAATCCGCTATGTGGTGAATTACGCGCGTAACCTTGGCATTCGAGTTATCCCTGAAATCTCTTTGCCGGGACATGCTTCGGCAGTGGTGCACGCTTACCCTGAATTAATGTCTGGTATGGGGGAGCAATCTTATCCGCACCAACGTGGCTGGGGTGTGTTTGAGCCGTTAATGGACCCGACCAATCCCGAACTTTACAAGATGCTGGCGAGCGTGTTCGACGAAGTGGTTGAGCTCTTCCCTGATGAGTACTTCCATATCGGCGGCGATGAACCAAATTACCAACAGTGGAAAGACAACCCGAAGATTCAGCAATTCATCAAAGACAACAATCTGGATGGTGAGCGTGGTCTGCAATCTTATCTGAACACTAAGGTTGAACAGATGCTGGAACAGCGCGGTAAGAAGATGACTGGCTGGGATGAAATCTGGCACAAAGACCTTCCAACCTCGATTGTGATTCAAAGCTGGCAAGGGCATGACAGTATCGGTCGAGCAGCAAAAGAGGGCTACCAAGGCATTCTCTCAACAGGCTATTACCTAGACCAGCCACAACCAACCAGTTACCACTACCGCAATGATCCAATGCCGACAGGAATAACCGTTGATGATCAACTTCATCAAGGTGAGAAATTCGCGACTTATGATTGGGTGAAACCACGCAACAAAGGTGGTCCACGTACAGGTAATCTAACCATTATTGAAGCGACAGACGGCAGCTACCGTGCGTTTACCGATTACAACGGTAAGTCTCGTGAAGAGGTGTTCATCATCGAGTACGTGCCGGGTGTGAAGTTTAAAGGGCATTTCGATAACTTTATGTCTTACACCGAATTCAACTATGACTTTGCGGATGGCAAGTTGAAAGACACCAGTTACCAATTGATTGGCAATGTTCGTTGGCCTGCGACTGGAGAATTGGTCGCGAGTAGTGACATGCAGGGGAGTGTCATTCCTGAGCCGAACGGTGGCTATCCGGCTGAACTGACCGAGAAAGAACAGCAGCTAATCTTAGGCGGAGAAATCACCATTTGGGGTGAGAACCTCGATTCAATGACCATCGAGCAACGCTTATGGCCGAGAAGCTACGCGATTGCTGAGCGTCTATGGTCGAGTCAAGAACTGACCGATGAGCGCAGCATGTACAAGCGCATGAAGGTGATGGATACATGGTCTGAGATTTCGCTTGGTCTACGCCATCATGCTGACGCCCATATGATGTTGAAACGCCTTGCTAATGGTGCAGATGAAACGCCGCTACAAACGTTAGCGAAGTACATCGAACCGGCTCAATACTACGCTCGTCATTGGGAGAAGTGGATTTCTACGCCAAACGAAGGCGATTTGTACAACCAGTATGAGCGACTAAACCGCTTTGCGGATGCATTGCCTGTAGAAAGCCTAGCAGTGTATGAGATGCAAGATTTGGTCGCGGCTTATGCTCAAGGTGATACAGCAGCCTTGGATGCGTTGGTGATGCATTATCAAAGCGTTAAGTTAGCGGCGCAGCAAGCCAAACCTATTTTCGCTGCAAACGTGGCGTCGGTAGAAACGGTGCCAGTTGCAGAAGCCGCAATCAAAGTTGCCGATTTAGGTTTAACCTTAATTGAGCTCACCAAGCAGGGCAGTGACATTAGCCAATCTGACGCTGAAGCGTATCAACGCACTATCGATGAAAATGCGATTATTTTTGATGAAACGATTGTCGCCATCGTAGTACCAACCGAGCAGTTGCTTCACACTTTAACCGATTGATAACTAAAAGGGATTGCCGTCTGGTAACGCAGGCGGCATCTTATCGGTTAAGCACTCTTTTATCTCCCAAAGGTTTCCCATGATAGTAAATGGTCACTTACATTTTTATGTAGGCACCTATACCGATTCACCAAGCCAAAGTCAGGGCATTGCGTGTGTTTCTCTCGATACTGCTACTGGCGCATTAACGCTCACCAATGAACTTGTTCCAGAAGCGGTGAAAACGGTTCGTAACCCTTCTTACCTTGCGCTCAAAGGAGAGGGTTTATATACCTTTAATGAAGTCGATCGCTTGGCAGGTGCAGAGCTGATATTTGCTGAAAAAACAGACAGCTATGCATTGCCAATTGAAGGTGACTACCCTTGCCATATCGAAATTAAAGAACCGTTACTCGCTGTTGCAAACTACGGTTCCGGCAATGTAAGTGTTTACCAACTTGATGAGCAAGGTAAGCCTTTGAAATCCACTGCAGAATTGTATGTGGAAGGCAATGGGCCGAATATTGACCGTCAAACTTCACCTCATGCCCATCAAGTCACTTTTCTAGAGCATTCCGCTCAATTGGCTGTGGTCGATTTAGGTACAGACAGTGTTCACTTTTATGACTACGGCAATGATGGTGAGACAGTTAAGTTTCCACTTTCTCAAAGTGTCGCTATGCCTGCTGGCTCAGGGCCTCGTCATTTGATCTTCAATCGTGATGAATCTGTCGCGTACGTTGTTTGCGAATTATCTGAAACGCTGGTGGTACTTCGCAAGCAAAACGGACAATGGAATCTGACTCAGCAAGTTAAACTGCTAGCCGATGAAGAGAACAAAGAAGCGGCGTCTGCGATTCGTCTCTCTGCGGATGAGCGCTTTGTCTATGTCTCATGCCGCGCGCAAAATCTGATCAGTACATTTGATGTAACGAGTAATACTCCGGTTCAAATTGCGGCGTCCGATTGTGGTGGCGCGTTCCCAAGAGATTTTGTTTTATCCCGTGACGGGCAGTGGATGCTCGTTGCTAATCAACATTCACATAATGTCGTTAGCTTCCATAGGAATCCGGAAACTGGCGCCATCACTCCAACCGGATATTCGTGCGACATCGGTGCGCCTGTGTGTTTGGTTGAGAAGCCGTAATTAAGAGAAATAACATGACAATTCATCGTATTAATCCATGCAAACGTTGGTCAGATGTAACGGTGTTCAATGGCATCGCCAACTTTGTTGAAGTGGCGGAAGCTGACACCACTGCGGATATGAAAGGGCAAGTACAACAGATTTTCGACCAAGCCGAGCAAATGCTAGCCAGTGTTGATAGCGACAAGTCGCGCATTCTATCTGTGACGATTTACGTGACGGATTTTGCTAACTTCGATGCGCTTAACGAAGTGTGGGATGCGTGGTTCCCTGTGGGCTGCGCACCAAGCCGTGCTTGCGTCAAAGTTGAATTGGCGAACCCTGAACTGTTGGTAGAAATGGCGTTCGTTGCTGCTGCGGGTGAGAAGTTCCAGTAGTTCGACATCACTCTACTCAAACCATCAAGCTCAGCGTTATATAGCTCAATAACGCCGGGCTTTGTTCTATTGGGCTAATGCTAAAGACAGGCTAAAGTTCTACACAAAAATCTTACCTTTCATGTAAAGCACGCCGTCGCCAGATACTCTTACTTGTTTGCCAGTAACTTCACAATGCAAAATGCCTCCGCGCTGAGAAGCTTGATAAGCAACCAGTGATGTTTTGCCTAATTCTTCTGCCCAGAACGGTGCTAATCCAGCGTGAATCGAGCCGGTTACGGGGTCTTCGTCGCCACCATTTGCAGGCCAAAAGTAACGCGATACAAAGTCTTGTTGACCGCCTTTCGCAGTAACGACCACATCGTAAGGAGCGAGAGTCTTGAGATGTTCTGAACGGTATTGAACCTCAAGTACCTCCTGCTGGCTGCCGACCACCACGAAGTACGCTTGAGGGCTAAGCAGTACGCGTTCCACATTGCAACTTAAGCCTTCAATCAATGCTGGGGGAATATCAGAAACGGCTTTTGGAGGACGAGCAGGGAACGTCATTTCAATCTTACCTTGCGCATTCTTTTCTACGGTGAGCGTTCCTACTTCTTGAGTATGGAATTCAATCGTGCCACCAATGCCAAGCTCATCAAACAGTACTAACGACGAGGCCAGTGTGGCGTGTCCACAAAAGTCGATTTCAGTTATAGGAGAGAACCAACGAATCTCATATTGGTTTGCGCCAATGGATTTTAGAAAGGCCGTTTCCGATAAGTTGTTTTCTGTCGCGATACTTTGCATCAGCTCTGGAGCAGGCCATTCCTCTAACGGTACCACTGCTGCAGAGTTGCCTTTGAATTGCGTATCGGTGAAGGCGTCCACCACGTAGATATCCAGTTCCATTTACGCTTCCTTGTTTGCTTTTGGGCTAATCAGCATAAACCAAATAAGTCGCCGATAAGCACGAATTTGAAAATATTACGCAAAGTATCACCGATTGGCTTAAAATGAGCGCTGTTGATACTTAATGGTGGGTTGCTGTTTCTTTTGGGGCATACACTTATTCCGAACTTAAGAAATAGGAGCATCATCATGAAAGCAATCACTACATCGGTTTTGGCGTTAAGCTTATTGGCAGTGGGTTCAGCTCAAGCATTTGAGTTAACCAGTAAAGACATCCAAGAAGGTCATCCTATGGCGAAGACTTTCGAATACAACAGCTGGGGCTGTAATGGCGGCAACCAATCTCCACAATTGATGTGGAAGGATGCGCCAGCAGGAACTAAGAGCTTTGCAATCACGGCTTATGACCCTGATGCACCTACTGGCAGTGGTTTCTGGCACTGGGTTGCGTTTAATATTCCAGCTTCAGTTAGCGAATTGCCACGCGCAGTGAACATTGAAAAATTGGGCGGTAAAGAGTCGCGTATTGACTACGGAACAGTTGGTTTTGGTGGCGTTTGCCCACCAGAAGCAGACGGCATGCACCGCTACCAATTTACGGTTTGGGCATTACCAACAGAGAAACTAAACCTAGATGAAAACACGCCGGCTGCTGTGGTTGGTTTTACCCTTAACAGCATGGCACTAGACAAAGCAAAACTGACGGCGACGTACACACGTTAAGCCGTAATGGGTAGATGATAGAAAACGAGGGGAATAGATGAGCCATCAATATCGAGTCACGTTGTTTCGTGCCGAGCAGTTACAGAAACTGCGTAATGTGAAGATCCATTCCCCAAGTATCATTCAGATCATCACGGGCAGTAAGCGTCTTTTCTGGAAAGAATCGGCGCTGGATCTTTCCCATTCTGAGTTGCTGCTTTGTGAGGCTTCCGCATCGCTGAGTTTTGAGAACTTACCGCAAAAAGGTAAGTTTCTCTCTAGAATGTTCAGCTTTCATTGTTTTCCGTCAGAAGCAATGCTTGAACTGAGTGCAAGCATTGACGGTGGTGAAGAAAAGCCGACATTAGAAGCCGATAAAGCCTTGGAAGACACGCTCAATGCTTTGTTCTCGTTTGACCAACAAAGCATGAGTAAAGAGACCCAAACCTTCTGGGTAATGGGGTTGTATCAACAACTTGCTGAGCGTGGTGTGTTGCATCACTTGTTTGCGAGTACGAACACAACATTCAGCCAGAAGCTGAGCCGTTATTTGTCGCATTCTCCGGGAGAGGAACACCCACTAGAACTGGTGGCTGAACGTTTTGCCATGAGCCGCGCGACCATGATTCGCAAGCTCAAGCAAGAGGGCACTCAGTATCGGGAAGTGCTGGCGGAAGTGCGCTTAAATCATGCCTTGTATTTGATGCAGAATGGCCACTACAACGTCGCGCTGTTGGCTCAGTCTTGCGGCTATCAATCCGAGGGGCGTTTTAGTCAACGCTTTAAAGGCAAATTCGGATTGACTCCGAGTGACTACATCAAAACGGTTGTGGTCAGTTAGCGCTAGCGAAAAATTGCTTGTGCGCGTTTAATAGCTTACGCGCGTTTTACCGAGTGCAACGCAGTGGGTGCTTTCGAATCTGCAATCGCCAAATCAGACAAAAGCTGTTGCAATAATTCTGCAGCGTGGACGTTCGCTTTTACTTTATCAACGTCACTCCAACTCGTACTGTTTTCTTCTTCAAGGTATTTAATTGTCTGTTGTGAAAGCTTGAGAACAGCATGCCACTTCAGTTTTTTATATTCTAAATTCATACTCAAACTCCTATGTGAATGATTAATTTAAAACATTGTTCAAAACTTTGAGTTAGCAAATAGGAATTTGTTAATAAGCCTATGCCTAGAGCGGATATAAAAAAGCGCCCATCGCTTTAACGACGGGCGCTCTCAAGTCACTAAAACCTATAGTTATTTGTAGTATTTCTTCTTCATTTTGAGTGCTACGTTCACCAAAGCAATCAATACAGGCACTTCGATCAGTGGACCAATGACACCAGCAAAAGCTTGGTCTGAGTTTAGGCCAAACACCGCGATAGAAACCGCTATTGCCAATTCAAAGTTGTTGCCTGTTGCCGTGAAAGCAATCGATGCATTTCTGTCGTAGTCGATGCCCATTTTCTTACCAACGAAGAAGCTGACAAAGAACATCAACACAAAGTAGATAGCCAGTGGAATTGCTACACGGAATACATCCATTGGCAGTTCAAGAATCATTTCACCTTTCAAGCTGAACATCAGTACGATGGTCGCAAGCAGGGCGATAAGCGTAATTGGTGAAATGCGTGGGATGAACACGTCGTTGTACCATTGTTCACCTTTCGCAGCGACCAGCCATTTGCGGCTTAGGAAGCCCGCTAGGAATGGGATACCAAGGTAAATCAAAACGCTTTCCGCGATGTCCATCATCGAGATATCAACCACGAAACCTTCGTAACCAAAGACTGGTGGCAATACAGTGATGAACAACCATGCCATCACACTGTAAGTCACGATTTGGAAAGCGCTGTTTAGTGCAACTAGGGCTGCGCCGTATTCTTTGTTACCACCACCGATATCGTTCCATACCAGTACCATTGCAATGCAACGAGCAAGACCGATCAGAATGATACCGACCATGTAACCCGGATGATCACCTAGGAAAGTCAATGCAAGGATAAACATCAAAATAGGGCCGACAATCCAGTTCATGACCAAAGACAGCGTGATCGCTTTTTTGTCTTTCGTCACTGTACCTAGCAGGTTGTAGTTCACCTTTGCGAGTGGCGGGTACATCATCAAAATCAAACCAATCGCTAGCGGCACGTTTGTGCTACCAACTGACATTGACTCGTTCCACTCAGCAACTTGAGGGAATGCTGCGCCAATACCTACACCGATTGCCATTGCAACAAAAATCCACACCGTTAGGTAACGGTCCAAGAAGCTCATTTTGTCGCTGGCACTATTTAAAACTTGAGTAGTCATAGTGTTCTCTTATTCGTTTATCGTCGAAAGGCGATAGTTAAAGGTATAGTTTATCTCTGCACGCCTGACCAGCGTGCAAAGGGAATTAATCAAATAACTTGGAAAATCCTAGATTGAATTTATCAAACGCGTCGCGTTGAATGCGGTAACACACCTTAGGTGGGTTTGGTTCGGCGCTGATAAAGCCAGCTTGCTTTAGAATGCGCAAGTGCTCGGAAACAGTAGATTGCGCAAGACCCAGTTCAGAAACCAAATCACTGTTCAAACAACCGCCCATGGTATCGAGCGTGTGCAGGATATGCAGAATGCGCAAACGTGCTGGATGTGACAAAGCTTTTGCTTGTGCTGCTAGAGTTTGTTCTTTCTCGAGCTGTTGTTGCGTTGTCTGAAAAACAACTTCGCAAGTGTCGTTGCACTTATCACTCATTCGCTGGCCTTAATAGTTAATCGTCGAATTGCGATAAAGTGTACGCCTGCTCTGTGGAAGATGCAACAAATCGATGAAAAATTAATCGGGAAATAACGATGGATAAAAAGTTGAAAAAATATATCTTTTAAAAAACAGTGATATAGTAAAAAATTAATTAGGTTACTAAAAGTTAACTAATTGCACTATATTTCTAGGTTACCATAATAAACCACATCCGACGCACAATGGTTATTGCGTCATCTTGTGAACTTATTTAAAGGTAATCCCATGAGCAACGTACTGATCATCAATGCACACGAACCATCACCATATTCAGAAGGTCGTTTAAACGCTTCTCTTGTCGACAAAGCACAGACGCTTCTGCAAGCAAAAGGCCATGAGGTTCGCGTTGTGACAATGCAAGATGAGATCAACGTAGATGAGCAACTCGCACACTTTGAATGGGCTGATCGCGTGATCATCCAAAGCCCAATCAACTGGATGTCTGTGCCTTGGTCATTCAAAAAATACATGGACGATGTGTTTACTGCGGGTATGGGCGGCGCACTGTGTGCATTCGATGGTCGTAGCGCAGAAGAACCAAAGAAAAACTATGGTACAGGCGGTACTCAAACCAACAGCAAATACATGCTGTCACTGACATTCAACGCGCCAGAAGAATCGTTTGATGATGAGAACGAATACCTATTCCAAGGTAAAGGCGTGGACGATTTGATGTTCCACATGCACGCTAACTTCCGCTTCTTTGGTATGTCAGCACTGCCTACATTCGCTTGTTACGACGTGATGAAGAACGCAGATATCGAAAACGATTTTGTTCGTTTCGAAGCGCACATTAACGAAAACTTCTAATCCTTTTAGAAACATAGTGCGAACTGAATGATGAATTGAGATGGACTGCTGCATGCGGTCCATTTTTATTTGTTTGCGGCGAGGTGACGTTTTTATTACTCTAAAGTACTAAATGTATCTAGCTTACTTTTCGTTACCTAGATTGGGTGCGTGTCTTGAGGTGTATTGTGGAAAGCAGAATCAGTGTTGATAGCAAAGGTCGTAAGTCAGTGGCGAACGTATGTGCAGAGCCATGTGCTATCGAGAAAGGGATGCGTCTAATTGGTGGTAAATGGAAAGGCTCTTTGATTTTTCATTTGAAAGATGGCCCAGTTCGCTTCAATGACCTAGCACGCATGCTAGGCGGCGCAAGCAAAAAGATGATCGACCAACGCCTCAAAGAGCTAGAAGCGGAAGGCATGGTGGTGCGTAAAGTGATTAGCGATCGCCCAATTGCAGTAAGCTATGAGCTAACAGAGTTCGGCCGTACCGCACTTAAGATTCTTGATGATTTGCGAATTTGGTCTGAGACTCACCAGATTGAGTTGCGTAAATAACGTGGCCTTTTGTATCTCATCATCGCTTAACGGTTTAAGCCAATAAAAATGCCAGCATATCGCTGGCATTTTTTATGTTTGATTGTTGTCTGGGACTGATTAGGCGTAATCCGCTTAGTAGTCCAACGTACCACGGATAGGGTAGTTGTTGTCTGGATTACGAATCCAAGCCAAACCACGTGATAGCGCGCCAAGCTCAGGGCGAACAAACGGGTTGTTTGAAATATCCACCACGTGCAAGTTGCCGTGTTCATTTACTACAAACAGACCTGGTTCTGCGAAGTTATGGTCAGTTTCTTGCTCTGAACGAGGCAGTGAAATGTACAGACCCAATGTTTTCATTTGTTCTTCGGTTAGGCCGTAAGCAATCGGGAAGCTGATTTCGAGTTTCTCTAGATGTCCCTCAAGCTGCTCTTTTGAATCGCCTGAAACCGCAAGAATATCAACGCCTGCTTCTGCAAAAGCTTGTTTGTAGCCCTCTAACTCATTGAGGTATTTGGTACAAAGAGGACAATGTTTACCACGATAAACGAATACGGCTTGCCAAGTCGCATCACCTTGCGGCTGACCTAACGTCACGCTTGAACCATCTAGCAAGGTTGCTTGAAGAGAAGGGAAGCTGTCGCCCGCTTTAAGTTTCACTGAAGTTGCCATAATGACTCCCGAATTGGTGGTATATATCCATGGATTCCCCTTCTCAATAAAAGCGATTGTGTAGGGGGTGAGACTTCAATGTAGACCCAGTTTTGCGGCATTTCAACTAGTTAACTTTTGGTAACCTAGATAATGAATGGCAAGAAAAAGAAACAGTTAGAAGAGGAAAGCAGAACTTAAAGATACAACGAAGTGGGGGTGTAGTATCAGGAGCTAAGTTCTGCTTAAGGTTCGTTTACCAGTTGAAGAAATCGTTCATTGTTACCAGAGCCATAACTTCAAGCTTGTTGTCCGAATGCGCAACGCGCTCTCGGAAATAGGTTGCCATTGTAGGCATGTCTTTCGCTGATCGAATTTGGAATCGCATAGTGTTTCCTCCTTGTTGCTGACAGGGTCAGTATGCGAAGAAAAGAGGAGCTGAAAAAGAGAGTAGATTTCTGTGGTTTATTCCTAGTTAGCCCCAGAAGGTGCGCTAACTCACCGATTTTTGCGTTAGTGAGGGTAAAAAGGGGAACAAAGTGTTTGGAAGTTTTCTTATTTTCTCTCGGATAAGTTGAGTAAAATAAACCTATATCCACTTTTTGAGGGCGCGCGGTGTCTGATCTCAATTTGTTCCGCTACTACCAACGACTCACTCCATTTGGTGTGGGGAGTGAAGCCAAAACCACATTGCAGGAAGTCGCTGACTTGCTGTTCACTTCTCCTCGCCATGCACGCAGCTTACTGTCGCAAATGCAGGAGCAAGCGTGGTTAAGTTGGCTCCCAAAAGCGGGACGAAATCAGCGTTCAACGCTATTGCTGAACATCGAGTTGAGTGCGTTAAAAGAAAGCCTCGCACTGGAGCGGATCAAGCTGGGTAAATACGAAAAAGCGTTGGCGATCCTCGATGAAGATGAAGCGGCATTTGGACGTTTGCTCAAAACGACTTCGGGAGCGTCTGTTCAAGAAGGTCGACTCAACATTCAGCTCACCTATAAACGTATGTTTGAGCGTATTGTTCCTCATCAACTGCACCGCAGCAGTGAGCGCTTCTTCTTGCGTCAAATCTACTGTTGTTTGGTATCGAGTGACTACAACGGAGTGGTGAAGCCAGAACTTGCTCATCATTGGCGTTATGACGAGAAAAGTTATGAATGGACCTTTTATCTGCGCCCAGGCTTAACTTTTCACAATGGCGCACCGATTGATGCTGATACCGTTGTTAGCCTGTTTGCCAAACTCAGTTCTCTTGAGTTGTATGAGAAAGAGCTAGCTCATGTCGATAACATTACCGCGCCAAACCCACTCAAGGTTGTGTTTACCCTCAGCAAGCCAGATTTGGGTTTTGCTGGGCTTATTTCTGGCGTGAAGTACGGCATTCAACCTGTTAGCCAAGTGAACGTTGCCAATAACAATTTGGTCATTGGTAGTGGCCCTTTTTCTGTGATTGAACACAGTGCTCATCGATTAAAACTGCAAGCTTTTGACGGCTATTACGCCTGTCGAGTACTGACCGACATGGTGACAATCTGGATCGTCAATGATGAGAAAATGGAGAACCCATCTCTAGCCGCGAATACACCGCCTAAACAGGTAGAAAAAGCAGACGATGAGCTTGCCGACAGCATGTGCGGGCATTACATGTCGACACAAGATGCCGAGACTGCCCCGGCGAGTCAGCACAGTCGCACCGAGGACGGCTGCTTGTTCGCCTTGTTCAATCAACATGCCAAGTACCCGCTGTCTCAAGCGCAGCGCCGTTATATCGCCGAACTGATTCAACCGGAACGACTTGCCGATGTGATGCGCAAAGAAAAGATCGTGTTTGGCAGCGTACCTGCTTACAACATGCTGCCAACGTGGAAGCCCGTACTAAGACCGTTTGGTGAAGAGAGCAAACTGCCTAAACATATCACCATCGCGGGGTACAACTACACGGCATTGAGACGATGTGCGCGTGCAATTGCTAACCTACTTGAAGGGACGGGAAGCAAAGTCGGCATTGTGATGTATTCCTACCGAGAGCTAAGCGAAAAAGCCAAAAACGGCACGCTAGATGAAACCTTGGTGGTGACGAACATCAACTTAGATGACAACCGTCATGCATCAGCGTTTACCAACTTCTTTAGCAATACCGTGTTGCACCACACCTTGGGGGAAGAGAATGCGACTTGGTTGGATGAGCAATTAGAGAAAGTGCGCGCGTATACCTCGCTAGAAGGTTACCTCAAAGCGCTTGAACCTATTGCTTCCACACTCGTCAGCGAATACTGGATTGCACCTATGTTCCACCATACACAAACTTTGCGCTTCCAAGGTGTGTTAGAAGACGTCGCTTTAACTAACTGGGGTTGGCCAGATATTCGCTCGGTGTGGTCAGCGGATTAACTGCCTCAGTTATTGAGCAAAGTACTGCTTCACGAATTCAATGAAGGCTTTGGTTTTCGCCGATTGATAGATGAGTTGCGGATACACTAAGTATACTGCGTTGTGTTGGTGGTCAGTTTCTTCCGACAGAACCTGCACTAGTCGGCCATTATCAACGTCTTGCTCGACAAAGTAACTTGCTAATCGTGCAATGCCATTGCCAGACAGGGCTGATTCTTTGAGTAAGCGGTTTTCATTGCTAGAAAGCCAACCTTGGGTTTGAACCGCTCCCGTTTTTAAAGGCCACTCTTTTTGGTGCAGTGTGGTTAAACATTGATGATGTTGTAAATCATCTAATGTCTTCGGGGTGCCTTCTTCTTGCAGATACTGAGGGGAGGAAACCAGCCAGTGGTAGTAGTCCAAAAGGTGATGCGCAATCATATTCTCGGGCGGCGTTCTTGTCGCTCGAAATGCAAAGTCGACGCTGGTTTCTGTCAGATTAAATGCTTGATAGCTAGAAAGTATTTCGAATTCTACGTTTGGATGTAGAGCGCGAAACGCCACACACAAATCATGCAGCACCGCTTCAGCAAACATCTTGGGAGCGGTGAGACGAATCAGACCGTCTACTTGCTCAGATTGCTGACTTAAACTCTTTTCCATTTCCATTACGCGGCGTTTGAGATCTTCCGCTTGTGCAAAGATTGACTCACCCTCTGCCGTTAATCTCACGCTGCGTGTGGTTCGAACAATCAAAGGCGTAGCGAGTTCCGATTCCAATCGTTTGATTTGTTCCGACAGGTAACTTTTAGAAATGCCAAGTTGCTCCGCTGCCCTAGAAAAGTTGAGTGTTTGAGCCACTTCGGCAAACAGCATCAGTTTTTCAATTCTTTTGTAATCTGTCATCTCGATTGTTCGCTAACGAGGATAATGAATTCGATTTTACGGTATTAAACTAATTTTTACGAACGGTAAGATGGTTCGAGTTAATTTCAGAAATTGAAAATGCAGAAATCGGAAAAGTGAGAACAACGATGAACAATCCAACACTACCGCTCGCCAAAACCTTACCTAACGTTAGCCGCTTGGTCTTCGGCTGCATGGGGCTTGGAGGGGAGTGGAATCGCAACCCATTAACCGCCCAAGATGAAAACCAAGCTTATGCCGCTGTAGAGGCAGCATTAGAGGTAGGCATTAATCTCTTTGATCATGCGGATATCTACAAATTCGGTAAGGCAGAAGAAGTATTTGGGCGCATCTTAGCCAATGACTCAACGTTACGAGAACGAATTTATCTGCAATCCAAGTGCGGCATCCGTCTAGGAGATGAGCAAGATGTTAAGCAGTATGACTTCTCTGCTAAATGGGTGACGGCTTCTGTTGAGGGCATTCTTGAGCGCCTTGGCGTGGAAAACCTTGATGTTTTGATGCTGCATCGCCCGGATCCTTTGGTTGAATTTGAAGAACTTGGCACAGCGCTACAAGCCCTGAAACAAGCTGGCAAAGTTAACCACTTCGGTGTTTCTAACATGAACAGTGCTCAAATTGATCTTCTCCAACAAGCAACGGGCGAAGTTGTTGTGGCGAACCAGTTGGAAATGAGTCTGGCTAAGTCTGACTTCATCAAGCAGGGCATGGGGCTTCCTTCGTCTGCATCTGACCACGTTGCGGGAACACTGGAACATGCCCGTAGGCACAATATCCAACTGCAAGCGTGGGGCAGTATGGCGCAGGGAAGATTCTCAGAGCGTGGCTTACATTCTGATGATCACAACACCAGACAGACGGCGGAGATGGTGATGGCGCTTGCAGCTGATTATGGCGTGTCGTCTGAGGCGATTGTTTTAGCCTTCCTGACGCGTCATCCAAACCAAATTCAGCCTGTTGTTGGTACTGCGAACCCACAGCGTATTCGCGCTTGTGCTCAAGTAGAGAACGTCACGCTGTCGCGCAGCCATTGGTATGGCTTGTTTGAGAAAACCCTTGGTCATGAGATCCCGTAGGAGAGAAAAATGAAATACGTACAAGTTCAAACTCTGATTCAAACGGCATTGGAAATTGCTGCTGATCGCAAGCAAAACATTGCAGTTTCCGTGGTTGATACACATGGCGAATTGCTCGGTTTTGCCCGAATGGATGATGTGAGTGTGCAAGCTGGTTTGTTGGCACAAAACAAAGCCTACACCTCGGCTAGAGACCGTCAGCCTAGTGGCAATCTGGGCGCTTGGGCTCGTGAAACGGGTAAGCAGTTGAGCTATTGGACTGACCCAAAGATCACGGGCTTTATGGGCGGAGTACCTGTAGAACAAGAAGGGAAAGTCGTCGGTGCAATTGGTATCAGTGGTTTAGCAGAGCAAGACGATGAAGCGCTTGCGATGGAAGTATTAAAAGCGCTGTAAACAAAAAATCCCACCAATGCTCTTCGCTAGACATTGGTGGGGATGGTCAAAATGATGGAGTTGACCACGAATATCAACGGTAAATGCCTGCTCGCCTTCGAAAAGCGTCATCGAAGTGGAGCGTGACAAGGTGGTTATTGCTGACCACTGACAAAATCAGCGCAAACCTAGGTTAGGAGCGTGCTTACTGGATAACAGAAAGCCGCTATCCAATAAGCTGTCAGTTTATTTTGCCAATCAGTTAAAGGCGCGAGCAAAGGTTCCGTGACCTTGGCAAACGTACTTTACTGAGTTGCTGCAGACGAATACCGATTCACCCGCTTTCAAAGTGATGTGATCGTCTTGGCTAGAAACCGAGATTTCCCCTTCGATACAAAACAAAATCTCTGCGCTGCGCACGAATTGAGTGGTTGCTGTACCTTCAACGGCCATCACTTCAAAACCGAAATCATCCACCGGAATTGGGTAACTAAGCTTGCCTTGCTTATGTACGGGCGCGAGCTTGATTTGTTCTGGGTCAATCGCGTTGAAGATGGTGTTGTCGATAAGCTCAGGAACGTCGATGTACTTTGGGGTTAAGCCAGCACGCAGCACGTTGTCTGAGTTCGCCATGATCTCCAAACCTGTTCCTTGGACGTATGCGTGTGGCGTTTCAGCATGGAGGAACATCGCTTCGCCCGGAGCGAGTTCAATCGTGTTCAAAATCAATGGCGAAAACAGACCAATATCGTCCGCGTAATGCTGACGGAAGTCCTGAATATAACCGTAAGCTTCTCGTGCCATAGCGGTTTTTGCAGGGCGCTCTAGACTTGCGTAAAGCTCATTCAAAGCCTGCTGTTTGCGCTCGCCTTCTAACGACATAATTGCAGAGAAGAACACTTTAAGACCTTCACTGTTTGGTGTGGCTTTCAGTGCGTTGATTTCAGTCTCTAGAGCAGTGATGTTCGCTTGCTCAAACAGAGATAAGATCTGTTCAATTGGGCGGAAGCCGTTCATCGCTTTGTAAAATGTCAGCGCGTAAACCAGCTCCGGTTTATGGTTTGGATCTTTGTAGTTACGGTTTGCAGCATTAAGCGGGATACCTTGTTCGTTTTCACGAGCGAAGCCTATTTCTGCCTTGTGCTTACTTGGGTGTACTTGAATAGACAGCGGTGTTTCAGCGGCCAGGACTTTGAATAGGAATGGCAGTTCACCAAAACGTGCCGCGGTGTAATCACCCAGCGATTGCGTTTTGTTTTGGTTAATGACTTCTGATAGCAGTTGTTTGGTGTCAGCAAGCTTTGAACACCCGTTTGGATGAGCACCCATCCAGATTTCTGCTTGTGGCTCGTTCGCTGGATTGTCGATGCCGAATAAATCATGAATCGAGGTGTGGCTGCCCCAAGCGTAGTTTTGAATCACATTGTCCAGTTTGAATAGAGCGTGTTGCATGGCGATATTCTCTTGATTGGAACGAAAGAAGAGGAGAGGCTTGCTCCACGATGAGAGCAAGCCTGAGTCGGTTTGGACGGGTTATCTAGTCGATGGCCTTATCCTGAGAACCGGATTAGAACTTCACTTGGAAAGATTTAACCTGACACGGTTTCAGCGTACCGAACGATGCTGCGTCTACCTCGTTTGATAGTACTTTCTCGTCTAGCTGTGTTTCTTTCCATGACGTTACTTCTGAAGTAAACGCCACTGTGTCGTTAATCACTTCGCTCTCTGATGGGTTGTAGACGCGTAGGATGAGTGCATCCTCGTCTTCCGCTTTCTTCAGTACGCTCAGTACTGCGCCTTCTAGCGATTTGTTTAGCAAGCTGTGCGTTAGCGGTAAATTTTGCTCGCCTACGTTCAGCTTCATCGCGTTGTAAGGGATCTTGTTGTAGCACTGGATTGGAGTCACGTTGTCACGCGCCGCCGCCATTACGTTTGCTTCGATGTGGTTGCCCGCGAAACCGAATAGTGCGAACTCACAAACGATCTTGCCGCGTACTTGTGAATCTGGCGTCGGGATCTTGATACCAGATGGACGACCCGGACGAAGCAACAACTCTTCTTTGCCTAACACGCCGATACCACGCAGAAGGGTTAGGGCGAATGTGTCACGCTCTTCATTGCCTTGGCTTGAAATCACTTCAAACTCACGCAGACCGTTGCTCATCAGCGCCATACCACCTTGTGCGTTCTCAACCGCGGCAAAGTTCATTAGCTGGTAAACCGGCACTGGTGCTTCTTTCCAGCCGTCTGCTTCCCAGTTCGCCATTTCTGGATCGTTCGTTGGACGAGTGATCAAACCGAACTGGTTGTCTGCTACTACGGTTTCAGACACAAACGGCGTTGGTACTAATACGCGAACGCGGTGATCGTCAGCTTGGTTATCCAGCTCCATGCGAACTTCAATACGGCGTGTACCTTGTTTTAGAACCACTTGGCAGTTCACGTCTAGGTAACCGTTTTGACCTGTGCGCTCTTCACGTTGTTGTAGGTTCTCAGGCAAGTTCATGCGCAGTTTGATGGTTGCGACAGATTGGAAGCCTTCGTGCTTCACATTCACTTCAGCGTCGAATTCGTCTGAGTACAGCAGCCACTCTTTACGCGAAGGTGAGTAGTCGTATTCGTCGCCATCGTCAGAGCCGTCTTCAATGCGCAGCGCTTGTTCGTAAAGGTGCTCTGTCTCTTTGTCGAAGATGTTCAGAGTGCCGTTTGCGTTGACGTTGATGCGGTAGAATTCGTTCTCCAGCAGGCTATTTTCATATGAGAAAGCTTTCTGCTCAGCCACTTTTTGCGTGCCTTTCTCATTCGCTTGAATGTGTAGGGTAGTGAAGCCCATCGCTGGCACAGTGTGTTTGATTTGAATATCGTATTCGATGAACGGGTCGTAGTTACCGTAGTGAACGATTTGACGGTCAATCTTACCTGGGTCGATTACGCGTTGATCTTGGATGAAGTACTCAACTGGCGTGCCGTTTTCATCAAACAGGTTGAACTGTTCTGCACGGATAGTGATGGTGGTGTTTACCACTTCTTCACGAGCGTATGGCGATAGGTTGAATAGTGCTAGCTTGTCGCAACCTTCGCGTGCAGGCATGTGGTCAACAATCTTACGTTTGTAGAAGTTGATCAGGTTGGTCGCCATGTCGTCCGCAAGGATGTAACGGTTCAAGATCTCTGCGTGTACTTTGTCTGAACAGCAGCAGCCAATCGAGTCGTGAGCGTGGTTCTTCATGCTCTCTTTCCACATCTTCTCGATTAGACCGTGGTGGTATTCAAAGCCCAGAGTCCATGCGATAGACGCTAATGGCTCAAGGATGTTTACGATCTTGTTTTCTACTTCTGCGTGGATCAGTTTGATGTCCATACGCGTTGAAGAAATAGTACGGTGAACACGCATGTATTTACCGTCGTTGAACTCGCCTCTGATGGTATCAAGCTGATCGCGCTCGGCTTCAATACGCTCGAACACTTCTTCAAAGCGGCTCATTTTGAATTCTTTGTCTGGGTAGATTTCACGTAGCTTATCCATCACCTCGAAGATGTCTTTTTGGATAGGCATTTGGTCGTGACCGTTTGGTAGTAAGATGTCTTTGGTTACCGACGGTTTTTCTAGCACTGGGAAGTATTTATCTAGACGTGCGCGCAGACCTTCTTCGTCTTGCGGTAGGTATTTACCAATCGCGTAGCCCAATGGCAGTACTTGCGCAGAGACTTCGCTACCATCGTTTGATTGCCACAAGAATTCGGTTTTATCTGTGCCGTGACGCTCTGAACAACCACGCCAGAACATCGCGCGATTGATGCCAAAACCGTTGTAGATAGCTGGTAGCTGAGAGCTCATAGAGAATGAATCTGGTAGGTAACCAATCTTCATTGGCTCGCCTAGCGCTAGACAGTCGCGCAATCCGTAAAGCATGTTACGTACGATAGATTCGCCAGATACTTGCATCGTATCCGTTTGAGAGTACCAAGGACCAACAATCAGTTTGCCAGCTTGTACTAGCTCACGTACGCGCTCTTTGTTCTCTGGTTTGATTGCGAAGTAATCTTCCAGAACTGCGGTTTGACCGTCTAGAACGTAGTATTTGTAGTCTGGATCGTTTTCCAGACGAGTCATGATTTCTTCCATGTTGTTCACTAGCAGAATGCGAGACTCTTCTGTAGTGAAGTACCATTCACGATCCCAGTGCATGTGAGGAGTAATATGAACGCGAGATGTAGTCATAACTTTTACCGTCTTAGGCAATAATTGCCGTTAATTTGTTTTAAATTTGATTGTTTTCTATTCGTTTTTGCGGCGTTTATGTTTGCCGACGAATATTTAGGGCGCAGAAATCCCACGCCCAAAGTTTGTGTTGAGCGAATCTATGAGTGATTCGGGTTATGGCTGAGCAGCAGCCTCAGTGACAAATTTGCCCTTTTTTACTGCGTGTGCTCGCCACATGATGAGAGTGATGGTCGAGATAGTTGCACCAATCAGCGCAGCGCCAAACCAGATTGCCGCAGCAGTGAATGCGCCTAGACCTGCATCGTGTAGTAGGAAGATTGAGAAGATACCTGCACCTGGAGTCGATAGACCTACGCCAGCAGCACCCACCATTGCGCCTGTTACGACAGAGCCAAGTAGGAACGAGCCAATAACGCGGATTGGATCTTCGATAGCCATCGGAATCGCACCTTCAGTGATACCCGCAAGACCAAGCAACCAAGTTGACTTACCCGTCTCGATTTCAAAGTCTTTGAACAGGCGAGGTGCAAGCATGGTTGAAGCCGTTACTGTGAACGCTGAGACCATTTTCACCGAACCGAAGATAGCGTATGGGCCGTAGACACCGTTCGCCATTGCACCGAGACAGAATGCGTAAGCTGCTTTGTTAACTGGACCACCAAGGTCGAACGATACGAATAAACCAATTACTGCGCCTAGCAGTAGGGCGTTGGTGCCAGACATGCCGTTTAGCCAATCCGTCAAACCTTGGTTTAGCCAAGCAACAGGTTTACCGATAACGAACAGCATCAATGAGCCAGCAACCAAAGTACCGATAACCGGGTATAGGTAGAAAGTTAGGAAGCCATTGAACGCAGGGTTTAGACGTACGTTTTCTTTTACCCAACGCATGACGTAACCAGCAATCAAACCACCGACAACACCACCAAGGAAGCCAGAGCCGATAAGGTTCGCAGCGATACCTGCGGCAAAGCCTGGACCAAGTGCTGGTTTATCTGCCAATGAGTAAGCGGTGTATGCCGCCAGTACGGGAACCATCAATGTACCCAGTAGACCACCACCTAGCTTGCGGTACATCCACAGCCAAGAGCCTTCTTCTGCATACAAATCTTGTAGGTTGAACATTTGTGCCAATAGCACGGCAACAGCAAGTACGGTACCGCCAGCAACGATAAGAGGAACTGCGTAAGAGATACCTGATAGAAGTGCTTGTTTCAGTTCAGTTTTAAGTGGTAGTTTCTTCGGTTTGTCGTTGGTTGCAACTGCAGCACCAGCGCTTCGACCTGCTTTACCTGCTTCAACCGCTTCGTTAAGAATGCGCTCAGAGTGCTTGATTGGCTCAGCAACTGGCACTTCTACACGAGGAATACCGTCAAAACGCTCTAACTCTTTGATTGCCACTTCAGCCGCGAAAACGACCGCTGTTGCACTGTTGAGCTGTTCAGCAGTCAGACGATCTTCAATACCGTTTGCGCCTTGCTTTTCAACATGCACGTTGTAACCCAGCTTCTTACCTGTCTTCTCTAGGTATTCTGCTGCCATGTAGGTGTGTGCAATACCCGCAGGGCAAGCCGTCACACAAACGATAGTTGGTGCATTTGTATCTAATTGGTCTTGTTTTTCTTCTTGCTCTGCTTGACCATCAAGCAAAGCGAAAATTTGTTCTACATTTGTAGCATTGAGCACTGCTTCACGAACATCGTCATCCACTAACGTTGTGGTCAGTTCGGTCAACAGGTGCATGTGTGTTGAACCTGCTTCCGCATTTGGAATTGCGATTAGGAAGATTAGGTTTACGTCTTCGTCTTCATCCAGACCTTGCCACTTTAAGTCTTGTTTTAGTGTGGCTACGGCAAACGCCGCCTCTTTTACTGCATCTGTCTTACCGTGCGGTACTGCTAAGCCTTCGCCTAGCGCCGTCGGGCCTTGCTCTTCACGAGCAAACACTGCTTGTAGGTATTCTTCCTTGTTATGCAGTTTGCCTTGCTGGTCTAGCTGGTCGGCAAGTGCACGAATCGCTGCGTCACGACTTTCGAACGTCGTTTGTAGGTTTATCAGCGATGGGTTTGTAAGAGAGGTTAATTTCATAACTTTTGTCCCATTGTCACATTCGACATTGTTGTGCATTCAACAATGATGTGAATAATACCTTTTGAATACAAATGATCCGTGATCAGGATCGCAGTTGAATTAAAATATGTATTATTGTTGTATTGGTTTGGCTTGTTTTTGTATGCCGATATGCGAACAAGTGCTTGTCATGTTGACCTGAATTCGTATTATAGAGCTCATAAACCAAGTCTTTCTTGCAATGATAGTTCACACCAGTGTGCTCGGTTCTTGAGTTGTCTCAAACAAGTTCACTTGATTGGTCATTTGTATTGTTTTTATAGAGGTAAACATGGCAAGACTGCCAATGTATCGCCAGATCGCGGATGCGATTCGCGAGAAGATCAGCGATGGCGAATACAAAGTAGGAACGGCTCTTCCTACCGAAGCTCAGTTACGCGAAGAATTTTCCTGTAGCCGAGTCACGGTTCGCCAAGCGTTAAAATTGCTGATTGAAAATGGTGAACTGGAAAGTGTGCAGGGTAGTGGTACCTATGTGAAAGAGAACAAGGTTAACTACGACATTTACCAGCAGACCAGCTTTGCAGAGAAGTGGGCGCACCTAAATGCAGTGACACACAGTGATGTGGTCGCGTTCGAGATTACCAAAGCATCGCTCACGATGGCGGATGCGCTGAACATCAATGAAGATGACAAAGTCTTTTACGTGAAACGTGTTCGTTACCTTGACGACAACCCAATCACAGTAGAAGAAACTTGGCTGCCGACAGACATGTTCCCTGATCTCACCTACCAAGTGATGCAAGGTTCTAAGTACCACTTTATCGAGAAAGAGAAGGGCATGGTGATTGATCGCAGTGAACAAGAAATCATCCCAGTACTGCCACCGCAAGACATTGCAGAGCTGCTAGATATTGATCCGGCTGAGCCGATCATCGAAAAGCGCACGCGTGGTTTCTTGCAAGGGGATGTGGTGTTTGAATACAGTCGCAACTATTTTAAATCGACCGACTATAAGTTTACGCTGGTGGCAAAACGTCATAAGTCGTAAGCGCGATATTACGCATTTCATTTTAAACCCGCCACTCGGCGGGTTTTTTGTGTCTTTTCTCTTCCGACCTTCTGCTCGCTATATGTTGAAACTAAGCAACGTTTCGATTTCTTTTAGCAAACAAGTGTGATGATTATCCCTGTTTGAAACTCACTAGCGCCGAATTAGTGGAAAATGAAGTTTGAATCTAATCACGATAAATAGCGAGTCAAGAGTCGTAATGTGATCGAGGTAAATTATTGCGAATTTCTAGAAATGTTTGGATAGGTGCGGAGGTTCAAATTATGCCTATTGACATGTTGCTGAAAGAAAATTTGTTGCTAACTTTCTTTGTCTATTTTTGAGCTATGTTCATTAAAACAAATTGACAGCCATTTAATTGTGATTTGTTGCACAAAAGAGGCGTGCTTGCGCGGTTCTACGACTCTTATTGATAATTAACCCATCGAAACCGAACTGTTGATAGGGTTTAAAAATGCTGTATGAATTAATCGACCACGAACTAGTAGATGTTATTAATGACCGCGCTTACCAATGGCAAGATGCAGTTAAAAAGACAACGCAATACCTAGAAGACAAAGGTTACGTTTCTCAGCAATACGCGGATGCCATAATCCAATCGACCGAAGAAAATGGTCCTTACTATGTGTTGTGCCCTGGACTGGCGATGCCACATGCTCGCCCAGAAACCGGTGTCCTAAAAACGGGCTTGGGCATTCATATTTTCCCTTCACCAGTTGATTTTGGTTCGGACCTTGGTCCTGCCAACATTCTTATTACCCTAGCTGCAAAAGACTCTGATACCCACATTGAGGTGATTCAAGCGCTGAGCGAGATGTTTGTGGACGAAGAGAACATTGCAAAACTGGCACAAGCTTCATCTAAGGAACAAGTGCTAGACATAATAAAAGCATACTAAAAGGAACATAACGTGAAAGCAAACATGCGAGCCAATGTGCAAGCCTTCGGGGGTCATTTGACCGCCATGGTGCTGCCAAATATCGGAGCCTTCATCGCTTGGGGCTTTATTACTGCACTCTTTATCCCAACAGGTTGGATGCCAAACGAAGCGTTTGGGGAACTCGTTGGTCCAATGATAACTTACTTATTACCACTGTTGATCGGTTATACTGGCGGTCAGATTGTTGGTGATAAACGCGGCGCGGTAGCCGGTGCCATTGGTACCATGGGTGTTATCGTTGGTGCGGACATCCCAATGTTCGTTGGCGCGATGATCATGGGCCCACTCAGTGCTTGGGTTGTGGTACAAATGGATAAGCGAATCCAACACCGTATTCCTTCTGGCTTTGAGATGGTGGTGAACAACTTCTCATTAGGTATTGTGGGCATGATCCTGTGCCTGTTCGCCTACGAGATTGTTGGCCCTGCAGTAACAGCGGCAAACTTGTTTGTAAAATCAGGCATCGAAGCCTTGGTGGCAACGGGATTCCTTCCTCTGCTCGCTATCATCAACGAGCCTGCGAAAGTGCTGTTCCTAAACAACGCTATCGACCAAGGTATTTACTACCCACTAGGTCTGCAGGCGGCCGCTGAAACAGGTAAATCTATCTTCTTTATGGTGGCATCTAACCCAGGTCCAGGTCTTGGTATGCTGCTGGCTTACGCGAAGTTTGGTCAAGGTCTGTCTAAACGTTCTGCGCCAAGTGCCATCATCATTCACTTCTTCGGTGGTATTCATGAGCTGTACTTCCCGTACGTGCTAATGAAGCCAATCATGATCTTGGCAATGATTGCGGGTGCAGCGACAGGTATCGCAACCTTCAATCTACTTGATGCAGGTTTGGTAGCAGGTCCAAGTCCAGGCTCAATCTTCTCTTACCTAGCATTGACTCCGAAAGGCAGCTTCCTAGCGACCATCGCAGGTGTCACAACTGCAACGATTGTTTCCTTCCTTGTCGCAAGTGCGATTCTGAAGATGAGCAAAGCCGAAGACAAAGAAGACGAGTTTGAACAATCAGTCTCTGATATGAAAGACATGAAAGCAGAAGGCACAATCAAACCAGTTGCTGCTGCAACACAAGAAGTAAACAAACCAATTTCATTTGTCGCATTCGCTTGTGATGCGGGTATGGGCTCAAGTGCGATGGGCGCTTCAACCTTCAAACGCAAGTTAGTTCAAGCCGGGATTGATATTGAAGTGAAGAACTTCGCCATCGAAAAAGTCCCAAGTGAAGCCGATATTGTCGTGACGCACGAAAGCTTGGAAAGTCGAGCCATCAAAGCAACAGGCTTGCCAGTGGTAACGATTAAGAACTTCCTCAATGACCCAGCGCTCAATGAGCTGATGGATACGATTAAGCAACAAGCGGTCGCGACTGAGCAACCAGCCTAACAATGCAGTATGGGGTGGCACCTACCACCCCATTTAGGAGAGAAATCATGGTACAAACAACGGCAGCGGTTATCTGTGGCGAGAAAGACGTTCAACTAAGAACCTTTGATTTGCCAAGCATTTCAGCCGATGAACTTCTGGTTAAAAACATTTCAAACAGCATTTGCCTGTCCACTTACAAAGCAGCATTGTTGGGTAGCAAACACAAACGCGTACCTGAGAACATCGGTGAAGTGCCAGTGATGACGGGTCATGAATACGCAGGTGTGATTGTTGAAGTCGGTGAGAACCTAAAAGACCAATACAAAGCAGGCGATTACTTTGTACTGCAACCAGCAATGGGTTTGCCTAGCGGTTACTCTGCGGGTTACAGCTACGAAACCTTTGGTGGCAACGCAACGTATTCTATCATTCCTAAAATTGCTATCGACTTAGGTTGTGTGCTGCCTTACCACGGAGACTACTTTGCAGATGCGTCTTTGGCTGAACCAATGTCATGCATCATCGGTGCTTACCATGCGAGTTACCACACGACGCAATACGTGTACGAGCACGATATGGGCATCAAAGAGGGCGGAGCATTAGCGCTACTAGCGTGTGCTGGCCCTATGGGGATTGGCGCGATTGACTACGCGATTAATGGTCCGGTGAAGCCAAAGTTGATTGTGGTAACAGACATCGACGCCGCACGTTTGGACCGAGCAGAGTGCTTAATTCCAGTTGAGAAAGCAAAAGAGCAGGGCATTGAACTGCATTACGTGAACACAGCTCAAGTCGATGATCCTGTGACTTATCTGAAAGCGCTGAACGATGGTAAAGGCTACGACGATGTGATGGTGTATGCAGCGGTATCGCAAGTGCTAGAACAAGCCGATGAGCTGTTGGGTAACGATGGCTGCTTGAACTTCTTCGCTGGCCCTACGGATAAAAAATTCAAAGTACCGTTTAACTTCTACAACGTGCATTACGAATCAACGCACATTGTGGGTACATCTGGTGGCTCGACCGGCGACATGGTGGAATCTATCGACTTGTCTTCACAAGGTAAGATCAATCCATCATTCATGATCACGCACGTTGGTGGTCTGCAAGCTGCGCCACATACGATTTTGAATCAATTGGATATTCCGGGCGGTAAGAAGTTGATTTACCCACACATCGACCTGCCATTGACCGCGATTGATGATTTCTTATCGTTGGCAGACCAAGACCCGTTCTTCGCCGAATTAGACGCAATTTTGAACGCGAATAACTATGTGTGGAATGCACATGCAGAAAAAGCGTTACTTGAGTTTTATGACGTGAGCTTAACGGTTTAGTTGCAACGAATTTGTGTGGTAGCCTTTGCGCTGCCACATAATGGAGAGGTCATAATACGTTGTCACGTGAAGACGAATTACTGGAGAAACTGGACGAGTGCGAAAATGCGACTGCGTTTCTTCAGGTTTCTAACAAAATAATTAACCTCAAGTTAAAAGCATTACTTCCGAGTGTGTTCGTCCAAGACGACCTAGTGAAGGAGTATGCTGTGGATCCTTTATTGAAAGAAGATGGTCCGTTGGTGACGACCGATGTGGTATCAAAGTTGATGTTTGCGATGGGCAAAATCTCTTTGGAAACATACGCCGATATCGGATTGTACGATCAGGTCTTGGAATACGTGGTTAGCCAACCTGAGAAAGTCGAATTCACGGATGACGTGATTTACGATTTCATCAAAAACCAAGCGGTACTCTCTTCTCAGCAAGACAGCTTTTATCTTGAGTCGATCAATCAGCTTAAGTTCTCTTCGTTTGAGTCCTTTTCGCAAATGAGATACGAATCTCTCATTAAAACAGTGTTGAAGCTGTCATGTGAAATGTTGATAGAAAGAATCGAAGGGGAGATCAATCAATAAGGGTTCACCATGAAAGTGAATTTAAACGTCAGTGGTTTTGAAACCGAAGCTACCTTTCCCGATGCCGACGTAAAGCGAATCCATCAACCTCTTATCGAAAAATTTACCCGTCTTTATCATGAGAAGCAGGAGCGCATTGTTGTGTTCTTGTGTGCCCCTCCGGGCAGCGGTAAGTCCACCCTTGCTGCGTTCTGGGAATACCTCTCTGAACAAGATGAAAACCAAGAGCCACTTCAGGTTCTGCCTTTTGATGGTTTTCACTACCCGAACGAAATCCTCGACAGCAACACCATTGAACGTAATGGCGAAGTTGTCCCGCTGCGCAGCATTAAAGGCTCTTACGAGACGTTCAATCTCACCGAGCTTATCGACAAGCTGAAACAGCTTAAAGTGAAAGACAGCAAATGGCCTTACTACGACCGTAACTTACATGATCCGGTTGATGATGCCATTCAAGTTAACCGCAATATTGTCGTCGTTGAGGGCAACTGGCTGCTGCTTGATGAACCAGTATGGAAAGAGCTGCATCGCTTGGCTGATTTTACGGTGTTTATTGATACCCAAGCGGAGTTTCTACAAGAGCGTTTAGTCAATCGTAAGATTCGTGGTGGCACAGACCCAGAAGCCGCCTTGGAGTTCTACTTGCGTTCGGATGCGGTCAACGTTAATAAAGTATTGAATCACTCGATTCCTGCCGACTTATCGTTGTTCCTCAATCAAAACGGTTCGTTCGAAATTCGATAGTTCGTCCACAATCTCAGGAGGTCACCATGGATATCGTGATTGATAGCCACACCCATACTATTGCCAGTGGACACGCTTACAGCACCATTCTAGAGAACGCATTGTCTGCCAAGAATAAGGGGCTAAAACTTCTTTGTACCACCGATCATGCTCCCGAGATGCCAGGAGCCCCTCACTACTGGTATTTCAACAATCAAAGAATTTTGCCCCGCTTTTTACACGATGTAGGTATTCTCCGTGGCGTAGAAGCCAACACGCTGAATGTGAAAGGGGAGGTAGACTTACCACCGTCCTCTGACCAACATCTTGACTGGGTGATTGCGAGTTTTCATGAACCCGTATTCAAACCCGCGACTGAAGCTGAACATACCGCTGCCCTGATAAATGTGATTAAAAGCGGCAGAGTGGATGTTCTTGGTCACTTAGGTAACCCAAATTACCCATTCGATATGGAACAAGTGCTGCGCTGTGCCAAAGAACACAATGTCGCAATTGAAGTTAACAATACATCTTTGACAGGCAAAAGCCGCAAGGGCAGTGATTCCCGTTGTGATCGCATTGTCGAGCTTGGCAAAGAGATTGGCGTTTACTTCAGTACAGGGTCGGATGCTCACTTTTGTGAAGAGATCTCTAAGTTAGACTTGGCGATTGCTTTGCTGGAAAAACATGGTGTGGAAGAAGAGAAGATACTCACTACATCGACGAGCCTATTTCTGAATTTCTTATTACTGAGAGGTAAAGCGAGGATTCCAGAGTTCGAAGCGCTCTATTGAAAAGCGAGTGACTCAAACGGCTATCTACAAACAAACATAAACCCGCAGCGTGCGGGTTTAGTTCGTTTAGGGGGACACATTAAGCGCTACAACGGTGATTCCACCACAACAAACTTACGTTCGGCTCTAAGTGGTGCAAACCAAGTATTTTTGTATTTGAAATAGCTCTGTCCATCGACGACGACCGTTTCTTTCGTGTGAGGTAGTGTATCTACGATCTCTCCAAGCTTGTAAGGGCTAGGCTCAGGTTTAGCCGTCGGAACAACGTGGGTGACTCGAGGCGTGTTCGAACTTGGCGAAGAAGACACAATTTGCCCGGACGATGGCGAATAGCTCGGCGACGTTGAGGAAGACGTCGTGATGGTGTTTCCATTCACAATCGTGTAGTTACCACTTGGTGGGTAACGGACGTAATCATAGCGGTCTCCGTTTCTACGGTAATACGAGTCTTGAACGATGGCATAGGTGATGCCTGCAAAGATGGCGAAAGTCGCTATGCCGACGAGATCGCTATGATAATAGTAATAACGTCCACGATAGGGTGGATACCAAAAACCCGGTCTCACATAGATAAACGATGAATGATAGCGCGGTGGCCTAACAACATATGGCGGTCGATGGTAATAGGGGGGTCTGTAGTAGGGCGGACGGTAATAAGGTGGCCGATTATAGTGGGGCGGCTTTATTGGCCTATGAGGGCGATTCACAGGGCGCAAATCGTGTTTGTTACCCGGCTGCGTGATCGGCTTTACCGCGGGTTTAGCTTGCGGCTGTGCAGACAGACTTGTTGCCCCTAGCAAGCAGAGAATGGCGGTGGTCATGACCCAGATGCTTCTCATAATGCTTTCCCCCATGGTTGGAGTACCGAAGCTCTAATCTTTAAGTTTAGCTCACCATAGCTTTGTTTGACTGAGGAGTCTAGGGCACGACTTTATGTTCTCGTTGAGCTTTTGCTTTCGTTCGCTTTCTGTTCTAACACCAAGAAGATCAGCTTAGTCAGCATGGATTGTGCCTCTGGTGACAGTAATCTCGCTGCTGAGGCAACATCGCTTGCAGAGATGTTACCAACCCCTCTAGCATCGAGGGCGACATCTAAATCCGTTAGGTTGAGAGCCCGCAGAATGGAGCGATATTGGGAGAGTTTTAAATCCGATTCGCCTCTCTCAATTCTTTGATAAGTCTTTTCGCTCATCCCTGCGACTTTTGCCATTTGCTCACGCGACATACCTCTCTCTTTGCGTCGAGCGATCAGTACTTCAATCAGTGGGTCTACATGCATAGGCGCTCCTTAAAGGACAGTTTTGTCCTGAAGCACGCAATATCCGGACCAGTTTAACCACCTCGTATTTACCCAAATTGATATAGCGATAAGAATGACGTTCCACAAAAAAATTACTAAATTTCAGTCAGTTTCAGAAAATGGAAAAATATCAGCTTTATAAATCAATTTCTGGTGAAGTAGGTATTCGCAAAATGCAACGCGTTTTAGAACAATTGCTTGATGAAATTCGCAATCGCAGCCGTGATAGTCGCTTGGATATGACATGGTTAACCCGAGAATCACAGAAAAGGTTGATGAAGTATAAAGAGCTGTTTTTGCATCGATGCGATCTTGACCAGACTGAGCTGAATCAAACCTATGAGAATTTGAGCCTGATAGAGCGTTTAGTGGCAGATATGGGTGTTGCAGCACTCACTTACATTATTGACGCACTTGACAAGGAAATGTGATCGGTTGAAAGCGTTGCTCGTTGTAAAGCATGGATAACTGTAAAGTATGGAGAGCTGTAACAACATGAACGTGAGCAGTAAAAGCATGAGCGAGCGAAATCCCACAAAGCCAATTGTGTGAAATAAAAGCACTGAAGGAATTTAAAGAAAGGATGCAAATGCTGGGGAACCAAACCCAGCATTCGGAACACTCATTTACCTATATTTTCGAACCGTAAATCAGTGTTTAGAGGTATGTGAACCGAAACGTGTCGGTACGGAGCGAATAATAACGATATTGCTGAATCTAGGCTATGTTCCGGGTTTCTAACACCTCTCAACAAAGTGTACATTTTCATGTACACCTCTAAAATTGAGTGCCAAAGCTCACTTCTTAAGCTTTATAACAACAAAGGGCTAAATAATCGGCGGTTTTACAACATATCTGTTGCATCAACTGATAGTTGTTAAAATATATGGCTATAAGATGGAGCTTTTGCTTTTCAATCGTCCTATTTATGCCTTACAATCCTTTCGAACCAAATCCATTCAGCAGAGAATGGGATTGACGAAAAAGGATGCGCTGATTTTGCTTCGAACCCAAAGTGAGACATTCCGTTAATCGAACTCTGCCCGGAAATGATTCCCTACATCCCCAATATACTCAGACAGGATAGCTCCGTCTTGAGTCTAGGCTTCTTGCATCCTGAATTGCTGTTTAGCATCGAATTCATTGGCTGCAAAGTAGGGCGTTTCCGTAGATCGTGCTTCGAACCAAAAGCACGATAAGTCAAAACAAAACGGATTAAATTTAGAGGTATTAACCGTGAACCTAAAACTTGTCGGCAGCTCCCTGATCGTTGCAGGTACTGCTCTTGGCGCTGGTATGCTTGCTATACCAATGGTGCTTGCTCAATTCGGCCTCCTTTGGGGCACTCTTCTTATGCTGTTCATCTGGGCGGGTACAACTTACGCTGCACTTCTTCTATTGGAAGCAAGCTGTAAAGTGGGTGGTGGCGTTAGCATGAACGCGATTGCTCGTGAAACCCTTGGTAAAGGCGGTCAGTTTGTTACTAACGGTCTTTTGTACGCGCTGCTTGTTTGTCTTTTGATGGCGTACATCATCGGTGCTGGTGACTTGGTACAAAAAGTGACTGCGTCAATGGGCCTACCACTTTCTACTATCTCTAGCCAAGTTGGCTTTACCGTTTTGGTTGGTCTAATTGTATCGGCGGGTACCGGTGTGGTTGATAAGCTAAACCGTGGCTTATTCATCGGTATGATTGTCGCACTTGTTCTTACGCTATTCTCTCTTGCACCAAACGTATCGTTTGAAGGTCTAAGTGAAGTCGTGAACGCAGACAAAATGGCATTGATCAAGCAAAGCTCAGTTCTGTTCACAAGCTTTGGCTTCATGGTCGTGATTCCTTCTTTGGTGACTTACAACAAAGAAGCGAGCAAGACCCAACTGCGCAACATGATTATTGTTGGCTCGACGATTCCTCTTGTGTGTTACCTACTGTGGTTGTTTGCAGTAGTGGGTAACTTGCCACCACACGAACTTATCCAGTTCTCAAACGTGTCTGAATTGATCTCTGTTCTTGGTCAACAGTACACAGGTCTTGAGTTCATTCTGTCTATGTTTACTGGTTTGGCATTGCTGACGTCTTTCTTGGGTGTAGCAATGGCGCTTTACGACCAAAATGCAGACCTTCTAAAAGCAAGTAAGCCAGTGGTATTCGTGACGACGTTTATTCTGCCGTTGCTTGGCGCGGTATTTGCTCCAGAGCACTTCTTAGCGATCCTTAGCTACGCAGGCATCATCCTTGTATTCCTAGCGGTGTTTGTTCCACTATCGATGACCATGAAAGTACGTCGTGTTCCTGTAGAAGACAACAGTGTGTACGAAGCTGGTGGCGGTGCGATGGGTATGAGCATGATCTTCCTATTCGGTTGTTTCTTGCTGTTCGCTCAAGCGGTATAAATCGACTTTACGAACACACAAATTGAATCTAGAAAGCCGCTTGTCCATAACTGGGCAAGCGGCTTTTTTGTGCAGAATTGTTAGTGCTGCATCAGCGGCGTGTATGGCCTGACCGTTGCCTGATAAATCGTGATGATATTTGACCTTGAGGTGAAACTGTCTCGCCACAGGCTGACATGGCTTGCGACCACTCTCTTTATGATGACTAACAAGTTATAAAGTAAAGGGGAACCGAGTGTCGAAGCGATTTTCTTTCACAGTCGTTGGAATGATGCTTTCTTTGGGGATGTTCAGTGCTGAAGCAATGGCACACCCTAAACATCACCACAAACACGGACATCATCACCATCATCATAAGCACAAACATAAACATAAACACAAAAAGGTTGTGGTGGTGAAGCACAAGCGACCGAAGCATCACTACTACCATTACAAACACATTCCACCACGTAGCACCTATATTCAGATTGGCAATTTTACCTACCTAAAAGTGGATGACTTTTATTACAAGCGCTCGAAAGATCGCTATATACATGTGGTTTTGTAAGCAAACAAAAAAACAGCGAGCACTTTGGCTCGCTGTTTTACTTGTTGGGTGATGAAGTTTGTTCTGGGTCAAAGAGGAGAAGTTAGACCGTAAAGCGGTTTAGGATCTCGTCTTGTTTACGAACGTCTTCATGTTGGGCTTGCATTGCATCGTTGGTGCGGTTCGCTGAATCAGCAACTTGGGTCGACAGATCTTTAATGTTAACCGTGTTGTTGTTGATTTCCTCCGCTACCAAGCTTTGTTCTTCAGCAGCAGATGCAATCTGCAAGTTCATGTCAGAGATACGTTGAATTGCATCGCGAATACGTTGCAGGGCGTCATTGGCGTGTTCTGCTTTCTCTACCGCTTCTACTGCGCTGCCTTTGCTTTGGTGCATAGCGCTAGCCACAGAAGAGGCACCAGATTGAAGCTGTTCAATCATGCTACGGATTTCGGTCGTGGATTCTTGAGTACGTTGCGCCAGAGTACGAACTTCATCCGCTACGACTGCAAAGCCGCGACCAGATTCACCAGCACGTGCTGCTTCGATTGCTGCGTTCAATGCCAGTAGATTGGTTTGGTCTGCGATGTCGTTGATTACTTTTAGAATCGTTTCGATATTTGCCGTAGCTGACTCAAGACCTTGCACTTCCTCAACCGCTTGATCGATGCTGTCTGAAAGCAGGTTAATCGTCTCTGTAGACTCATTCACAATCGAAGAACCTTGCACCGTTGCATCGTCTGCTTCTTTCGCTGCACTTGCCGCGCCTTGTGCGTTGTTCGCAACTTCTGTCGCAGTCACTGACATCTCGTGCATTGCGGTTGCGAGCTGTTCAAGTTCTTGCAGCTGAGTTTGAATCGCAGAAGCCGAATCACGAGCGCCTTCAGCGGTGATTTGCGTACCACTTAGGATCTGATCAGAAATGCTCTTCGATTCGATGATTTGATGCTGCAAGTTCTCCATAAAGGTATTGAAACCTTTTGCTAGCTCAGAGAATTCTTGATCGGTATTGGTGTCCAAACGCTGCGTCAAATCGCCTTTGCCTGATGCTACAGCTTGGATTGCGGTGTTTAGCTCATCAAGAGGGCGCATCAAAGTACGGATAAGGATAGTCAGCGCGATGATAGAGGCAATTACGGCAATCAATGAGTAGATGATTGCGCTATTACGCAGCTTACCTACTGCAGCATAAGCAATGCTCTCGTCTACAACCGCGCCCACATACCAGTTCTCGCTCGCGATGTGCGTTAGGCTGACCATATATTTATCGCCATTCATCTCGATGTGCTGAGCACCAGACGTTAGTGATACTTGCGGTAGGTAGCTTGATAGCTTCTCGCCGTTGTATTTTGCTTCTGGGTGCGCAATGGTTGTGCCATCCGCAGTCACTAGGAACAAGTAGCCAGCATCGAATAAGTTTACTTGATTGACCAAGTCAGAAAGGGTAGTTAGCTCCATATCGTAGAACATGGCTGCTAAGAACTGGCCAGCTTCACGCACTGGTGTACCGATAGAGATGATCACTTTCTTAGAAGAAACATCCACGTAAGGGTCGGTGACAACAAGTTTGTTTTCTGCTTTTGCTGATACAAACCAAGGGCGAACACGAGGATCGTAATCAGGGCCTGCTTCCCAACCGTCATCGTTTTCAATCACGAATCCGTTGCTGTCGTAAGCATAACCGATGGCCAAGAAGCTTGACTTTGGCATTGGCTTCTCTAGCACTTCTTTCACGTAATCGTGGTCGCTTGGGTTAATTTCAAGAATCTCAGTCATGGATTGAGCGAGTTCTTTCTTAGCGTTCATTTCAGATTCTACCGTGTTCCCCACACTGGATAGGATCTCACTCACGCTGGTGTCGATGTTTTCTTCGATCTGTGAACGAATGGTCATCACTTGTTGTGTCGACAGCAATGCCACAGTCACAAGCAACAAAATAGAAGAGGCGGTGACAACCTTATGTCTGAATTTCATACTTTTCCCTCTCGAGTCTCCCGGCTGGCTTACTCTGCTTGCACCTCTTATTTGTCGGGCACATTCGGCAGAAGTGAACACATTATTGTGTTTGTTATTTTTGTTATCGACAGATTTATCAGAAACCTGAAGGCTAATTACGACTTTTGTTGGCGAAACGAGAACAAAAAGCCGCTTGTTTTATAAAGTTGTGAGATTGATCTAATTTGTTGAACTTCGTCATTAAACTGTTAAAAACATAAGAATAGTATCATTGAGCCTTATAGAAACAAGTCTGAGTTGTTGGTTTTCTGCAATTTAAATCAATGAATTTAAAGTTATATTTATAACTTATGTGTTTAAAGTGAGGCTATTCGAAAGCTGAATGCATAAGGAGAGATGTGACAAAACAGGCGGGAAATTGCAAAACGAGTCAGCAGATACAAAAAAGGCCCCGATAGAGCGGAGCCTTTGTAAGATGCATGATTTTAGAAGATCAAATGAGCTATACCGGCAATAACTGGTAGCGTAATCAGCGTACGTAGAATGAAGATAACGAACAGTTCTACGATGTTTACTGGAATCTTACTACCTAGAAGCAGTGCGCCCACTTCTGACATGTAGATGAGCTGTGTAACTGACATAGCTGCAATCACGAAGCGAGTCATCTCGTTGTCGATTGATGCCGCTAGGATCGCTGGGATGAACATGTCCGCAAAGCCAACTACGATAGTTTGAGATGCTGCCGCTGCTTCAGGGATTTGTAGTAATTCTAGGTAAGGGATAAATGGCTGACCTAGGATTTCAAATACCGATGTGTATTCAGCAATGATCAGCGCAACAGTACCAAGACCCATAACCACTGGTAGTACGCCAAAGACCATGTCGATTGCGTTGTGTACGCCTTCTTTAAATACAGAGCGTACTGAAGTGACTTGACCAGCACGTTTTAGTGCGAGATCCATACCCCAAGAGAAAGTTGTGTGACCTGCAGGTACTGCGTCTGCGTCTTTCTTAGGCTCACTGCCATCCATGTAGCGGTCTTTCTTTAGGCTCAATGGTGGAAGGCGAGGGATGATGATCGCTGCGATAACACCTGCCAAACAGATTGCGCCGTAGAAAGGCAGGAATAGGTGCTCTAATTGAACCTGAGCAAGTACCACCAAGCTGAACGTAATAGATACCGCAGAGAACGTCGTACCTACAACCGCTGCTTCACGCTGGGTGTAGAAGTTGTTTTCATACTGCTTACTGGTTAGCAGGATACCAACACTACCATCGCCCAACCAAGAAGCCATACAGTCGATAGCGCTACGGCCAGGAAGGTTGAACACAGGGCGCATTACTTTACTTAGAAGTGCACCGAACAGTTCTAGTAGACCGAAGTTAAGTAGTAGAGGCAGTAATAGGCCTGCAAAAATAAATACCGCAAACAGTGTTGGTAGAAGACCAGTAAGCACAAGGCCACCAGTGTTTTCTTCCCAAATCGCTTTTGGACCCACTTGGAAGAAAGTCATCAGCACAGCTGCGCCACCGATTAGGCGAACCATTAACCAAAGTGGAGAAGGATTAAATAGGCCGTTCAAGAAACCATTACGTAGGATTGCTGCTGGCTTGAAAATTTTGCACAGAACAGAAGCTATAGCCATGAAAGCAACAATAGCGGTCACGATCGCAATTAAAGTATCGCCAAGAACCGCAGGAATGACTTTTGCCATTACCGCAACAGGGATTGTCAGGCCGCCATCGTAAGAGATTGGAGCCATGAAAAGTAGAAGACCGATCAGGGATGGGATGAAGAACATCCAAAAGTTGCCCTTAGGCGCTTCAGCAGCATTGGTGTTGTTATGCATTTTTTGTCTCGTGTTACTACTAGTCAATACTCGCCATATTCCATGACATAAATATTCACTAAACATCCGTATTTAATCACAGTGTGCGGAGATTACCCGCAAACTGTATCCTTTGCAATACTATTCATTAAATACATCTAGTTATTCAGCTGTTTTTTCGGTCAATTGAATTAAAACCAGAATCTTGTATATGAATTTGTTGCTCGTGTTAGAAAATTGTAGCACGCAAGCCCCTCTGAGCAGCTTGTTAAACGGCACAGTGTGACCAAAGCAATAAAAAGCCTAGCAAATGTGATTCGGATCTCAAGGCGAAAGCGGTGTTTTCTCCCAGTAGTGGCACAACTTTTAAGGGATTAAAGAACAAATAGCTGAATCAGAGCAATCGAAGGGATTAGTTTAAAGCGGAAAGAGATAGGTGAGAGAGTATAAGAGTGACGGCTTAAGTCGAATGCTTAAACCGTCATATTACATTTAGGCTGTTTGATTGCGATTGAGTAGGTACAAGTAGCACCAATATGCGATGGCAATAACAAATGCCAGAAGTGCAGGGAAGGCCAACGCATACAGCTCATAAACGTTAAACAAAGCCGCACCAGCAGTACCACCTAACAAGAAACCTAAAAAGATAAAGATGAACAGCTTGGCTTTACGTCGGTCAAATTGACGGCCACGTAAGCTCTCTCCAATCATAATACCTAGGTCGGTAATGATGCCGGTCATATGCGTCGTTCGTACCACAGCGCCACTGAAGGTCGTGATCATCGCGTTCTGCAAACCACATGCAGCAGAAGCGAGGTACTGACCATATACATTGCCTTGTACCAAAAAGCCTAAGCTCAACAGTAGCAAGCTGCCTTCAATACAAAGTGCAACACCGTAGCGGCGGCCAAGTTTGAGGGCACTACTTTCAATAAAGAATCCGCTAAACGCAGAGCCTATTAAAAAGCTGAATACAATAAAGAGCAGGTGGATGGTTGAGTCCACACCTGTTAGTAAGCTGTTCCCTAGCTGAGTTACGGTTCCGGAAAGATGCGTTATCGCTTGATGTTGAAAGCCGAGAAGACCCACGGCATTGACGCAGCCTGCGAGAAGAGCAAGCAAAAAAGCGCCATATTCCACCCAACGAGGAAGTCTGGAAATCACAATAAAACCTCACCAAATGTTAGGAGCAGATTATAGCGCTCGTGGCGCGGAACGAAAGTACTTCTGCTATTACGCGGTTGATCATTCTCAATAAAGTCTCAACTTTTGTTGAATGATCTGTTCGTATCGAGAGTAAATAAGCATATCGAAAGTAGATAGGCTGACTGCTAAGAATTTTTCAGATTGGGGCTGTTTGTGCTTAACCAATGTGTTCCATGGTGCAATCAAAGCTTACCCAGCCGTGTTTTCGTTGTTCGTAAATAGAGACCGTTGGTTCTGCAAATTCTTTATTGTTAAACAAACCCATCGGAATCACGGCGTAATCTGGTGCGTCCGACAAGAGTAAGCGCATGGTCGTGCCGCACGCAGGGCAAAACTCGTATTGAACTTGATTGCCTGAATCAGCAATTCGAATGTAACTGGTGACCTCACCATCGAGGATGACTTGGTCTTTGTTGAATCGAGCTTGAACGCCGAACACGCTGCCAGTTCGCTTTTGGCATTCGAAGCAGTGACAGATAGAAGTGCGAATGGGCTCCGCCGTGCAACGAAGTTGGACTAAGCCACAGGCACACTCGCATGTGTGGGTGATTTTTGTCATCGTTATTACCTATTGGTTGCCCACCAAACAGTTTAGTTTAATTTTGAAACACTTGAGTCAAATTGAAAGAGTAGGCGTTGAGGTCTTCACGGGGGAATTGGTATATACTCCGAACATAATTAAGAGAACAAGAACACAAGGAAGTCTTCATGGCTCGTAAGAGAATCCTACCTATCCCTCTCATTCTACTGATCCCTATCGTCCTGTTAGCCGTGGTGATCATTGCGGGCATTTATCGATTTAGTCTTTCCGATGAAGAAATTATGGCGAAGTTTCCTCAAGCGCAGGCACAATCTAATCCTATCGTGGCCGAAGTTCTGGGGATTCAGTCACGAAATCCGTGGACGGTTCAAGTTCCTGAACAAGGAGCGGTAACGTTTCTAGAAGATTGGGATAAAGAGAACGGCTTCCTGAAAGGTCAATATGACGCTGGTGGCACCAGAGGTGAAGTGCTGGTTCCTACCGAGTTTATTGCTCAACGCGACATCAATGAAACCCCTTGGATTGTCGCGCCAGTGATTGTTACCACACAAGGCTCAGGGGCGTTTTATTACATCGGGTTGTTTAAATTTGATGCAGTACCAAGCCGAGTTGTGCTATTGAACAGTGTTTTCATTGGTGATCGAATTCAGATGTCTTCTTTGAAGTGGGAAAGTGATACGCAAATTTCGCTTTCTTATCTTCAACATGGCGAAGATCAAGCGATGGCAGAACAACCAAATCAATTGAATTCAACGACGCTTAAACGTGTAGGTAATAACCTACATATGCAACAGTAATGAATTTTTTTGTCTTCTGTAAAAAATAAGTGTTTTCTGCGCTAGATCTCGTAATTTCATAGTGATTTCTTATGCGGGAATGCATAAGCTATGAGCCTTGTTATAAAGGAGATAGTAATTCCCGTGTCTACAAATGAAATTACAACAAGACGGTTGCCGAATCTGACAAGTCGTAAAGCGCTACTGTTGTACTCCTTGCCAGTATTAGTTGCGATTGGTGTTTCCAACTCTCTCAAAGAGTCTTCCCTTACCAAAACCATCGCATTGAACCTGCCAGAATCGCAGGTTGTCGAAAATATTCTTGAAGCGACAACAACAGAAGTTGTCACTCCACCTAATTTTGAATACCAAATTCAAGCAGGTGATAACCTGAGTACCATTTTCAGCCAACTGGGCTTCGGCTACAGCTCGTTGATGAAAGTGATGGAAACGGATTTGAACTTCCTTGCTCTTGATACCCTAAAACCTGGCAATACATTGCGTTTTTGGCGTGATGAATCGACAGGTGAGCTACAAAAGATGGAGCTTCAGTTCTCCATTGCCGATAAAGTGGTTTACCACCGTAATGACGATGGCAGTTACGATTTCTCAGACATCTCAATCCCAGGTGTGTGGAAACAAGAGCCATTGGTTGGTGTGATTCGAGGCAGTTTCTCGTCATCTGCAAATCGCTTAGGTTTGAGCTCAGCTGAAATCAGCCAAGTAGTTAACCTGCTAAAAGAGCAAGTGAACTTCGGTAAAGATTTACGTGCTGGTGACCGATTCGAAGTGGTTCGCCGATCTCAAAGCATTGATGGCGTACCAACTGGCAAGAACGAAATAGAAGCAATCAAAATTTATAACCGTGGTCGTGAAGTTACCGCTTACCTTCATACCGATGGTCAATTCTATAACGCGAAAGGCGAGAGCCTACAGCGTGCCTTCCAACGTTATCCTGTCAGTCGTAGCTGGCGTATCAGCTCTGGCTTTAATCCGACACGTCTTCACCCTGTAACAGGTCGTGTTGCACCGCACAACGGTACGGACTGGGCTGTGCCTATTGGTACACCAGTAGAGGCGACCGGTGACGGTACTGTTATCATGACGCGTAAACACCCATATGCGGGCAACTACGTGGTGATCGAGCACGGTAGCAAGTACAAAACGCGTTACTTGCACCTTAGCAAGATCCTCGTGAAGAAAGGCCAAAAGGTGTCTCGTGGTCAACGTATTGGTCTATCTGGTAAAACAGGGCGTGTGACAGGTCCGCACCTTCACTATGAGTTGATCGAATACGGTCGTCCGGTGAACGCAATGCGTGCCAATATTCCTATGGCGAGTTCAGTGCCTAAGAAGGAAATGGCAAGCTTTGTTGCTAATCGAGACGAGATGGACAAACTGCTGAAAGACAAAGAAAAAGCAGTTTTATAAAATATAAAAAAGACCAAACATTGTTTGGTCTTTTTTATGCGCTTTTCACTTGTTTTTCGTTGATGATACTTATCAGTTCATTGACGTTGTGTGGCCTCGAATAGAAATAACCTTGGATATGATGGCACCCCATCTCTATCAGTTTCTGTAAGGCTCTGTCGTCTTCAACCCCTTCCGCAATCAAATCGACTTCTAACAGTTGTGCTAATTGAGCAATGAGCAGCACCACTTGTTCTGACGTGGTATTCGCCAACATATTTCTCACAAAAGTGGCATCAATTTTAATGCTGTCGATAGGGTAGTTATGGATGTAGTTCAGACTAGAATAACCCGTACCGAAATCATCCAGTGCAACTTTAAACCCGAGATAACGAAGTGAGTTCAGAACCATCTGTTCGCGGCCACTCTGAGACAGCAGAACCGTTTCGGTGAGCTCAATAACAAAGTCAGTCGCTTGGTGGTCGTATTTCTCCAAAATACGCGTCAAAAAGTTCATGTAACGGTTTGAATCGACCAGTTCGTGTGCAGAACAGTTAATAGAAAGCTTCACCTTGTAGCCAAGCTGTCGTTCAAGATCTTGTTTCGCACGGCAAGCCAGTTCAACAATTCGTTCGCCCAGCTCTATGATCAACCCAGATTGTTCGGCGGCTTCAATAAACTCTACGGGAGAGACACTGCCGTAAACGCTGCTGTTCCATCGCGCTAGGATTTCAAAGTAATCCCAGCGATCACTCGTGATGTCCACAATTGGTTGAACGACGACGTATAACTCTTCGTTTTCATCGATACTCAAACGCAGCTGTTCGCGTAGTGCTTCAATCAATTGTGTTTGGCGATGATAAAGCGCACTTAAATGGGTGTCGTAGTGTTGTATGCGTGTATCTCGGTGCTTTTTACAGTCTTTGAGCGCAAGGCTGGCATTGAGAATTAGGTCGTCGCTGTTGAGCATATGAACAGGAGCACGAGCAATACCAATGCTAACCGTAAAGGAAATACGGTTGGATTTGTCTGAATAACCCGCTTCAATCTTATCTAAAATTTCCTGACAAACCGCGACAGGGTCTTCGTCATAAGTGATGAAGGCAAACTCGTCGCCTGCAACACGGAACGCATTATTTGGTGAAGTTAAACTTTGCTGAATCGCATTGGCGGTGAATTTGATAATTTGGTCGCCAATGTAGTTACCGTTAATGTCGTTAATCGATTTGAAATTATCGATATCCAAATAGGCGAGACTAAAAGGGCGCGTAGCTTGTTGTGTGAGTGTTTCTAGCGTGTCTGCCAAACAACTGCGATTGAGCAAACCAGTGAGGTTGTCATGGGAGACTTCATAACTCAGTTGGTTAAGCAGTTTGTCTGAACGTTCACTGATCCACTTCTCTCTTAAGCTGTGGATGATCACGTTGGACAAGAAACGGTGATAGAAGATGATCTCCTTTGCCTCTTGCTCATTGATCGCGCGAGGAAAGGTCGATAGTAAGATACCAAGCACTTCCCCATTGTGTGTCTTCAGTGGAAGGCCGATGTAAGCTTGAATGCCAGCATCTTGGAATAGCTGGTCTTTAGGGTAGAGACGGTAGACCTCATCTTGATAGAAAATAATCTCACCGATGTCTTGTGCCACCTTTTCGCAAGGTGTGCCCTCTAATCCATAACACATGCTGTCAGCAATGGTGCCACCACTTGAATTGGAAAGGGTTACGGCACAGTGCTGTAGGTGCGCTATTTCTACTACACATGTGCAGTAGCTTTGAAACTGTTGATGGAGCTCCAGCGTTACTCTATCGAGTAATGCACTACCGTTAAGTTTTAGAATCTCATCAAGCAATTGGATACTGTTTTGTTCATGATCCATTGAACATTTCACCCGACGTTGTGTTTTGCCATATCGTGTTTATGTTGGTTTTGTTACACGATCTTTTCTCATTTAATCGATATGCATCACGTTAACTATTGTTTACTTCACGTGATTTTTCAAACTCAACAAGGGTTTTGCTTAAAAATTTCAACCATAGGGTTAGAGATGATGGGAGCAGCCTCTCATCAAAGTGGTAGTTCATAGGGGGAAGGGTATTAGCTCTCTAATACTGAAGGCACCAGAGAGCCATGAGATTAAGCGCGCTTTTCTTCTTCTAAACGACTCTTTAAGTAGTCCAAGAAGAGTTGAGTTCGAGTGTGTTGGTAATCGAGCTTAGGGTAATACGCATAGACGGTAGCTTCATCAGCTGTGATGTCTGGAAGAATCGGCACTAAAGCCCCAGATCTCAGGTCTTCTTTTATCATCACGTTGTTTGATAGCAAGATGCCCATGCCCCGTTTTGCGCCGTGAAACAGAGCTTCTGGGTTTGTAGTGGCGAAGTTCCCTGAAAGACTGATGCGTTTCCCTCGGTTGGTCTTGATTTCTCTTACGGGCTTTTCGCCCCAAATCAAAACGTTATGTTGTGACAGCTCTTCAACACTTTGCGGTGTGCCATGCTTCTCTAGGTAACTTGGCGCCGCATAAAACTGTGCCTTGTGTTCGAACAGAGGGCTGGCTTTAAAGCTAAGCGAATTCAATTGTTCTAACTCTCGGCTGATGAACAAATCTAAACTGAGTTCAGGTATTTGACCGGGTAGGGTTGTAATCAATTGCAGCTTTATGTCTGGGTATTTTTCCAGAAAGTCATCAAGGTAATGCACCAAGAACTTAGAGCCAACGGCCAGCGTAGCGCCAATTTTGAGGAGCCCTGCAGGAGATTGGTTAACAGAACGAGTTTCGTCGAGTACGGACTGCCAAGAGTCGAGTTGCACTTTAGCGCGCTCGTAAAACAAAGCGCCTGCCTCGGTTTGGCTAATGGAGCGCGTCGTTCGTTTTAGTAATTGGACGCCGATCTTATCTTCCAACCACTGGATACGTTTGCTGATGGCGGAGCTGGTGGTATTGAGTTTACGTGCTGCTGCATTAAAACTGCCTTCTTCAACAACGCGAATGTAGCTATTAACACTCTGTATCCAGTCCATTCAATTCCATCCTCAGGGGAAATAATCCCTTTCCATTTTGGTTGATTATCATCTTTGAGTAACAAATATACACTGTCTGTCGTGAAACTGTCATGTTGTAAGGAGGGTATATTGCGTAAAACACCATTATTATTGGCGATGATGATCATCGCGACCGGTCAAGTAGGCGTCAGCATTTATCTTCCCTCTTTGCCTCTGATCAGTCATGACCTCGCTTTGCAACAGCATACCGTTCAAAACCTAGTGACTCTTTTCCTTGTTGGTTTCGGTGTTTCGCAGCTGTTTTATGGGCCTTTATCGGATGCCATTGGACGAAGACCGGTGTTTCTCTTGGGGCAGAGCGTCTACTTGATTGGTACGGTCATTTGTATTGTGTTTGCTGATCATATTGTTGCCCTTGAAGCCGGACGTTTGTTGCAGGGACTTGGGGCGGGTAGTGCCTCCGTGCTTGGACGCTCCGTCTTGCGTGATAGTTACGATGGGGCGCAGTTAACCAAAGCGCTTTCTTACATATCAGTCACAGCGTCCGTGATGCCGATAGTCGCTCCTTTGTTTGGTGGTTGGATTGCCTATCACATCAGTTGGCATGCGGTTTTTGTGTTCGTGCTTGTTTACCTGCTAGCTATTTTTACATTGGGCTTTGCTGTGTTACATGAAACACTGCCGTATCCCAAGCGACGCTTTGAACCAAAACGTGTAATGCTGAACTACCTTGAATTACTAACCAATAAACAAGTGATTGGCAGCGCAAGCTACAACTGGCTTAGCTACTTATCTGCTTTGGTTACCTTGTCTCTTTATCCATTTTTGATGCAACAAGAGCTTGGATTAACCGCTGCTGATTACGGAACACTAATGATCGTGCCTTCGGCTGGCTTATTGATGGGCAGTTTGGTGCTTAACTTCATCAACTCACGCTATAAAGAACAACAGATTTTACTGATGAGCTTTGTCATCGTCGCGGCTTCTGGCGTTATGTTACTTTGTTTGCCGTTTAACGTTGTGTCGTTATTGGTGGCGTTCACTTGCTTGAGCTTTGCACAAGGGATGTCTTTTCCTGTGTCAATTAGCCTCTTATTGTCTCCACACAAGCAGCAAGCGGGCGCTGTGTCTGCTTTGTCAGGATCTATCCAGATGTGTTTGGCAGGTTTGTTTGGTGGTTACCTCGTTGAAAGTTGGGTAACAACTCAACATCAATTAGGTGTGTTCTACGTTTTAGTCGCCGTTATCTCTTGCGTTGTTTTGCTGCTCGGGCAGTTTCGTACGCCTTCAAATGGCTTGGTTCAACCGGAACGTTCATAGTTAAATCTGGTTGCAAGCATTTAAGCTCCTCTCTAAAATGCGCAACCAATTATTGTGTCGTTACCTACACTTGGCTTATGGAAGTGAGCGTTCGACAACACCCGTTAATCGTTAGGTGAAATCATGCAACAAAACGAATTTGAAGCACTGCTAAAAGAAATCTGTCAAAAAGAAAACCTGCCTCAAGCGCTAGAGCTATTAAAAGCGTGTGAGGAAGAGGAAGTAGCGCAAGCGGCTGAATCACTGACTGGTCAATTTGGTCTTGCTGAAGTAGAAGGCGAAAAACGTATCTACCACATCACGATTCAAGCCGATGAATCAGGTGAAGAGAAAGAATTCGTTGAACATGTAATGAATGAAGGTGATCACCTGATCAAATTCGCAGCTTGGTTTTTTGAGACTTTCTTTGAAATCAAGCCAAAAGACACGTACAAAGCAGCAGGTAAAACGTACCAACAGCCTAAGCGTTAATTACCGTTCTGATTCGCTAGGATAAAAAATTCTGTAAGTAAATTACAAAATAATTGTGACCAATGTCTTGTTTTATGGTTTTTGTGGTGTAAAATTACAACATAAACCAGTCAATTACTTCTTAGGAGAAGGTCATGGGTTACGAACTTGGTGGTGTTTACTTTGGCCAAATGATTGCCAAAGATGCGATGCACAAAGCGCTTTACGGTAAAGCGAAGAAGAAAAAGCCTTCTATGTTTGCTCGCGTTATGAAAAAGCTAGCGAATTAATAAGAAAAGCCCCGACATCAGGTCGGGGCTTTTTGCATTCTAGGTATCGGTTTTTGAATTTGGAGCTTTAAGCTGTTTGGCTTGGGATCTCAACCACGTTATCTGGCACACTATCCAATCCCTTTTCCGCTAACCACTTTTCCAAGTTATCGGCGCCTCCGATGTACTGACCATCTAACCAAATTTGTGGGACAGTGACTGGTGTTTTCTCTCCGATGATCGCTTTTACTTCTGGGATCATGCGATAAAGTGCTGCACTGTCTTTTACAACGTCATGGTATTTGTATTCCACTCCCGCTTCATCAAGCAGCTTTTTGGCTTTTACACAGTAAGGGCAGGTCGCTTTACCATAAACGATGTTGCCTTGAAGTTGGTCTCGTTTGGTCCATTCAGCAATAACAGACTGGACAAGCACACCTCTGTTTAGCGCTTCCCCTTGGCTGACGACTTTGCCTTCAACAACTAGGATAGGGGCGTGCCAAGCACCAAGTTTCAACGGTTCCCACCAGTGAGACAACCAATCTTTCACTTCAAGCTCGACAGGTACGTCTGCTAATTCATTCTCAAACGTATCTGCAAGAATGTCTTTTGTTAGTGTGCATTCGCCACATGGGATGTTTACTTTAAACGGTCCCCAACTTCCCGCCCAACGATACAATGTAATTTTGATTGGCTGTGTCATAAGATGCTCCTCATTTCCTTTCCTGAAAATATAGAACCCAAAACCCAATTATTTCTTTCAAATTACTTTCTTTTTTTTGCTTCCCAATGAGTAATGAAAGCAATCGAGCCGATAATGATTGCGGCGCCAAGCCATAATCGACCAGGTGGAACCCAGTTAAACACTAACCAGCCAGCGAACACATTAAGCGGTAACTTTGCATGGTCAAAGGGTTGTACAAAAGATGCATCCGCTACGGCATAAGCTTTAACAACCGCCCACTGTGCAAGAGCAGTCAGTACACCTGCAGCAACCAAAATTCCCCAGATACTCCAACCTTCTGGCATTGCGAAAGTCGGAACGGCGAGCAAGATATTAAATGGTGTGATCAGTAGAAGCAGATAAACCACCATAGTGGAAGGTGGATCGTTCACTGATAGTTTCTTCACCATCACAGAATAAGAAGCCCAGAAAAACGCTGCGCCAACAGGAAGCAAGGTTGCCCATGTGAAGGAGTCTGACCATGGCTCAAGGATGATCATCGCGCCAATAAAGCCTGTTAGTGTCGCAATCCAACGAGCGATTCCCACTTTCTCTTTAAGAATCAGGCCTGAGCCAACGGTAGCAAAAAGAGGAGAGGTCATTAGCAACGCAATACCTTGCCAAATCGGAACGGGGTAAGCGAGCGCCCACAACCAAAGTTGAATACCAATAACCGCTAAGAAGATACGTAATGCGTGCCAACCAAAATGATTCGTGCGCAGAGATTGGCGGATACCTAAGGTTCGCAAGTAAGGCAAGATAGCGAAAAATGCGATGGCGTACTGGAAGAGTGCAAATGTGGTGGATGACACACCAAAGTGAATACTCGCAACTTGAGCAAAACTATTGACGATGGCGAATGCCAAACCTGCGGTAAGCATCCAAGATGCCCCTTGGACAGGATGATGATTCAATTGGATATTTCCGGTTTTAGAGAATTATCAGAATCATACGTCCTAATCTGTAGGTAGCCAATAAAAAAATGCCTCCCAGAGGGAGGCGACATTACCAATTCAAAGGACGTGCCTACCGAAGTAGGTACAAAGAACGAGAAGCACAAACGCTGCCATGCATTTGCTCGGTCTAAATATTGCAGCTAGCGTGCCAACTTTTAATTTATTGATTTTAAAGGGTTAGATCGGTATTGCTTAAGATAAACTAGAGGAAATGCACTAACTTCGGGATTTGGTGCATTAAAAGAGGGCAAGTTCTTTGTTAGTTAATGCGATCAAAAAAGCCGACACAATAGTGCCGGCCAAAAGACTCGCTATTAGGACAAGTTTTTATTAGAAGTCGTAACGTACGCCTAGACGTAGTGTGTCTTCGCCTTGAATCACTTTACCTTCTGCATCCTTCTCTTCGTCGAGTTGGTTCATGTAGTAAGAAAGGTAAGTACGGAAGTTGCTGTTAAGCTTGTAGTAACCAACTAGCTCAAAACCATCAAGAGCATCGTATTTTGCGCCACCATTTGGATCGTTTTCTTGGTATGTGTAAAGACCAACAACAGTGAACTTGCTTGCTAGTTTGTAGCTTGCTGCAATTTCGTAAGCGGTGAAGTCTTCAGAATCATCTAGTGCACCTTGTGAGTATGTACCTGCAAGGTAAAGGTTTTCTAGAGAGTAAGCGATGCCACCAAGAATTTGGTCTTCTGAGTTATCTTTATCTACATCGCCACCAGAGTAAGCAAGACCTAGGTCTAGACCCATTGGTAGAGAGTAAAGGCCAGAGATGCCGTATTTGTCTTGGCTGTCACCAGAGTTAGCTTGGTAAGTTGCTTGAACTTGTAGAGCATCAAATTCGCCACGGTAAGCGAATACGCTGTCTTGCTTATCAGAAGATGAATCAATAACTTGTTGAACACCTGAGAACTCAGTGATATCCGTCATATCAGAGATGATAACAGCAGCCATGTCTTGGCGACCTACCGAAAAATCACCTGCATCAGCACTCACACCAGCGTACATGTAACGGTTTTTAAACTCGCTTTTACCTGTTTTTTGTTCTGCTTCGTAAACACCAAAAGCTGAAAGACCGTTACCGATGTCTGTCTTACCTTTTAGGTTTAGACGTGCACGTGATGCATCTTCCATAGAGCCATCGATTTCAGCACCGTCTGAACCGATGAAGTCACCACGAAATTCAACACGACCACCAACTTTTAATTCAGTGCCGTCGTCTTTGTAAACTGTTGCTGCGAAAGATGGTGATGATACCAATGCTGTTAGAACTGCAGTAGTTAGTGCTGCCTTTTTCATTTTCTTATTACCCTAGTTGTAATCGATGAGCTTACTTGCTCGATTTGTGTCGATGACGCTTAAGGTAAACCGCGAAAATGAAAGATAGATTTCTGTTAAGTTATGATTCCATTGCATTTTTATTTCAAATGCATGAATGCTCTCCTATTCATGAAAATAAGAGGAAAGGGCTTTTTATCTTTTTTGATGTTTCTGTCTTACCTAATTGACAGTGTGTTTTTAAAAAAGTTCCTAATCATATTTCTTTACCCGAAATGTAACATTGGGTTTCTTAAATATTCGACTATCTGACCGTTTAACAATAACTTATGCTTGGTGTTTCTTCATGGATGTAACAAAATGTTTCTGTTTTTAGGTGTTGTTTTCCAAATTTGTGTATTGATTCGAGCTAAACGTTTGCCATTTTTCTTTTTTATTACATCTTTTCACTCTGCTCTTGGGAACTTCTGAAATACATTGATTAGCAGTTGTTAAGCAAAAGTGACGCGACATTGGTGGAAGAGATGCCCCAATCCACTTTTGTATAAGACTGACTTATAAACTAATGCATAAATACACGGATTTTATAATGAACAAAAAATTCCTAGCAGCAGCGATCGCAGCAGCAACATTTGGTACACAAGCAGTAGCAGTGGAGCTTTACAACAACGACGGCACTACTTTCTCTATCGGTGGTCACGTTTCAGTTAACCTAAACGGTTCTGAGCAAGGCGACACAGATGTAGGTACTAACTCTCCACGTATCAACTTCACAGCAACTCAAGACCTAGGCAACGGCTTCACAGCTGACGCTCGTGGTGAGTGGGCTCTAAACTACCTAGATGGCGGTGAAGAAACATTCACTACTCGTCTTGGCTACCTAGGCCTAACTCACGACGTATACGGCCGTGCAGTTGGTGGTACTCAATGGGCACCTTACTACGACGTAGCTGGTGTTGCTGATATGCCAATCGCGTTTGCGAACGACTTTATCTACGATGACCACGGTAACCTAGGTACTGGTCGTGCGGACAAGATGCTTTCTTACCGCAATGCAATCGAGCTAGGTGAAGCTGGTGCAATCAACTTCGGTCTAGGTTGGCAAGGTTCTAAAGACGAGTTCGCTCGTGACGAGAACAACCAAATTGTTGGCGGCGCAGACTACGATGATCGTCTACAAGTAGCTCTTTCATACTCAATCATGGGTGCGAAAATCGGTTACACGTACAACGGTGGCGATATCAACCAAGGTCTACGTTCAGAGTCAGCTGAATCTCACCTAGTATCTGCGGCATACGGTTCATACGGTCAAGGCCTATACGTTGCAGCAGTATACGGTTCAAACGAAAACATGAACTTCGGCACAAACGGCGCTCGCCTTGTAGAAAGTGATGCGTACGAAGCGCTACTAGCATACGCTCTACCAAGCAGCCTAAACCTAAGCATCAACTACGAAATGGTTGAAGGTAAGGTAAACTCTGGCGATAAGACTGAAACTGCACGTGAAGAGATGGCTGTTCAAGCTGAATACAACTTCACTTCTAAGTTTGTTGGTTACGCTGGTTACCAGTTCGACCTAAACGATGCTAACGATCGTAAAACAGACGACAAATGGGCACTTGGTGCTCGTTACTACCTATAATAGTAACCTGTCCTAGTTACTATAAAAGCCAGCTTCGTGCTGGCTTTTTTCATATCTGTTGTTTGATAAACCAGAGAGTTTCGTCTTGAAGAGTGCGAGAGCAAAACGGGCTGAATGTCTTGTTTTTAACATTCCAGAGCGGGAACTAGTGTGGGCAACTCAAGCAGTTAGATTATCATGTGCGTTTTGTTTTGCAGGGAAGAGCAATGAGCGTCGTTCAGGTTGAAGAGAAGAAAGTCAAAGTTGGTAAAGTTCTGTGTGTTGGACGTAACTACGTTGAGCATATTCAAGAGCTTAATAATGCCATGCCAGAACAAATGGTCGTGTTTAATAAACCGGCGACTTCCGTTTCAACCAAACTCACCTCATTTCATCAAGAGCCTTTGCATTACGAAGCAGAAATCTGTTTTCTGATCAAAAATGGTCAATACAGTGCGGTTGGGCTCGGCTTAGATCTGACCAAACGCGGCTTACAATCTACCCTCAAAGAAAAAGGACTACCGTGGGAGCGTGCCAAAGCGTTTGACGGCTCAGCGGTATTCAGTCGATTCCACTCTCTTCAAGGTGTCGATATAGACGATCTCAACTTAGAGCTTTTGATTAACTGTGTTCATGTTCAAAAAGGACACGTTAAACAGATGCTTTATCCTCCAATAAATATTCTCGATGAACTGAAGAGTTATACAACACTAGAAGATGGCGATGTCGTGATGACAGGCACACCAAAGGGCGTGGGAGAAGTGCATCAAGGCGATGTCTTCCTTGGGCGCTTGAAGTGCGGAGACATCACCTTGTTAGAGATTGAGTGGGTAGCTACTTAGTCGTGAGCTTACAACCAAATTCGAAGCAATAAGAACGCGACCATACTTACTATGGTGGTGAGCAAGACATTCTTGGTGAGGTACGCAATCGCAGCGGCTAATAGAGCAGCCAATAGAAATGGATTTTGCCATGTGACGCTCAGTTCACCCTCTGGCATAAACACAATTGGAGCCCAAATTGCGGTGAGTACTGCAGGGCTTGCGTAGCTCAATACTTTCTGAGTTCTTACCCCCAACCTGAGTGGTAATTTTGGTTCTAAGAACAGATAACGGCTGGTGAACACCAAGGCTGTCATGGCTAAGATAGACAAAAAGATCATTGGCGTTCCTCCGATTTACTCTCAAGGTTTGGTGTTTTCGTCGTGAGCTGTTCCACTAAATAGCCTGTCAGCATGGCGAGAATACTCGCGAACATCAAGCTTCCTTCCACTTGGTAATAGTTCAGTGCTACTGAGCTAACTAATGCCACTAAAACACTGCATAACACGGGAATGTTTTTTATCGTTGGCACCACAATCGCGATAAAGGTGGCAGCAACGGCAAATTCCAATCCGAGCTCATTCAATTCAGGTATCAAACTGCCGGCGACGATGCCAGCAAGCGTTGCGAAGTTCCAAAATAAGTAGAAGCTTAATCCTGCTCCTAGGGCGTACCATCGATCAAATTGTTTATCGGATTGGTGCCCGACGATGGCAAACAGCTCATCAGTGAGTAAAAAGCCAAGTGAAAGACGCCACTTTAATGGCAATGGCGAAATTTTACTGCGCATTGAAACGCTATAAAGAAAATGGCGAGAGGTAATAAAAAAGGTAGTCAGCAACATAGTCGTCAAGCCAGCGCCTGCTTTAATCATCCCCATAGCCACGAGCTGTGCGGAGCCTGCAAACAGAATGGCGGAAAGCGCCTGACCTTCCAAAGGGTGTAAGCCAGTATCAATGGCAAATGAGCCGGCTAGTAATCCCCAAGGCAATACAGCAATGCTCAATGGCATCATTGCGATGGTGCCTTGTAAAAAGAGTGAGGATTTTGAGTCTTGATGAGTTGGCAAAGTAGTATCCATAACTTCAACTTAAATAGAAAAACATGCTGTTAAGGTAGGCTGACCTCAGCACGCTGCCTTGTACAAAATTGCTAACAATGCTTGATGTACTGCCCAGGCGTTACGCCCATGGCTTTTTTAAAGTGACGATGCAAATGGCTTTGATCGTGAAAGCCACACTCTTGAGCAACGTCGGAAATCTTTTGTCCTAGCTTGAGCAGTTTTTTCGCCATTCTGAGCCTCTGTTGAATCTGAAATGCGTGCGGTGGGAAACCAAACTGCTTTTGAAACTCACGCAACAAATGAAAAGGACTTAATCCCGCTAATTTCGCTAGTTCTTCTAAAGAGACATCGGCTTGAGGAAAGTCTTCAAGAAACTCTTTGACCAGATGTACTTGCTTTTGCGCTTTGGTTGCATCTTGAAGAGGAGCTCGATGTGTACTGTGCTTGCTGGCAAGTTTGACCAACGTACCGTAGACAAGTGTCTCTCTTAATAGGCGGTTATCGGACTTCTCTAGAGTATCGAACACCAACCGCAGTTGGTTTGCGAGCTCTGGATCGTAAACGACAGGTTGGGGGAAGTAGGGCTGCGCGACATTGGGGGCGCCAAGTTCTTCCCCAAGCGTTTGAAACTGCTCTGGTACAGGATACATGGCTTTGTATTCCCAACCGCCTTCTGACGCTGAATGACCATTATGCACCTCGTCGGCGTTTACAAGAATGATACTGTCTTGCGGTGCGATGTGGTTGCCGCCAGTACGAAAGAACTGTTGCGCGCCTTTTTCAATCACACCTATGGTGTAGCCTTCATGGCTATGACGAGAGAAATTCTGTTTTTCGTACTTTGCGTCGAGCAGCTCCAAGCCACCGAGCTCTTGAGCAATCTTAAAAGTCGCGATTTCCTTATTCTTTTCTTTCATCTTGTTCCGAACTGCGCAAGCATTAATCGTGGCATCACATCATTTGGAGTCTACCGGATCCATCCTGCTTATTTTTGTACAAAATTGCTATCGGTATTAAAAATAAACACCAAAAAGGTTAATTGTTTTTAAATTGAACATTAAACCTTTTCTATTTTCTGAATTTTACTCCTTGGTTAGATATTTGGTCTGGTTGTTATCTATTCGTTGGTATAAGATCCGCCGCCTGTTTTAGAAAGCCAGTTCCACCATGATCGATTTATCTGTACTCCCTGTTTATCTCACTGCTGTTGTTGCACTTCTTTTGTTACCTGGGCCTGACATGTTGCTGATTGCCAGTTCTAGCATGAGCTATGGTAAGAAAGTTGGTCTGTTTGCGAGCTTGGGCAACGCGACATCCGGTGTGATCTTAACCTTATTGGCCGCAATGGGCGTGTCAACCTTGATTGCAATGAGCCCAATCGCATTAAAAGTGCTTCATCTACTGGGGGGCGCGTACTTGCTAAAAATGGGCTGGGACTGTCTACGAGCGGATGTATCTGCTGCCCCAGAACTTGACCAAAAAAACAAAATGGCATCGACTTACTATCAACGCGCTTTGATGAGTAACCTGCTGAACCCGAAAGCCTTGGTGTTCTTCGTGATGTTTTTACCTCAGTTCGTCTCTAGCAACATTACCGCATCGTCGGGTGAGCAAATGCTCGCACTTGGTTTGCTGCTGAACGTATTAGGTTTGCTATTCAATATCTTGCTGGTTGCCTTGGCGGGGACATTGGGTAAAGGATTATTGGAAAACGATAAATTCCGCATGTACCAAGGTAAACTGATGGGCTTGGTGTTCGTTATTCTTGCGGTATGGATGCTCAGTAGCTTCGCGATGTAGTGTGTAGGAACAATCAGATTTTTGAACGAAAGCCAGCACTCGCTGGCTTTTTGTTTTAGTATCACTCTGATTTCCAAGGAGTGGCAGTATGAAACTTGAATTTAAACTCAACCCAGAACAAAACGATCTCGATTTTATCCGTGATGGCATCCGAGCATATAACCGCATGCATTTACCGGATGGTGATGTAAATGCCATTGGCTGTTTTGCCCGTAATGACGAGGGCAAAGTGATTGGTGGACTCACGGGAGAGATGTTCAATAACACCGTGTTCGTTGAATATCTTTGGGTAGATGCAGAGGCACGCACTTCGGGATTGGGAAGCAAACTGATTTCTCTACTGGAAGAACAAGTGAAACCGCGTGGAGTAACGCATTTGTACCTCGATACTTATAGCTTTCAAGCACTCGATTTTTACTTGAAATTGGGTTTTGAAAAAGTAGGACAGTATTCAGGTTACCCAGCAGCAGGCATTGATAAACATTTCCTGCAAAAACAGATTGCTTGATTTGGTTTGAATTAAACAAAAAAAGAGGCGCTCGATGCGCCTCTCTTACTATTTGTGATTTGTTATTTTCTGTTGTCACAGAATCGATGTATCAAACCCGAATTACAAGCTTTGTTGATGTGCTTCGATCAATGCGTTCATCTTCGCTTCTGCTGCTTGGTTAGCTTGCGCGTAATTCATCTCTGCTGGGAAGTCGCTGATCACTTCGTAGTAACACTTCAACTTCGGTTCAGTACCTGAAGGGCGAACAATCACGCGTGATTTGTCTTCTAGGTGGTAAACCAATACGTCACTTGCAGGCAAGTCAATCTCTTCTGTTGGACCATCGGTCACAAAGCGAAGTGATGATTTCAGATCTTCGATGACTTCGATACGTTTACCCGCGATCTCTGTCGGTGGGTTTGCGCGAAGCTTGTCACCGATTGGTGGTGATTTAGGGTCAAGCGCAATGCTGCGTTGCGCGTTGAAGTAGAAACCGTGTTGGCGGTACAATTCTTCTAACTTATCCCACAGCGTTTTGCCTTGTGCTTTCAATTTACCTGTCAATTGAGAGAAAGCGACCAGCGCTGACAGGCCATCTTTATCCCAAACCTTATTGCCAACGGTGTAGCCTAGTGCTTCTTCGTAAGCAAACAGGAACGGATTCGCTTCTGTCTCTTGAGTCATTGCTACGTTGGTTAGCCATTTAAAGCCAGTTAACGTTTGGTAGTATTCTGCGCCGTGTGCTTTCGCAATGCTGCTCAATAGTCGAGAAGATACAATAGTATTACCAACAAGCGCGTTTGGTTGAGCTTGCAGTAAGTAATCACCAAACAATGAGCCCACTTGGTCACCCGTTAGCATCTGGTATTCGCCATCTGGACGTTTTACCGCCACAGCAAAACGGTCTGCATCAGGATCGTTCGCGCAAGCAATGTCGGCATCGACAGATTTACCTAGCGCCATCACCATGTCCATTGCACCTGCTTCTTCCGGGTTCGGGAAGTTTACGGTAGGGAACGTGCCGTCCGGTTCGCGCTGTTCTGGAACACTTGCCACTTTTTTAAAGCCAGCGTCTGCGAGCAACGTTTCTGCCATGTCCGCACCGACACCGTGCATTGCCGTGTAAACAATCGAGATATCTGTGTTGCTGTCCGGTGTTAACAGGGCATTGTCGTTCATTGTTTTTCGGTATGTTTGGTAGTACTCGTCTTCTAGCCAAACTAACAAACCTTTTTCTTTCGCATCGTCCAGTGACATTAGAGGAAGTGGTTTTGTTGTTGCTTCATCGATTTTTGCAGCAATACCAGAATCGTGCGGTGGAATGATTTGCGCGCCATTTTCCCAGTACACTTTAAAGCCATTGTACTCAGGAGGGTTGTGACTGGCGGTAACGACTACAGCAGCTGCTGCATTTAACTCACGAACACCAAAAGCAACAATTGGTGTTGCCGCTACTTTATAGGTTAGGTAAACCTTGATGCCCAAAGCAGTAAGTACGGAAGCTGTATCGTGCGCGAACTGTTTAGAATCAGGGCGGCCATCGTAACCAATAACGACACCGCGAGACGATGCTTCTTTCACTTGTTCAATCAGATAGTGACCGAGACCAGTTGCTGTTTCTTGAATCACCAAACGGTTCATGCGATTTGGACCAGCACCAACTTTACCGCGCAGACCCGCCGTACCAAATGCTAAGCGTGAGCCGAATCGATCTGTCAGTTCTTGTTCGTTATTCGCATCGACTAGGTGCTGAAGCTCTTCACGAGTTTTTGGGTCAGGATCTCGTGCTAGCCATTGAGTAATTTGTGTTGTCATATTCATCTTTCCTTAGCAGGGGGAGCCTACTTGTTTAGACACTTTTATCAGGAAAGTGTCCCAATGTTTTCTTTTTATTAATCTAAATGGTTCTCAATTACATTTCAAAGAGGGCAATCGATAAACCGAATTTATTTTTCTCTCTGTACAGAATTTATTCACATTTTATTTCTTGAAGAACTATTGAACTATAACTAGCCTTTTAACATAAATATAACAAAGTGCATTGAAATCGTAGTTTTTGTGATTTTTTGTAAATTTGTTCGATATTTGCATCGGGAAACAAGGAAGCTCGCGCAAGCGCAGCGGCTGAGCAGAGGAGAGATCTTTTGAAAAGATTAGCGACTACTCTAGCCTTATTAACGAATGTGATTTTTATCACATTTTCTTCGTACAGTTGGTCAGAGCAAAACGATTACAACATGACGAGAGGTGTCACAGGGATCAGTGAGCAAGTGTATGAATTACATATGCTGATCTTCTACATCTGTTGTGCCATCGCCTTTGTGGTGTTTGGTGTGATGTTCTATTCCATCTTCCGACACCGCAAGTCAAAAGGGGCAGTTGCGGCAAATTTCCATGAAAGTACCAAAGTGGAGATTATCTGGACCATCATTCCCGTCATTATCCTCATTGCCATGGCGATTCCTGCAACAAAAACGTTGGTGGCGATGGAGGATACCAGTCAATCTGACCTCACTGTGAAGATCACGGGCTCCCAATGGAAGTGGCACTACAGTTACTTCGGTGAGGACGTCGAATTCTTCAGCCTACTTGCTACCAGCCAGAAAGAAATTGATGGCATCGAAGCGAAAGGGGCGCACTACTTACTCGAAGTGGACAACCCGCTCGTTCTGCCAATCAACCGTAAAGTTCGTTTCTTAATGACGTCTGATGACGTAATCCATTCTTGGTGGGTGCCTGATTTCGCAGTTAAGAAAGATACGATTCCAGGCTTTATCAATGAAGCTTGGACCAAGATTGACGAACCAGGTGTGTATCGCGGTCAGTGTGCAGAGCTTTGTGGTCGAGCACATGGTTTCATGCCGATTGTCGTTCATGCGATGGCGGAAGACGATTTCGACCAATGGATGGCAGACAAGAAACAAGAAATTGCATTACAAAAAGCGGCTGCACAAGAAGCATTAACACAAGACCTTTCAATGGAAGACTTGATGGGACAAGGCGAGTCGATTTACACCGCGCGTTGTGCCGTGTGTCATCAAGCTAATGGTGAAGGTATTCCGGGCGCATTCCCAGCGATTAAAGGCAGCGAAATAGCTAAAGGCCCGGTTATGGCTCACATCGATGTATTAGTAAACGGTCGTGCAGGGACAGCGATGCAAGCTTTTGCTAACCAACTTAGCGACCAAGAAATTGCTGCTGTTATTACCTATCAACGAAATGCTTGGGGAAATGACACCGGCGATACCGTTCAAGCATCTGATGTTAACGCCTTTAAGGCACAAGAAAGTGCCAAGGAGGAAATATGAGTAAGCCAATTGAAAAAGCGGTGAAGTCTGCTCCTGCAGAAGCGCAAACTACCGCAAACACCACCATTGCGATTGAAGACGACCACGATCATCATCACGCACCAAAAGGGCTAACGCGTTGGCTTTATTCCACCAGTCATAAAGACATCGGTACGCTTTATTTATGGTTTAGTTTTGCCATGTTCCTCACTGGCGGTGCGATGGCGATGATCATTCGCGCTGAGTTGTTCCAACCGGGTTTGCAATTGGTTGACCCTCAGTTCTTCAACCAAATGACGACCGTGCATGGTTTGGTGATGGTATTTGGTGCCGTCATGCCTGCGTTTACCGGCTTAGCTAACTGGATGATCCCAATGATGATTGGCGCTCCAGATATGGCGTTACCACGAATGAACAACTTGAGCTTTTGGATCTTACCTTTTGCTTTCCTCATTTTGATCGGCTCTTTGTTCTTACCGGGTGGTGGTCCTGATTTCGGGTGGACTTTCTACGCGCCTCTTTCTACAACCTACGGTCCTGACAGTACGGCGTTGTTTGTTTTCTCAGTCCATATCATGGGCATCAGTTCCATCATGGGTGCTATTAACGTCATAGTGACTATTGTAAACATGCGTGCACCGGGCATGACATGGTTCAAGCTGCCAATGTTTGTTTGGACTTGGCTAATCACGGCATTCTTGCTGATAGCTGTGATGCCCGTATTAGCTGGTGCGGTGACCATGGTATTGACCGACAAATACTTCGGTACCAGCTTCTTTGATGCCGCTGGTGGCGGTGACCCGGTGATGTTCCAACACATCTTCTGGTTCTTTGGTCACCCAGAGGTGTACATCATGATCTTGCCTTCGTTTGGTATTGTTTCGGCAATCATCCCTGCGTTTAGCGGCAAGAAACTGTTTGGTTACCATTCGATGGTTTACGCTACCTGTAGTATTGCGCTGCTTTCATTCCTAGTGTGGGCGCATCATATGTTCACCACGGGTATGCCAGTATTCGCCGAACTCTTCTTTATGTATTGCACCATGCTGATTGCGGTACCAACTGGGGTAAAGGTGTTTAACTGGGTGGCGACCATGTGGCGAGGTGCCATGACGTTCGAGACACCGATGTTATTTGCCATCGCCTTTATTGTCTTATTCACAATAGGCGGTTTCTCAGGCTTGATGCTGGCAATTGTGCCTGCGGACTTCCAATACCACGACACGTACTTTGTTGTTGCGCATTTCCATTATGTCTTGGTCTCTGGTGCGGTGTTCTCGATTATGGCGGCAGCATATTACTGGCTACCGAAGTGGACGGGCAATATGTATGACCACAAGCTGAGTCTGTGGCATTTCTGGTGTTCCATCATCTCGGTTAATGTACTGTTCTTCCCAATGCATTTCTTGGGCTTAGCTGGGATGCCACGACGCATTCCCGATTACGCCATCCAGTTTGCTGACATAAACCAAATCGTATCGATAGGTGGCTTTGCCTTTGGTCTCTCTCAACTGATCTTCTTGTGGCTAGTGATTAAATGCATCCGTGGTGGTGAAAAAGCACCAGCCAAGCCATGGGAGAGGGCGGAAGGTCTAGAGTGGACAGTGCCAAGTCCAGCGCCACACCACACGTTCACAACGCCGCCAAAAGTCGATTAAGAAAAGAGTGAGGTGAGCGAGATGCAAAGTAATTCATCAAATAAGAAACTCACTATCAAGTTGCTGTTAGCGACAGCAATGATGTTTGGCTTCGGTTTTGCCCTTGTACCGCTCTACGACATTATGTGCGATGCATTGGGTATTAACGGTAAAACCAGTGAGGTCGCAGCGATTCAACCAACAGGCATGCAAGCGGATATCAGCAGAACGATTCGTGTGGAATTTATGGCGCACGTCAGTCCAGACATGCCTTGGGAATTCAAACCAAAAGTTGTATCCATGGATGTTCATCCTGGCGAAGTGATTCAAACGGAGTATCTTGCTTTTAATCAAAGCGGTGAAGATTTAGTAGGACAAGCTGTGCCCTCCGTATCGCCGGGTACTGGTGCGGCTTACTTCAATAAGATCGAGTGTTTTTGCTTTAATCAACAACCATTGGAAGGTAAGCAACAAGCGAGTATGCCTTTGATTTTCTACATTGAGCCGGACGTGCCGGATTCAATTCATACAATGACCTTGTCTTACACACTCTACAAATTTCCTCCTCAATCGGGCGAGTCTTCGACAGCTAGCCTCTCAGGGAGTGAGAAACAGACCTTAACGCCTCAAACCAAAGCGCGTCTGTAAGGAGAGAACTCATGAGTAACAAGCCTGACACCTATTATGTTCCCGCACAAAGCAGCTGGCCTATTGTAGGGGCATTTGCGTTATTCCTTGTCGCTGTCGGTGCTGGAATGACCGTTCAAGGCACTCAAAGTGACGGTCCGGTTGGGACGCTAGGAGGCATTATTCTTGCGGTTGGTATGCTGTTTTTGCTTTACATGTTGGCCGGGTGGTTCAGCAACGTTATCACCGAATCCCTTACCGGAAAATACAGCGCGCAAATCACCCGTTCATTTCGACAAGGCATGAGCTGGTTCATCTTTTCAGAAATCATGTTCTTTGGTGCGTTCTTTGGTGCTCTGTTCTACGCAAGAATGATTTCCGTGCCTTGGTTAGGTGGCGCAGATAACAATGTCATGACTCATGAAGTGTTGTGGCCAGCTTTCGAGGCGATATGGCCGCTCACTACCACGCCGGGTGGTGATACGACCCAAGCAATGCCATGGCAAGGCATTCCATTAACCAATACGATTTTGCTGCTATTGTCTTCGATTACGTTACATATGGCACACATTAGCTTAGAACAAGATAAGCGAACTGCGCTGATTGTTTGGTTGGAGATCACCATCGTCTTAGCGGGTTTCTTCCTCTATTACCAAGCGGTCGAGTATGCGCACGCCTATCAAGATATTGGTCTGACACTGCAATCGGGCGTTTATGGCAATACCTTCTTTATGCTCACGGGCTTCCATGGTTTGCACGTTTGCCTTGGTACCATCTTCCTCATCGTATTGCTATTCCGCATCGCCAAGGACCACTTTTCACCAAAAAACCATTTTGCGTTCCAAGCGGGCAGCTGGTATTGGCACTTTGTAGATGTGGTTTGGCTGTGTTTATTTGTTTTTGTTTATGTCCTGTAAAACTAGTAAGGACGAGGGTTAGGGGCGATCCATCCTGCCCCTAGAGCAATCAGAAGGAGTATCACGACTAACGCAGAAAACATGACACGACGACCAAGGTAATGGCTCATTGGTTTGCTTTTTTTCGATGAGTCCTCTGGGTCTTCGCGAACCATTTCGATAAGCGCTTTTGCGAGGTTAAAGATGATGAAAAGCAGCAAAAGGACAAGCGTTAATTTGAACAGAAATACGGTGGACATAGCACCTCCGGTTTCGTTTTTGATGTTATCGAAATGGGTTTGGATTGCTGTTTGTTTAACTGTGGTCGTGTTTTCTCTATTGGTCAAACTGGGCTTTTGGCAGCTCGAACGTGGTAACGAAAAGCAGCTTTTAGAACAAGCTATTTTGGCAAGAGCGAATGCACCTTATCAGGATATACGCACTGTACTGGAGAACAATGATTGGCGTGAGGAGAGTGTGATTGGCATTAAGGTGAAAGCCAATGTGACTCCGGAGGCACTTCCGGTCATCCTTTTAGATAACCAGACGTATGAAGGGGCAGTGGGGTATTTAGCGTTCCAAGTCGTTTCCTTGACCCAAGACCCAACCACATTGACCCTCCTGGAGTTAGGGTTTGTGAAAGGGGGAACTTCACGCTCTGTGTTACCCAATGTGAAAACTTTACAAGCCCCTTACGAGGTTACTGGGCGTTTATATCGTAAATCTATGAACCCTTTGAGTTCTGACTTAATGGCAGAAGTTGGAGATACGATACGCGTGCAAAACCTCAACATCAATCAACTGAGCCAGTTACTCAATGTCGAATTAATGCCAACCGTTGTTCAGCCAGATAATTTAGTCCGATGGCCGTACTTTTTCCCATGGAATCCTTTGCCATTAACCAGTGCTAAGCATTTTGGTTACTCCTTTCAATGGTTTGCTATGGCAGGTGTATTTCTGCTCATCACTGTGATGATCTTCATTCGATGGTTCAAAAGTTCACGCTCACAAGGAGGTGAGAAATGACAAATGCAGTCACGAAAGGACGAATTGTACTGTTGTCGCTCATTGTTCTTTTTGCTCTCCCGGCCGTTATTGCCAAAGTGGTGCTTAGTCAAGGTTGGTACGAAACAGGTGTTACCAATCGAGGTGAGCTGGTGGAGCCCTATACCACATTTGAACAATTGGGGCAGACATCACCTCTGAGTGAAAAAGGGTGGCAACTGGCTTATGTGTTGCCTTCTGATTGCCAAGAACAGTGTCAGCAACAACTTCACCTCATGCAGCAGAGTCATATTGCGTTGGGCAAGTACCAAGAGCGAGTAGTCCCAGTTATTTGGACATCAAAGCAGTCAGCAAGTACGAGCGAAACGATGATGGTGATGCAAATGAATGATTCGCTGTCGGAAAAAGTACAAGCAGGCCAAATGCTGATCGTTGATCCGTTAGGACAGCTTGTGATGGCGTATACACCGGAAGCCAACGAGGATTTGGTGCAACTAAGTAAAGACGTTTTGGCGGATCTACGAAAACTATTGAAGCTATCACGTGTAGGTTAGGGAGAGAGTGATATGGCGTTAAAACGTTTAGTTAAGTTCTGTCTTTGTCTTACCCTCGTCGTCATTATGCTGGGCGCATACACACGCCTCGCTGATGCAGGTTTAGGGTGCCCAGATTGGCCTGGATGTTACGGCCAGTTACTGGTTCCTCAAACCGATGCTGAAGTTTCTCGAGCGAATGCATTATTTCCAGAACGAGCAGTGGAACAGGGAAAGGCTTGGCTGGAGATGATTCATCGTTATTTCGCGGGCACTTTGGGGCTCGTGATTTTGATGATGGCGATTGTTGCCGTTAGGGCTGAACGTGTCGATGCGACGATTCCGATTTTACTCTGCGTCTTAGTTATTGGTCAGGCAGCATTGGGGATGTGGACCGTGACTTTAAAACTCATGCCAGTGATTGTTATGCTGCACCTACTGGGCGGATTTACATTACTTGCTCTCCAAGCGGTGTTCTATTGCCAGATAAAGTCTCAGAACAGCCTCTACTTTTCGCCATCTTCCAAAAACGTAAGAACCTTTTCCTTGATCGCGTTTGGTGTAGTGTTAACACAGGTCTTGCTTGGTGGTTGGACATCATCCAACTACGCCGCTCTTATGTGCACCGCTTTACCTATTTGTGAGGGGAACTGGACCAGTTACTTATCTTGGAAAGAGGCGTTTTCTTTCTGGCAATCAGGGTTTGATAACTATGAGTTTGGTGTTCTAGATTACCCAGCACGAATGACAATTCATGTCAGCCATCGTATTGGTGCCATCATTACCGCATGTGTTGTGTTGATTTACTGCGTATTACTATTAAAACAAGACTCACACCATTCTCAACGTTTGGGTGTATGGATTGGTTTAGCTTTGGTTTGCCAAATCCTATTGGGCGTAAGCAATGTTGTGTTCCGACTTCCTATCTATGTGGCAGTCGCGCACAATTTAGGCGCAGCGGTCATGCTTTCACTTATCTGTGTTAGTCAGTTCTACCTATGGCAGGGTAAAGCTCGTTGGAGTCATCAAGCGAAAGGAGTTCGCTATGAGTAAAGAAATCGCATTACCTCTAGAAAGTGGTAAGAAGAAGCTCGGTTCAACTTATCTAAAACTAACAAAGCCCAAAGTCGTCGCGCTTATGTTGATTACCGCCATTGTCGGAATGAGCTTAGCGCCGGTGGCCAGTTTTCCTTGGCTACAAGCGGCGATTGGCCTTATCGGAATTGGCTTAATGGCTGGCTCCGCGGCAGCGTTTAATCACCTCATCGATCGCCGAATTGATGCGAGAATGGCCCGAACTCACAAGCGTCCTCTGCCTTCTGGTGACACGAATCCGTTATCAGTCGCGTTGTTTGCTGTTACGTTAGGTGTTGTTGGTTTCCTACTTCTGTATGCACTGGTTAATCCGTTAACAGCTTGGATGACGTTTTTAAGCTTGCTCGGTTACGCGGTGGTTTACACCATGTATCTTAAACGAGCGACCCCACAAAACATTGTAATTGCCGGAATTGCAGGTGCGATGCCGCCACTTTTAGGATGGACTGCAGTGACAGGAGAGTTACACGCCCATGCTTGGCTTTTGGTGATGATTATCTTTATATGGACGCCACCTCATTTCTGGGCATTGGCGATTCATCGTGTTGAAGATTATCGAAAAGTGGATATTCCAATGCTCCCGGTCACTCACGGTATTGAGTACACCAAAACTTCGATTCTTCTGTACACAGTTCTACTCACGCTCGTTTGTATTCTGCCTGTGCTGGTGGGGATGGTCGGTTCGGTTTATCTTTTCTCTTCTTTGCTTCTTAATATTGGTTTTATGTATCACGCGTGGAAATTGAAGTTCTCACCTGAACAAAACAGCGCTATGGAAACATTCAAATTCTCCATTTATCACTTACTTGCCTTGTTTGTTGCTTTGTTGGCAGACCATTATCTTGGTTTGCTCTTTTCGCTATAGATGCTCTCTTCTTTGTTTCGCCAAACCGCACTGATCAGGTGTGGTTTTTTGTTGGTCTTTATATCTAACCATTTTGTTGTGTAACTGCTTAGTGGTGCGACCCCAACCGTTTGATAAATACTTTTTGAGCGCTTGTGCCAATAGCTGAGGATTTATGAATCACGCTTTAGTAAGTAACGGGAGAGAGGAGGAGAGCTCATGAAGAAGTGCCACACGGCTTCCGTTTAACCCCGTCAAGTCTTGCTGAACAAATCCTTAATCTATGGGCTTAAACTGTCGTCTTTAATGTAAGAGCTCGAACCAGAAGTGTTATGACGGAGCAAATAAGAAGTTTGATTTAGATAGTGGTCTAGTTAAGAGAAGCCTAGCGGCAAATGGTACTGAAGTGAACAAATAAGAGGCAAACAAAAAGGGATGCCGAAACATCCCTTAGACTAGAAATTAGAGCGGTAACTCTTATTCTGGTTGAACTAGTTCTTCGTATTGGAACTCAGGAACCACAACTTCAACACGACGGTTCTTCTCGCGACCTTCGTGAGTGCTGTTGTCAGCTACAGGGTTCTCTTCGCCCATACCTTCAACTGTGAAGCGGTCTGCATCGATACCTGCTGCGATTAGGTAATCTGCAACAGCTTGAGCACGACGCTCAGACAGTTTTTGGTTGTATGCTGCTGGACCAGAGCTATCTGTGTAACCAGTGACTTCAACTTGAGCTTGTGGGTACTCGTTCAAGAAGTTCACAAAGTTGTCTAGACGCTCAGATACTGAATCAGTAAGTGTTGCACTGTCGAATTCAAACGTACCTGTACCGTACTCTTCTTTGTGCGTCTTCGTCATCATTACTGGTTCTTCTTCCATCACCTCTTCTGTTACTACTGCCGCTACAACAGGTGCTGCTGCAAACTTGTAGTTAACGCCGATGCCGAAGAAGTTCGCGTCCATATCATCTAGAACGTCGTCAGAAATATCTTGGTAACGTTGGTACTCTGCACGAACGCTCCAGTTTCTATCGATAGTGTATTCAGCGCCCAATGAGCCTGTAGGAACGATGTCTTTCTCGTCACCAGAGATCATGTAAGCACCACCGATTTTCGCGAATAGGTTCCACGTATCGTTTAGATGCCAATTGAATTTAGGTGCAAGCGTTAGTGCCCACAGATCGCCGTCAATCGTATCAACTGTATTAGCCCCTGACTTGAAGTTAGCTTCGTAGTTACCTAAGTAATCAACGCCGTACTCAAGACCAATGATATCGGTAAAGTCGTAACCGATGTGCATTCCGGCACCGAAAGCATCATCATCACAAGGGCTGTTCAAATAGCAAGCATCATCTAGTGTTGTCATGCCTACTTTGCCCCCGATATACATTTCAGCTTGAGCAGAGTTAATTAAACCACCAGCTACCACTGCTGCTACTGCAATTGCTACTTTTTTCATAGTGTTTCCTTGTATTGATTGCATATTAATTTCTACTTTGTTTTAACAATTTGAGTAAAACTAGGTAGTTATAAGAAATTAGTTTAATAGTCATTTAATTTAACATCAAGCAACAATATCTTAGATCTTGCTACACTTTTAGTCGCGAACTCCCTCACAAACTTCTGATATTTCTTACATTGTAGACAACTTTTTCAAAGTTACAGGAAAATATATGATTATTTTGAACTTTTTCTGTACATTATAATTTACACTGTGTTTTGTTTTGAACATAGAGTGTTAATTTGCATTTTTTTAAAAAAAGTGATTGCAACTGTTCTTCTAAGCCGATAAGTTACTTGCATTGACACAATTAAATAAGCCCACAGCCCTTATTGTTGCTTGCTTTGTGAACAATGTTGCACTGAGTAAAGTTTGGGCAAATTAGTGGGTCTAGGATAGTAATTAGGAAGTAGAAGTAATGTTTCAAACTGATGATGTAAGAATTAATAAAGTAAAAGAGCTATTGCCACCTGTTGCAGTGCTTGAGAAATTTCCGGCAACCGAAACTGCTTCCACAACCACTTTTGAATGTCGTAATGCCATCCACAATATTCTTGAAGGTAAAGATGACCGTCTGCTTGTGATCGTTGGTCCATGTTCTATTCACGATCCAGAAGCTGCTGTCGAGTACGGCAAAAAGCTCAAAGTGCTTCGTGATGAATTAGGTGAGCAACTTGAAGTGGTCATGCGTGTTTACTTTGAAAAGCCACGTACAACGGTTGGTTGGAAAGGTCTAATCAATGACCCGTACCTAAATGATACTTACAAGCTGAATGATGGTCTTCGTATTGGTCGTAAGCTGTTGCTTGACCTTACTGACATGGGCCTTCCTACGGCAAGTGAATTCCTAGATATGATCACGCCACAGTATGTCGCTGATCTTATTAGCTGGGGGGCTATCGGTGCACGTACAACTGAATCTCAGGTACACCGTGAGCTAGCGTCAGGTTTGTCCTGCCCAGTTGGCTTTAAAAACGGTACTGATGGCAACATCAAGATCGCTAGCGATGCAATCCGCTCTGCAAGCGCATCTCACCACTTCTTATCAGTGACAAAATACGGCCACTCTGCAATCGTAGAAACGGCAGGTAACCCTGACTGTCACATCATTTTACGTGGCGGTAAAGAGCCAAACTACAGCGCGTCTCATGTAGCACAAATCAAAGATGAGCTAGATGCTGCTGGTCTGCCGAAGAAAGTCATGATCGACTTCAGCCACGCAAATAGTTCTAAGCAATTTAAGCGTCAAATGCTGGTTTCTGATGATGTTTCAGAGCAGATTTCTGGCGGCGAAGACGCAATCTTCGGTGTAATGATTGAGTCTCACCTTGTTGAAGGTCGTCAAGACTTAGTAGACGGCAAAGTCGCTAACTACGGCCAATCTATTACAGATGCATGTATTGGTTGGGAAGATACGGAAACCGTTCTTCGTCAGTTATCAGATGCTGTAAAAGCTCGTCGCGCTAAATAAGCATCAATATTTCGTGTCCATAAAAGCCAGCAACTTGCTGGCTTTTTTAATGTTCTGAAAACATAGAATGAAATCGGTTATATCCAACTAAACCAAAACAAGAATAAACGTGTTGCACATAAGTCATGTGTTTTAGTTTTAAATCCGTTATGGTGTGGGCATCGATTAAAAAACACTCAAGGAATGAGATGAACAGAAACGTCTGGCTATTGTCACTTTGCCAAGCTTTATTAATGACAGGGAACATTCTCTTAATCTCAGTCATCGCGCTCATCGGAAAGCAAATCGCTCCTTCTTCAAGCATGATTACTCTGCCAGTAGCGTTGCAATTTCTAGGCTTAATGTCAGCGACGATTCCTGCTTCCTTAATTATGGGAAAACTAGGGCGTCGTCTAGGTTTTAGCTTGGGTAACGTTATTGGCATCTTTGGCGCTTCATTAGCAACTTATGCGCTTTCGTTAGAAAACTTCACTTTGTTTTGTGCTTCTACGTTTTTATTAGGTGTAGGGATTGGGTTTGGTACGCTCTATCGATTTGCTGCGATTGAAGTTTGTGATGAATCTGCGAGGCACCGCGCAATTTCTATTTCCATGGCGGGGGGGGGACTTGCCGCAGTATTAGGGCCAAACCTCGCTGTCTATTCACAAAAGTGGTCAAGCGATGGACTGTATATTAGTGCTTTTGCTGTATTGATTGGTTTGTATGTTACCGCCCTCATTTTGCTTCAAACGATTCGATTCCCCCCGGCACACACCCAGAATTCACATTTAAAAACAGACTCGCTAAAAGTCATTGTTCGCCGTCCTAACTTTATGATCGCAGTTCTAGCCGCGATGGTTGCCTATGCTGTCATGAATATTCTGATGACAGCAACGCCATTGGCGATGATTGGTTGTGGCTTTGACTTCACCAGAGCGGCTGGCGTGATTGAATGGCATGTCTTGGGCATGTTTGTTCCTGCTTTCTTTACGGGCAGTTTGATCGAGAAGTTTGGGGCGAAGAAGATGATCTTAGCTGGTGGAGTACTGTTTATTGCGTGTATCGCGATTAATATGCACGGACTTTCTATTTGGCATTTCAGTACCGCGTTGATCTTACTCGGGGTTGGATGGAATTTCATGTTTATCGCTGCAACAAGCTTGTTTAGCCAGAGTTATGAAGCAAAGAACAAGAGTAAAGCGCAGGCGTTTAATGAATTTTTCGTGTTCAGCTGCGTCACCGTTACTGCGCTTTTGTCTGGTTGGTTGGAATCTACCGTAGGATGGCAGAGCTTGAATTTGTACGTTCTGCCTTTTGTCCTATTGGTGATGGGAATATTTTTTATCAAGGCGAATAATAACTCTGAATCTCAAGTTGCATAAATCAACTTCAAGATTTTATAAGACCCAGTTATGTACGCTGGGTCTTTTTTGTCTATCGGCTCACAACCCACAAAATAATTGGTTAATTATTGTTATCTAAGTAAGTTTTTCGAGCTCGAAATGTCGCATCTGTAAGGTTTTTTCTCTAGCATTTTGTAATAAATATAACAATCGTGTATATAACCTGTCGCAATTTAATAAAAACTATAGAAGCCTCATCTATGTCAGTCTCAACTTCCAATAAAGCTCAAGAAACCCTTGTAGGGGATTACGACGAGCTGGTCTCAACAACCGATCTTAAAGGTGTCATTACTTACTGTAATGATGCGTTTTGTCGAATCGCAGAATACAGCCACGACGAACTGCTCGGACAAAACCACAATATCGTTCGCCACGGAGATATGCCCAAAGCCGCTTTTGGTGATATGTGGGCTCGCCTAAAACAAGGCAAAGCGTGGCGTGGAATTGTAAAGAACAGTACGAAGTCGGGTGGTTACTATTGGGTCGATGCTTACGTAACCCCAATTTATGAAGGCCATCAAATGGTGGGCTATCAATCGGTTCGTGTGAAACCAAAGCGTGAATGGGTTGATATCGCTTCTAAGGCTTACCAAGGGCTTTTGAAAGCGGAAAAGTCGGGACGTGCATGGTCACTGAAGTTAAATGAAACACTACGCTATGCGACTCTTCTAGGTGCATTAGCCGCACCGGTCACTAGCTTTGCTTTATCACTTGAAGGGCCACTCGCTTGGCTTGCGACATTATTACCGGCAGGCGTGCTTACCGTATTATTCCGCCAAGAACTCATTGATACGCCGCAACAGTTTAAAAAACTGCAAGCACAATACGACAGTGTGAGTCGCTTGGTGTATTCCGGTAATAAACCATTCTCTATCGCGGACTTTCACATCAAAATGCTCTCTGCTCGTATTCGTACCGTTCTGGGTCGTATGACGGACTCGGCAAGACCGCTCCAAAATTGCGCTGAAGAGTTAAGTCATACCACAGCAGAAGTACTTACTGCTTTGACGCAGCAGAACAAAGACATTCATGAAGTTCGTGATGCTGCTGACTCGATGGAGGCATCAGCGAATTCGGTTTCATCCAGCACTCACGATGCTCATCTGCTGATTGATGATACTCTGAAATCCTGTTTAATGGCGAAAGAGACGATAGATCAAACCCATACCAACCTAGCGCAACTAAGCTTGCAAGCTGAGAAGGCGACAGAAACGACCTATCAATTGAGTGACCAAGCACAAAAGGTCAGTCAATTAATGGAAGAGATTGGTGGAATTGCCGATCAAACTAACCTGCTAGCACTCAATGCTGCAATTGAGGCAGCGCGAGCGGGTGAACAAGGTCGTGGTTTTGCTGTTGTGGCTGATGAGGTGAGGGCGCTTTCCGGACGTACCTCGAATGCGACTGAGCAAATTAAAGCATCGATTGAAGCTATGCTAATGACGATTCAAGGCTGGCAGAAGGATATCATCGCTAATAAAGATCAAACAGACACCTGTTCGCAAGTGGCTGAACAAAGTGGGGCGCGTCTGTCTGAGGTAGAACAGATGATGCAAACCATGAGTGGTTTGATGGTGAATGTCGCGGACTCTGCCAATAAGCAGTTGCAGCTTTCTAGCGACGTGAATCAGCACATTCATTCGATTGCGTCGACAGCAGAGCAGAACTTAGCGGCTACACATTCTGTAGAACAAAACAGTAAGCAGTTGAAAGATCAAGTTCAAGACTTCTATCGACTTGCTATTCAGTTTGAAGAGAAGTGATTCAAACCAGCTAGCTGAATCGTTGTTGAAAAATGATTAGATAAAATAAAGCCCCGCCGAAGCGGGGCTTTTCAGTTTTCAAATTCGCAATAGAGAAAACTGATAATACTATGCGATTAAGCTAGCAGTTCTTTTGCTGTGTTTACTGCGTTTTCTACAGTGAAACCAAACATTTCGAACAGTTGGTCAGCTGGCGCAGACTCACCGAATGTTGTCATACCGATGATGCGACCGTCGAAGCCAACGTACTTGTACCAGAAGTCTGCAATGCCCGCTTCGATAGCGATACGTGCTGTTACGTCTGATGGCAGTACTGATTCACGGTAAGCTGCGTCTTGTTTGTCGAATGTATCTGTTGCAGGCATTGAAACAACACGTACTTTCTTACCTTCAGCGGTTAGTTGCTCTGCTGCTTTCACTGCTAGTTCAACTTCAGAACCTGTCGCGATTAGGATTAGCTCAGGCTTACCATCGCTGTCTTTCAGGATGTAACCACCTTTAGCGATATCAGCAACTTGCTGAGCTGTACGTTCTTGTTGCGCTAGGTTTTGACGAGAGAAGATAAGCGCCGATGGGCCATCTTTACGTTCAATCGCCAGTTTCCATGCTACTGCAGACTCAACTTGGTCACATGGACGCCATGTGCTCATGTTTGGAGTAAGACGTAGAGACGCGATTTGCTCAACCGGTTGGTGAGTTGGGCCATCTTCGCCAAGACCGATAGAGTCGTGCGTGTAAACTTGGATGTTCTGAACTTTCATCAGAGCAGCCATACGCATAGCGTTACGTGCGTATTCCATGAACATTAGGAATGTTGCGCCGTAAGGAACAAAACCGCCGTGTAGTGCGATACCGTTCATGATTGCTGTCATGCCGAATTCACGTACACCGTAGTGGATGTAGTTACCAGAGAAGTCGTTCGCTTCTAGAGACTTAGAACCAGACCACATAGTTAGGTTAGAAGGCGCTAGGTCAGCAGAGCCGCCCATGAATTCTGGAAGCATTTGACCAAACGCTTCTAGTGCGTTTTGAGATGCTTTACGTGACGCGATGTTTGCTGGGTTTGCTTGAAGGTCAGCAATGATTTGGTTTGCTTTCTCTTCCCACTCAGCCGGTAGGTCACCGTTTACGCGGCGTTTGAATTCAGCTGCCAGCTCAGGGTACGCTGCTTCATAAGCTGCAAATTTCTCGTCCCACGCTGCTTCCTTAGCTGCGCCTGCTTCTTTCGCTGACCACTCTGCGTAGACTTCCTGCGGAATTTCAAAAGGACCGTGCTCCCAACCTAGTTCTTTACGTGTCGCTGCAATTTCTTCAGCACCTAGTGGCGCACCGTGACAGTCGTGTGAACCAGATTTGTTTGGTGAACCAAAACCGATGATAGTTTTAGTACAGATAAGTGTAGGGCGTGGATCTGCTTTTGCCGCTTCGATTGCTGCGTTGATCGCTTCAGAGTCGTGACCATCTACAGCAGGGATTACGTGCCAGCCGTAAGATTCAAAACGCTTAGGTGTATCGTCAGAGAACCAACCTTCAACGTGACCGTCGATAGAGATGCCGTTGTCATCCCAGAATGCGATCAGTTTGCCAAGGCCTAGCGTACCAGCAAGAGAACAAGCCTCGTGCGAGATACCTTCCATCAGACAGCCATCACCCATGAACACGTAAGTGAAGTGGTCAACGATGTCGTGGCCTTCTTTGTTGAACTGAGCCGCAAGTGCTTTCTCAGCCATCGCCATACCAACAGCGTTAGTGATGCCTTGACCTAGAGGACCTGTTGTTGTCTCGACACCAGGTGCGTAGCCGTACTCTGGGTGACCAGGAGTCTTAGAGTGAAGCTGACGGAAGTTTTTAAGATCGTCGATAGATAGCTCGTAGCCTGCAAGGTGCAGTAGAGAGTAGATAAGCATAGAGCCATGGCCGTTAGACAGTACGAAACGGTCGCGGTCAGCCCACTCTGGGTTTGATGGGTTGTGGTTTAGGTGAGAGCGCCAAAGTACTTCAGCGATATCAGCCATACCCATAGGTGCACCTGGGTGACCAGAGTTAGCTTGTTGAACACCGTCCATGCTTAGTGCACGGATTGCATTTGCAAGGTATTTACGATCCATAGTAGTTACTTCTCGATATTTGATTTAAATAGAGGGAACTCGTCGGAACAAGTTCAAATAGAATTTTTTGAATAAAGCGTTGATGCTAAAAGCGAGTAGGCTGGCTACTCGCTTTTGGTAAGCAATTAAAGCTTAGCTGCGATCATGTCTTCTAGTTTGCCTTGGTCAACCGCGAAGTTACGGATACCTTCAGCTACTTTCTCAACAGCCATTGCGTCTAGGTTGTGCTCCCATAGGAACTCAGCGTGAGACATTGGAGCTGGACGCTCTTTAGAACCTTTAGAATCAACCAGTTTCTCTACAACTTCGCCTTCAGCAGCTTCTAGCTCAGCAAGAAGAGCAGGAGCGATAGTTAGACGGTCACAGCCAGCAAGTTCTAGGATCTCGCCGATGTTACGGAAGCTTGCGCCCATAACAACTGTGTTGTAACCGTAGTCTTTGTAATAGTTGTAGATGTCTGTTACAGAGATTACACCTGGATCTTCTGAAGCTTCAAAGTCACGACCTTCTTTCGCTTTGTACCAGTCCATGATGCGGCCAACGAATGGCGAGATTAGGAATACGCCTGCTTCAGCACATGCACGAGCTTGCGCGAAAGAGAATAGAAGCGTTAGGTTACAGTTGATGCCTTCTTTCTCTAGGATCTCTGCAGCGCGGATACCTTCCCAAGTAGAAGCCAGTTTGATTAGGATGCGGTCGTTAGTGATGCCTGCGTCGTTGTACATTTTTACAAGCTGGCGAGCTTTAGCAACGCTGCCTTCTGTGTCGTAAGAAAGACGAGCATCTACTTCTGTAGAGATACGGCCAGGGATAGTTTTTAGGATCTCTTTACCGATGTTTACTGCAAGCATGTCACAAGTGTCTTGTACTTGTTGTGCTTTGTCGTTGCTTTGTGCTTTTGCGTATTCGATAGAAGCGTCGATTAGAGGTGCGTACTCTTCGATTTGAGTCGCTTTTAGGATAAGAGATGGGTTCGTTGTTGCATCTTCAGGTTGGTACTTTTTGATTGCGTCAATTTCACCAGTGTCCGCTACTACAGTTGTTAGTTTACGAAGTTGCTCTAACTTGTTGCTCATAATCGATCATCCTATATAAATGGGCTTAAGTGTGGTTTTCAATACCACAGCTTGTGCATTTGCAAGCGTGTTGGCTAATCGTCTCATCATATTTAACGAGACATCTGCTCAGCCAACTACGGAAAATTTCGGTACCGAACATTTGCTATGAACATTTGATCGGTAGCTGAGTAAATGATGAATCCATATTTATCCTATCCATGCTGAAAGTCAATCGCCGAAACCGACTTTAAGTGAAGTTCATCAACGTTTTTTTGCTGTGTGTTCAGAGCATGGCCGAAATAAACGTTTGCCCTTATTGTTCAAGGCTTGAGCAGTGCTGAGATTAATAAAATTAAGTAGTGAGAAAATGTCATTGCAGTGAGCAAATGTCGCAGTAAAATTGGAAGGTAACATATGCTAAGTCAATGAGCAGATGCTCACTAATGCATACAATGTCGATCCTCTAAAAGGGCGAGAAAAACCATGAGCAGTTCTAACCAAGATATTTCTATTGAAAGCACAGACTTACTAACGGAGATTTCCGTTACTTATTATCAAGATGGTGCAACACAGGAAGAGATATCCAGAAAATTTTCCATTTCTCGTGCCAAAGTAGGGCGAATGCTCAAACAGGCGCGTGATGAAGGGATTGTTGAAATCACAGTAAAGTACCATCCAGTGTTCAGCGCCAAGATCGAGCAACGCTTGATTGATCGCTTTGGTGTGAAACGTGCGCTGGTGGCATTGGATCAGCCCAATGAAGAAGCGCAGCGCCTTCAAGTGTCAGGTTTGGTCTCTAACTATCTCACTAGCACGCTCAAGAACGGCATGGTAGTAACGGTTGGGCAAGGGCGTAACGTGTCTTCTGTCGCTCATCACATTGGTGTTATTACTCCACGAGATTGTAAGTTTGTATGCGGCATCGGCGGGATCCATCCTCGTGGCGGTATGTTTAACGCCGACCACATTTGCCGACAGTTTGCTAAGAAATATGGCGGAACCTCCGAAACCCTTTATGCACCAGCTTACGCTGAAAACCGAGAGCAGAAAATTGCCTTCATGCAAAATGCTACGGTCAAACAAACGCTCGATCTTGCACGTAAAGCAGATGTTGCCCTTGTCGGTATCGGTGATATGAGTGAAAACAGCTACATGGTTGACCTTGGATGGTTCACTCCAGATGAAGTGGTGCAATCTCGTTTGATGCAAGGTGTCGTCGGGGACTTTGCTGGCTATGACTTCTTTGATATTCACGGCAACGTCGCAAACACAGTGATGAGTGACCGAGTCATCGGTTTAGGTATCGAAGAGTTTAGACCGATTGCAGAAGTGATTGCGATTGCGGCGGAAAACAGTAAGCCACTCGCACTATTAGGCGCTTTAAGAACTGGCGCGATAGATGTTATTGCAACCAGCGTTAGTAATGCACTGACGGTTCTTAACTTGGATGAGCAGATGCACGGCAACAGTACATCAGAGGTTTAGCACAAATAATATGCAAACTATGTAATCAGGCTGCGAGGATTTATAAATGACTCGCAGCCTGATTTCGTTTCCAAGTTAAAAATAATCCTCAGGAGTAATTTGTAGTTGATTACTCTGGAGGAAATTATGAAAAAGACACTTCTCGCAGCTGCTTTATTTACGGGGTTAACAGGCATGGCGCACGCCGAGCAAAAAGTCGTGGCAGGCTATTTTGCAGACTGGCAATACGCTAACGCAGACAACCCATACACAGTAAAAGACATCCCAGCTGATAACCTGACCCATATCATCTATGCGTTTTTGAGCATGTGTGGCCCTCATACTGGCGCATCTGAGACGGTTCAAAAGTTAGTCGCTAAGCAATGTGAAGGCAAAGAGCCGTATACCGCGATTCTGGTTGATACCGAGGCGGCACTTGAAAAAGACTTTGGTCCGGTCTCTGTCGACGTTCCATATAAAGGGCACTTCGCTCAATTAGCCGAACTTAAGAAGCAACACCCTGATCTGAAAATTCTCCCTTCTTTTGGCGGTTGGACCATGTCTGAACCTTTCCATGCAATGGCTAAAAACCAACAAGCGATGGATCAGTTTTCCAAAACGGCTGTTGAGTTGATTGCTCAATACGATTTCTTCGATGGCATTGACTTGGATTGGGAATACCCAGGTGGCGGCGGTTTAACGACGTCTCCTTGGAACCCAGATACTAAGCTGACGGATGAGCAGAAAGCGCTTGAACGTGACGCCTTCACATATCTAGTTAAAACCATGCGTGGTGATTTAGATACACTAGCGAAAAAGACCAAGCGTGAGTACGAGCTTTCAACCGCGGTGGGTGTTGGTCCAAAAGCGGCGGGCATCGATTGGAAAGCGGCGCAGCCTTACCTAACCAACATGTTTGCAATGACCTATGACTTCCTTGGTGGTTGGGGGCAGCAAACAGGGCATACAACTAACCTACATGCGACTGACCGCAGTTGGTGGGGAATGGGCGCAGACGTGTTTATTAATCAAATGATTGAGTTGGGCATTCCGAGTGAAAAGCTAGTGATTGGTGCGGCGTTCTACGGCCGTGGCTGGCAAGGTACCAAAGATTTTTCTGGTGGTTTACCAACTCAAGACCTAGTTTCTGAGCAAGGCGCACAGTTCGGTACTGGTGAGAATGGTTACTTCATGTTTTGGGATCTGATGAAGAACTACAGCACGAAACAGGGATATGAATACAAATATGATGAGCAAGCTCAAGCGCCTTACCTGTGGAACCCAGATAAGAAGGTGTTCATCTCATTCGAAGATCAGCGCTCTATAAAAGCCAAAGCAGACTGGGCGAAGCAATCAAACCTTGGTGGGATCTTTACATGGGAACTATCAGGAGATCCAAAAGGGGAGTTAGTCGAAGTAATGTATAAGGAAATGCAGAACTAGTCTCTGTCCCTTACGCTATAACTACTTAAATCAAGCCGTCGCTATCGTTCGACGGCTTTTTCGTTGTGGTTCTCTGCGGCGAAGCTAATCAATTGCTCAAAAGGCAGGGGTTTGGAATAAAAGTAGCCTTGAATCAAATCACAGCCACAAGCGGCAAGTTGATCGCGTTGCTGACGTGTTTCAACCCCTTCAGCAAGCACTTTCATCCCAAAGTTTTTACCGATAGCTATGATATTTTGTACCATGTTCAGTGCTTTTTCGTCGTTCTCGATATTGTCGACAAAGCTCTTATCGATTTTGACTTCATCAATCGGCAACGCTTTGAGCATCGAAAGTGAAGAGTAGCCCGTCCCAAAATCATCCAGAGAAATCTTGAAGCCTAGAGTGTGTAGGCGTTCGCAAATCGGGGCAAACTTGTTGAGGTCTTCAATAAATAGATTCTCGGTGATTTCGAGTGTGATGCGATGTTGGTCGACCCCATGTTTATCAATCAATGCCACTAAATCATCTATAAAGTTGACTTGAATGAACTGTTTGACCGAGATGTTTATCGACATTTGAATTGGTTGAGAGGCTAGTTTGGTTAGGCGAGCCATATCAATCAAACTTTTCTCGATGATTAACTCACCCAATCTCACCATCAAGCCTGAGCTTTCCGCCACGGGGATAAATTCATTTGGTGGAACAAAACCAAGCTCTTCATCTTGCCAACGAATTAGGGCTTCAACACCATAGATTTCACCGCTGACGTTCAATTGTGGTTGATAAACTAGGAACAGATTTTGTCGTTCTATTGCTAACCTCAAACGTTGTTCAACCTTCATTTTATGCAGGTGTTTGGCTTGCATTTGTTGGTCGAACACACTGTATGCATTGCGCTCTTTTTTTGCTTGATACATCGCGATATCTGCAGAGCGAAGCAATGCGTCTAAATTTTTGCCGTGTGAAGGGTAGATGGCAACGCCGATGCTGCAACTCAATAGAAACTGGTTTTCGTTCACAAGGTAAGGCTCAGACAAGTAATGAATCAGATCACTTGCTAGCGTTCGCACGGCATTTTCATCGGTACGGTTGACGAGCAGTATGAACTCATCACTGGCTTCTCTGACAATCAATCGACCATCACTGTCGAAGCTTTTCAAGCGCAGTGCGATTTGCTTCAACACTTCGTCGCCGAACTCGTGCCCATAGGTGTCGTTGACCGATTTAAAGTTATCGATGTCGATGAACATCAGAGTAAATGGCGTTGAAGACTCGCTTAACCAACTTTTGATATGTGTTCTGAGATATTCGCGATTTGGCAGCAACGTTAGGTGATCATGATGCGCTTGGTAAAGGAGCTTTTGGCGTGTCGCCAGTTCGTTGTTGGCAATAGAGCGAACGAGTGCGTAAAAACCCGCTTGGATAAAAAGAAAGACAATGGAATACAGCGCAAATTGGTCAAAAAAACCACTTTGGATGTAGCGTAGATCAGTGGAAGACGAGGCCCACAACTTGTAATCTGGCAGGTACTTCAGCGTGACGAGTTGATTGATTCTTGGATCATCAGCAACAATGTTAACCGCACCAGATAATGCCTTGACGGTTTCTCGGCTCCACCCGTACTTTTTCTCAACCTGTTCAAAAACAATGGATTTTTTGTGCCCATCAGCAGGAAGGGTATAACTGAATAGGCTTGCTTGTTCTGCTGAGGTAAAGGTTAGGTAGCCGTCCTCTCGGACCAAAGACACGCGATTGTGTTTGTTGGCGTGCACATCATTTCTAAACACCAAAGACGAGTTCATGTTGAAGCCTGCTGTCATCACCGCCAGCACCTTACCACTTTTATCTCGAATCGCTTTTCGAATTGGAATCACTAACGAATCGAGCGCAGGCATGAAATAGGTTCTACCGACGACCATGTGCTCAGATTGCAGTGCGGCTTCGAAAGTCTGTTTAGTCTGAGGATCTTGCTTGAGGTTGTGGAGTTTTTGTAAATCCAGATTAGAACTAATGGCGAGATAATCCCCTTCAGGATTCGTCAGACCAAAAGCGGCGATGGCGGGATGGATGTCCATCAAGTCATCAAGCAATGGGCGCATTTGCAATGACGCGGTGCGAGTGAAATCGTTTTGGTCAATCAGTTGATGCCCAACGACCTCTAACAGCGTTTCTTGCCCTTTGAATAGAGAATCGACAGAAGAAGCAAACAACTCCAATTGAAGGAGCTGTTTGTCCTTATATTTATCGAGAGTGGATTCGTAATGATAGTGACCAAACAGAGAGAACAATCCGACACTAATTGCAAACAGTGTCATATAGAGCGTCCAAATGTTCTTCTTTAAGCCGATCATATCGTTTTACTGCTCCTGATCTTAACGCTCGATAGGTAGAGAGTGGTTCGCACCCCATTCGGTCCAAGAACCGTCGTAAACCGACAGATTGTCCAGACCAATTTGATACGCCGCGAGTAATAAAATGCATGCGGTCACACCGGAACCGCAACTAAAAATGATTGAATTATCACTATCTATTGTTAGTGCGCTAAATATCTGTTGCAACTCTGAATTCGGTTTAATGTGACCGTTGGTTAAGAGTTCTTGAAACGGTAAGCAAACCGAGTTTGGAATGTGCCCACTACGTAGACCTTCTCGTGGCTCAGGCACTTCACCAAGGAAGCGGGCTTTGGCTCTGGCATCGATGATATTGGCACTTTTATTGGTTGAATGAGCAAGAACATCTTGTGCACTCAAAAAGGCATTTTGGTTGAGCTTACCCGCAAAGTTACCTCTTTCGCTTGGTTGCGATAGGGTACTTTCGACAGGTAATCCAGCTTCAATCCAAGCAGGAAGCCCACCGTTTAAGACTCGAACATTATTATGTCCCATGGCCTTGAACATCCACCAAGCTCTTGGTGCGGCTAAAGTACCAGAGTTGTCATAAACCACAATCAAGTCCTCGTTGTTCAAACCGAGTTGTTGCGCACTTTGGTTGAAGCCTTCTTCTGTTGGCATCATATGCGGCAGGGAGGAACCGGGTAAACAAAAGTCATTGTCGTAATCAAAGCGTAAAGTGTTTGGAATCCACTTATCTTGGATCTTTTTACCTTCAGAAGGGATTTGAAACGCAATACTAGCGTCGAGGAGCTTGACGTTAGGTTGGCCGAGAAGGCTATTGAGTTCATCAGTACTGATCAGTGCTTGCATTGTTTTTCATTTCCTCAAAGTAGTATGACGTTTGACATGAATTCGAAGAGTAGGCTCATTCGCAGCTTAAAAACGTGAGCGGTTGCTCGAAGAGTGAATCCGTAGCTTGGTTGAATGTCACTAAGGCACCTTCAGGACAATGTACAGAGGTTGGAACCGCAACACGCTTTGTTCCGAGTAACTCTGATTCGACGGTGAGATAGCGTCTTTGCCCATCGAGGGATTGTGTCAGGGTATTTGAAATCACTTTTGCGGTGATGGTTTGTGTTTCATCAGAAGATGTTAGCCACAGAGTCAAACATAATGCGACGATGGCAGCAACAAAGACCAAAATGAAGGTTTTCGGGTTGTCCAACGTGTTTTCCCGCTCGATGATTAATCCTACTGTTTTACAACAAAAAAATCGCATGTTCAAAAGAACGATGCGATTTTTAAGTTAAAGATTGAAGATTTATTCTGAAAGGCTGCTTTCGCTATGCCTTCAATTTACCCAGTTACATGGTCCAAGTGTTGTCTCCAGAAGTAATCACTTTCTGAATTGGGTCACTACCATCATAGAACCAAATCTCAACAAGCAGGCTACCTTGGCTATCAGAGACATTAAAGTCGACATTTGCTGTACCGTTGTTGAGTGGAACCGATGCGACTTTACTTGGGTATCTTGCGTCGTAGTTACCTGAACTGTTCTCTACAAACTCTTTGTATACGCTTAGGTGTGCTCGTTGTGAAGAGAAACCACTGATGTCTACATTGAGCGTACCTTCCGTCACTGGGTTGTAGCTAAAGTCATCTGGTACTACTAGATCCTGCATAGTTGCATCTTCTTCTACTGTTACCGTTGTCTCTTCTTCGGTCGTTTCTTCCTGCTGGGTAGTATCCTCCTCTGGCACGGTGGTTTGGGTTGGTGGAGGTGTGCTGTTACCACCACCACCTCCGCCGCCGCCTCCGCCACAAGCTGTTAGTGCTAATCCCATGATGATTGTGATAAGTGCTTTCATAATGTTATCTCCCTATGGAATGTAGCATTTGTTAGGTGTTGGAGCGGTGTGCCAATCTGTGCTTAGTTCGCCACCAGACTCAGCCCAAGTTTGGAATTGAGGGTATGCATCGACCATGTCTACACGCTCTAGCGGCCAATCCCAATCTTCTACTATCAACAGTGCCCAAGGTAAGTTGTTTGCTGTTTTGAAGTACACACCTTGTGCTGGGTCACTTGCATCGACGCCGACACCGAAGAGGTTTTGGTCATCAAACTGTTCTGTTGGTGCTTGGTCTGCTAAGTGAACTTCCCATTTACGACCTGGTTGGAAGGTAATACCATCGCCATGGTAAGTGCCCGGTGTTGCAAAGATGAACGGATCGTATGGCATGGCTTGAATGGCTGAACGGTCAGAACCTTCAGTGAAGTACACATTCAAGGTAAAGGTGAGTGAAACGTTATCATCACAGCCAGACTCTGTGCGGAAGTAGCTACAGCTGCTCGCCGCGTGTGTGCTTAAGTCTTCACTGATGATGAAAATTGCTTCATCAGAAATACTTTCCAAGCCATTAGATGCTTGCTCTACACCATTGAAGGATAGCGTCGTTAATCCATTTTCAATCGAGCTTCTCAATACACCCGGTAGTCGGATTGCGAAGCCATTTTTGTAGCTTGCGCCGTAAGCCGCTAGGTCACCTGTAATCTGAATATTCTCAACATGACCAGCAAGACTGGTTTCAGTGATGCGGAATTTCACGACCACATCGTTCATGTCGTAGTCTGCGGTGTATGGCCAATTATCTTCATAAGCCACGGTGGCGTAATCTTCTGCACTCGGGAAATATTCCACTGAGTAGCCATTACCAGTGATGGTAATTGGGTAATCTTCCACCTCACCAGACGTTGAGCCACCATCGTAGTTTAATCCGGTTTGTTGGCTAAAGCGGAATCGGCTCCAGCTTGAACCTTCCGTTGCAGCGGTTGAAACGACAAACGGTAGGGGATTATTACCCGCAGACAGTAATTGGTCAGTAAAGACCTGTTCGCCTTCATCATCAAAGTCACCATCGCGGTTCCAGTCAAACCATGCTGATAGGTAGCCAGAAGTAGAAGCCGTCACATTCACAATTGAGCTCAAGCCTGGGTCAAGTGCGGATACAAAACCAACACCATCTTCATCAGCTGTGCCCACAGAGTTGTCGTTTGCTTGACCGTCGGCATCACCATCTGGAGCGACTGAACCAAGCCAAGTGACACCGTCCACCTCGTGGCGAGGGCCGTTTGACGCAAGTGTTGTGTGGTAGCTGTCTGGAGCGTCACCAAAATCAATTGGCTCGTCTTCGTCAATCACGGGAGCATTTGCACAACGTGCGCCATCATTTTGGCTTGAGCTAGGACCGTTGGATACAAACTCAACCGCTGGAACGATACCTGCTGCGATATTGGCTGCGTTGCCTTCCGAAAGGTCAACGCGATAGATTTTGCCATCTTGGTTGCGTGACACGTAGTAGTTGCCGTTTACATCGAAGTAGCCAGCGCCAAATGTGCCTAACTCACCTGTGTCACCTATCGCAGTCGTATTACCATTCGATGGGTTGAACTGGTACAGCACTCCAGAGTTATTGTCGATGCCGTAAAGGGAGCCGTCGCCTGGATGGAATGCAAAGTCGGTTAGGTTGACAGTCGCTGTAGAGCTGATTTTCACGATGCTCAATGTCGCATTTGGATCAGAATCGAGCGGAGAAAGGTCAATGGAGAAAAGTCCTTTGCCTTTGCGGTACAAGTAGTAGACGTGGTTGTAAACGTCGCCAACGTAAAAGGTGTGATCGGTAGGAAGACCCGAAACATCAAGCGTCTCTGCTTGGAAGTCTTGACCAAGACGAACAATCTTTTTGTTTGTGGTGTCGTATCCGTAGATATAACGGTCAGTGAAGTTAAAACCTACGCCGTTGATACCCGAAGCCAAACCTGTGTCGTCCTCTAAAAGAGTCGTAGAACCTGTAACCAAATTGACGCCATAGATTTGAACCGGGGTTGATTGGAATAGGTATGCTTTGCTCGGGCATGTGTCAAATGGCGCCGCTTGTGCATAAGCGCTCGCTATTAGAGACCCAAGTAGTAGTGATGTCCTTTTCATAATTCGCCCTCTCATTGGTTCGTGATATATGCAATGAAAGGAATGTGCCAACTGATAACATGCAGTATATCAATGCCTTAAATATACGTTCGCCACTATTTTTAATATGAATCTCAAAATGACTCTCGGTTTAAGCAGATAAATCGGCGCTCAAAACAGGCGTCTTGCCAAAAGCCCCGTACGTAAACCCTCGCACATCTATCCTGCACGTAATTGGGATCGATCCCATTGGTGGTTTCTCATGAAGTCCATACTTTTTCACCGAAAGTACTACTTTGGCTGAGAGGGTATTATTGAGGAATTACAATTAACTCTAGTAGTAACAACTACTTAAACATCATTACTTATTATAGTGTTACAAATAACATTAATAATTTATGCAATATTTATGAGTATGATTCCGCTAGTGTTTAATAGCGCTGATAAAATCAAAAACTAAAGTGTTTGAAATTTAGTTATTTGTTAAGTGTTACGACTAATTATAGATAAGGAGAACTATAATTAAATTAAGTGATAATAGTTCTCATTACTTTGATCTGTTTAATGTATTTGGTTAAAAGTTTTTAATTAACTTTAAAAAAATGATCCAAGGAATTAATGTTTTCCAAAATTTAAAAGAGAAGCTCTTGATATGGAAAAACACTTACCTTTAATAATAAATGGGCAGATAGTTTCTACTGAAGAAAATCGATTTGAGATCAGTTTTGAAGAAAAAATAGTTAAGATTGATTCCTTTAATCATGCTCACTTAACCAAGATGGTTACACATGATTATTTAAATAATCTAAATATAAATAACATCATCAATTTTCTTTATACAACGGGGCAGCGTTGGAAGAGCGAAGAGTATTCAAGAAGAAGGGCATATATTCGGTCTCTTATTACTTATTTGGGGTATTCACCACAAATGGCAAAACTAGAAGCAAATTGGATTGCAATGCTCCTTTGCTCTAAGAGTGCGCTTTACGACATTATTGATACCGAACTTGGCTCTACGCATATACAAGATGAATGGCTACCGCAGGGTGAGTGTTATGTGAGGGCTTTTCCTAAAGGACGCACAATGCATTTACTTGCGGGGAATGTTCCTCTCTCCGGTGTGACCTCAATATTACGGGGCATACTGACGAGAAACCAATGTAT